>NZ_JABWRV010000013.1:0-163998 GCF_014269105.1 Pseudomonas sp. SWRI77 | reverse complement strand
AAATCCCCCCGCCCCTAAATCAGCCCCCCATGCCTTCGTCTGACAGTTACCGCTCGACTGCCAGGACATCGCTCGACATGAATGCTGAACAGACGCTCAAACTCGCTCGCCGCTTCATCGAACTCAGCCCCGACAAGCGCCGCCTGTTCCTCAAGGCGCTGCAGGGCGAGGGCATGGACTTCTCCGTGCTGCCGATCGCGCCAGGTGTCGAGGTCGACGAGCGTGACCAGCTGTCCTACGCGCAGCGGCGCATGTGGTTCCTCTGGCAGCTCGACCCCCAAGGCGCAGCCTATAACCTGCCCATGGCCGTGCGCCTGCATGGCCCGCTGAACCGGGTGGCCCTGCAGCACGCCTTCGATGCCCTGGTGGCCCGCCACGAAACCCTGCGCACCCGCTTCGTCGCCGACGGCGATGATGTGCGTCAGCAAGTCGATGCAGCCGCCGCCCCGCTGCAGTTGCGCCAGGACGGCTTGAGCGAGCTGGCCGAAGAGGCCCGCCATCACGCCCTCGAATCCATCGCCGAAGAAGAAGCCCTGGCCCCCTTCGACCTGGCCGCCGGCCCGCTGCTGCGCGTGCGCCTGCTGCAACTGGCAGAACAGGACCATGTGCTGCTGCTGACCCTGCACCATATCGTCGCCGATGGCTGGTCGATGAACGTGCTGATCGACGAGTTCCTGCACCTCTACGATGCCGCCGTGGCCGGCACCGAAGCCACACTCGAACCCTTGCCGATCCAGTACCGCGACTACGCCCTGTGGCAGCGCAGTTGGCTTCAGGCTGGCGAGCAGGACCGCCAGTTGGCGTACTGGCAGGCGCGCCTGGGCGACGATCACTCGCCGCTGGAGCTGCCACTGGACCGCGCCCGCAGCGGCCGGCCGAACTACCGCGGCGCGCGTCACGAATTCCCGATTGCCGCCGATGTCGCTGAACGCCTGCGCGGCCTGGCGCGTCGGCACAACGTCACCCTGTTCATGGTCCTGCTGGCAGCCTTCAAGCTGCTGCTGCAGCGCTATGGCGGGCAGAGCGCCGTCCGCGTCGGGGTGCCCATTGCCAACCGCAACCGTGCCGAAAGCCAGGGCCTGATCGGCTGCTTCATCAATACCCAGGTGCTGCACACCGAAATCGACCCACTGCTGGATATCGCCGGCCTGCTGCAGCGCGTGCGCGAAACCGCCGTGGGCGCGCAAAGCCACCAGGACCTGCCGTTCGAACAACTGGTCGAGGCCCTGGAGCTGCCGCGCAGCACCGAGAGCCCGCTGTTCCGGGTGCTGTTCAACCACCAGGCCCAGGTGGCGGATGTCGAAGCCATCAAGACCCGCTCCGGGCTGAGCCTGGCACCGATCACCCTGGAAAAGCACAGCGCCCGTTTCGACCTGGCACTCGATACCCACGAGCGGGCCGGCCAGCTGCATGCTGCCTTCACCTATGCCCTCGATGTGTTCGATGCGGCCACTGTCGAAGCCCTTGGCGAACAATGGCTGGCGCTGGTGCAGGCGCTGGCCGACGAGGCCCCCGGTGCGGTGGGCGAGTTGCCGTTGCCAGGCCTGGCCGCCACCCGGAATGCGCATGGGCAGGCCGCCGAGCCGTTGTTGGTCCACCAGCGCTTTGCCGAGGCTGCCCAGCGCCACCCCGAGCGCACCGCCGTGATGGCAGCAGGCGAGGCGGCCAGCTTTGCCGGGCTTGATGCCCGTGCCGAAGCCATCGCCGACAGGCTGGTCGAAGCTGGCGTGCAGCCGGACACCCTGGTCGGCGTGCTGGCCGACCGCAGCGTCGGCATGCTCGCCAGCATCCTCGGCGTGCTCAAGGCGGGCGGCGCCTACCTGCCACTGGAGCCCGAGCAACCGGCCGAACGCCTGGCCTACATGCTCGCCGACAGTGGCACCCGCCTGGTGCTGGCGCCCGGCAATTGGCAGGCAGCGCTGCCAGGTGGCGTCCATCGGCTGGCCTGGGAACACACCCAGGCCGCTCGTGAAAGCGCCCCACGGCGTGCCGTTGCAGCGGCCAACCTCGCCTACGTGATCTACACCTCCGGCACCACCGGCCAGCCCAAGGGCGTAGCAATCAGCCATGGCGCGTTGGGCAACTATGTCGAGGGCATCGCCGCGCGCCTGCCGATGAGCCAGATCCACAGCATGGCGCAGGTCTCGACCCCGGCTGCGGACCTCGGCCACACCATGCTGTTCGGCGCCCTGTGTGGCGGCCAGACCTTGCACCTGCTGCTGCGCGATCAGGTACTGGATGCCGAAGGCTTCGCGGCCTACCTGGCGCAGCACCAGGTGGATGCACTGAAAATCGTGCCCTCGCACCTGGAGGCCATGCTGGTCGCCGGCCGCTCGGCGCTGCCGGGGCAGTGCCTGGTGCTGGGCGGCGAAGCCATCAGCCCGGGCCTGCTCGGCAAGATCCGCGCGCTGGCGCCGGCACTCAAGGTGTTCAACCACTATGGCCCGACCGAGACCACGGTCGGCGTGCTGGTGGCCGAACTGGACAACCAGGCTTCGCTCGGCCAACCGCTGGCCAATGCACGCCTCAGCGTGCTCGACCGCTGCCTGCAGCCCTTGCCGGCCAAGGCCAAAGGCGAGCTGTACATCGGCGGGGCAGGCCTTGCCCGTGGCTACCTCGCCCGCCCGGCGTTGACCGCTGAGCGTTTTGTGCCCGACCCGAACGGTAATGGCGAGCGCTTGTACCGCAGCGGCGACTGGGTACGGCAGAGCGCTACCGGCGAGCTGCAGTTTGCCGGGCGCATGGACGGCCAGGTGAAGATCCGTGGCTACCGCGTGGAGCTGGCCGAAATCGAGAACCCGCTGCGTGGGCTGGAGGGCGTCGCCAATGCCCTGGTGCGGGTCCAGGGCCAGGCACCGGAGCTGCAACTAGCGGCCTGGCTGGTGCCCAGCCAGATGCCGGCAGACAGCCAGGCCTGGCAGGAGGCGATTCGCGCCACGCTCAAAGGGCTGCTGCCCGAGCACATGGTACCCACCCACCTGATGGTGCTGGAGCGCCTGCCGGTGACGGTCAACGGCAAGGTCGACATCAAGGCGCTGCCCGCGCCGGTCGCCACCCAGGTGGCCTACCAGGCGCCGGTAACCCCGTTGCAGGTGCAGCTGGCGCAGATCTGGGCCGAGGTGCTGCAGGTGCCGCAGGTGGGCCTGGGCGACAACTTCTTTGCCCTGGGTGGGCATTCGCTGCTGGCCACCCAGGCCGTGTCGCGGGTGCGCAAGCACCTGGGCCTGGACATCCCGCTGCGCACGCTGTTCGACACGCTCGACCTGCAGGCCTTTGCCCAGGCCGTGGCCGAGGGCGAGCAGGGCGCGGGCCTGGAGATCGAGATCCTCGACCGCCAGCAGCCGCTGCCGGTGTCCCGCTCGCAGAACCGCCAATGGCTGTTCTGGAAACTCAACCCGCAAAGCCTGGCCTACAACACACCGATGGCCGTGCGCATGCAAGGCGCCCTCGACCGCGCAGCCGTGCAGGCCGCGCTGGATGCGCTGGTGGCACGCCACGAATCACTGCGCACGGTGTTCGTCGAAGCCAACGGCTTGCCGTGGCAGCGCGTTCTGCCCGCCGCTTCGGTACCGATCGGCTTCGAAGACCTCAGCGGCCAGGACGAGGCCGCGCAGATGCGCAAGCTCGAAGCCGAAGCCTTTGCCACGTTCGACCTGGAGCACGGCCCGCTGCTGCGTGCGCGCCTGTTCAAGGTGCATGCGCACGAGCACCTGCTGTCGCTGACCTTGCACCACATCGTCTCTGACGGTTGGTCGATGAGCCTGCTGGTACGCGAGTTCGCTGCCGCCTACAACGCGGCTGCCAGCGGCCAGGCAAGGGCCATCGAGCCGCTGCCGGTGCAGTACGCCGACTTCGCCGCCTGGCAGCGCAAATGGCTGGCCGAGGGGCAGATGCAGGCACAGATCGACTATTGGAAGGCGCGCCTGGAGGACGATTTCGAAGTGCTCGAACTGCCCGCCGACCGTATTCGCCCGCCGGCCAAGAGCTACCAGGGCAGCCGCTTCGACCTGCGCCTGCCGTTGGCCCTCACCGAGCGCCTGCGGGCCCTGGCGGTGGCGTCCAATGCCACGCTGTTCCATGTGTTTCTGGCGGCCTACGCCATCGTGCTGTCGCGCTACAGCCGCAAGGACACGATCAACATCGGTGTCCCAGTGACCAACCGCAATCGCCTGGAGCTCGAAGGGCTGATCGGCTTCTTCATCAACGTGGTGGTGGCGCGGGTCGGCGTCGATGGCAGCCTGCCGTTCCCGCAGTTGCTGGCGGCGATCAAGGAAACCACCCTGCAGGCGCAGGCCAACAAGGACGTGCCGTTCCTGGAGGTTGCCGAGGCCCTGTACCCAGAGCGCGACCAGGGCGTGAACCCGTTCTTCCAGGTGCTCTACAACCATTTGCGCGACCTGGGCGAGCAGGTGTCCAGCGATGCCCTGCAGGGCCTCAAGGTCCGCGAAGTGGACTTGCTGGAGCCGGGCGCGCAGTACGACATCTCGCTCAATACCCTGGAGCGCTCCGACGGCGTGACCGCCTCGTTCAACTACTCCACCGACCTGTTCGATGCGCCGCGCATCGAGCGCATGGCCGGGCACTGGCAAGCGCTGCTCGAAGCCATCTGCGCCGAGCCGCAGCGCTGCATCGCCGAGCTGGACTTCCTGGGCGACGATGAGCGTCGCCAACTGACCCATGGCTGGAACCCCGCGCCAGCAGCCAGCAGCGGCCTGTGCGCGCACCAGTTGCTGGAGCGCCAGGCGCGTGCGCAGCCAGACGCCGTGGCACTGATCTTCGATGATCAGCAACTGAGCTATGCCGAGCTGGACCGCTGCAGCACCCAGTTGGCCCATCGCCTGCGTGCAATGGGCGTAGGCCCTGACTGCCTGGTGGGTGTGGCCGTCGAGCGTGGCCTGGGCATGGCGCTGGCGTTGATCGCCATCCACAAGGCCGGCGGTGCCTATGTGCCGCTGGACCCGGACTACCCGCAAGAGCGCCTGGCGTACATGGTCGAAGACAGCGGCATCGGCCTGCTGCTGGCCGATGCGCCGTCGTTGGCGCGTTTGCAATTGGACCCGCAGCTGCCTTGCCTGGTGCTCGAACCCGGCACCCAGTGGCTGCAGGCCTGGCCGGCCGAGCCGCTGCCTAACCTGGCGGCGCCGCACAACCTGGCCTACGTCATCTACACCTCGGGCTCCACCGGCATGCCCAAGGGCGTGGCCATCGACCACCATGCGCTGTCGGTGTTCTGCCAGGTGGCCGCCGACTACTCACGCCTGAGCCCGAGTGATCGCGTGCTGCAGTTCGCCACCTTCAGCTTCGACGGCTTTATCGAGCAGTTCTTCCCGCCGCTGGCGCAAGGCGCTTGCGTGGTGCTGCGCGACCTGCGGCTATGGGACACCGCCACCCTGCTGGACGAAATCAACCGCCACGGTGTGACCGTGGCCGACTTGCCCGCCGCCTACTGGCGCCTGCTGGCCCTGGAGCGTCGCGGGCCAGAGGCCTATGGCCGGCTCAAACAGATCCACGTTGGCGGTGAAGCGGTGCCGGAAGACGCCCTGCGCGCCTGGCTGGCCGATGGGCCGCCGGCGGTGCGTCTGCTGAACACCTACGGGCCGACCGAAGCGACCGTGGTGGCCACCACCTTCGACTGCTCGCAGATGACACCCGCGCAGATCAGCCAGGGCGGTGTACCGATTGGCCGAGCGCTGCCGGGCCGTACCCTGCACGCGCTGGACGATGGCCTGGCGCCGACCCCAGTGGGCGTCTCTGGCGAGCTGTTCATTGGCGGGGCAGGGTGCCTGGCGCGGGGTTACCACCAGCGCCCGTCGCTGACGGCCGAGCGCTTCATCCCCGACCCGTTCGACAGCGTGGGCGGTGGCCGCCTGTATCGTACCGGCGACCTGGGCTACTACGACCCACATGGGCAACTGGCCTATCGCGGGCGGGCTGACCACCAGGTCAAGGTGCGCGGTTTCCGCATTGAACTGGGCGAGATCGAGCAGTACCTGCGCGCGCACCCGGACGTTCGCGAGGCCACGGTACTGGCCATCGACCTGCCCAGCGGCAAGCAGCTGTGTGCCTATGCGGTACCTGCTGAAGGCGCCAGCGGCGATCTGCGCCAGGCCCTCAAGCAGTACCTCAAGGCCAGCCTGCCGGACTACATGATCCCGTCCTACCTGGTGACCCTGCCGAGCATGCCGCTGACCCCCAGCGGCAAGCTCGACCGCAAGGCGCTGCCATTGCCCGACCCCAGCCAGCCACAGCACGACTACCAAGCGCCGCAGACCGAACTGCAACAGCAATTGGCGCAGATCTGGGCGCAGTTGCTCAACCTCGGTCAGGTCGGCCTGAACGACAACTTCTTCGAACTCGGCGGCCACTCCCTGCTGGCGGCGCAAGCGGTATCGCGCATCAACGTGGAACTGGGCCTGGACATACCGCTGCGGCTGATCTTCGCCCACCCCGAGCTGCGCGCGTTCGCCCAGGCACTGGATGAACAAGGCCTGTCGCTGAGCGACGACGGCCTGAGCGATATCGAAAAAATGATGAACGAATTCACCGAGGCCTGACATGCAACTCACCCCCGCACAACGCATTGCCCAACGCTTCGTCAGCCTGCCTGTGGAGCAGCGTCAGCAGATCCTGGCGAAAATGCAGGCCACCGGGCAGAGCTTCCGCCTGCTGCCCATCGTGCCTGCACGCCAGGGCCTGGCGCGCATTCCCTTGTCGTTTGCCCAGCAGCGCCTGCTGTTTCTCTGGCAGTTGGAACCCGACAGCCCGGCCTATAACGTGCCGATGGCCGTGCGCCTCAAGGGCGCTCTGGAGCTAACGGTGCTGCAGCAGGCGCTGGATGCGCTGGTCAGCCGCCATGAGTCGCTGCGTACGCGCTTCGTTTCGGATGAAGGCGAGTTCCACCAGGAGATTCTCGGCGCCTGCCCGCTGGTGCTGGACGTGGTCGAGTTCCAGGCGGGCGACGATGAAGCCGCCTTGAGCGAAGCCGTCGATGCCGCGCTCAAGCAACCGTTCGACCTGCTGACCGGGCCGCTGATGCGGGTCACCCTGCTGCGCCTGAGTGCCGAGCACCACGTGCTGGCCCTGAGCATGCACCACATCATCTCCGACGGCTGGTCGAGCGACTTGCTGGTGCAGGAGTTCATCCAGCTGTACACCGCGCTGGCTGAAGGCCGCGAGGCGCAATTGCCGGCCCTGCCGATCCAGTACGCCGACTATGCGATCTGGCAGCGCGCCTGGCTCGAGGCCGGTGAGGCCCAGCGCCAGCTGGCGTATTGGCAGGCGCAACTGGGTGACGAGCAGCCGCTGCTGAGCCTGCCGCTGGACTTCGAACGGCCCGCCACGCCGAGCTACCGCGGCGCGGTGCTCAAACTGCAGATTGGCGCCGAGCAGGCCGATGCGTTGCGCAGCCAGGCGCGCAAGGGCGGGCACACGCTGTTCGTGCTGATGCTGGCGGCCATGGCGGTGGTGCTGTCGCGCTACAGCGGGCAGTCGGACATCCGCATCGGCGCGCCGAATGCGGGGCGTAACCGCAAGGAGCTGGAAGGCCTGATCGGCTTCTTCATCAACACCCAGGTGTTGCGCGTGCAGGTAGACGAACGCGCGACCTTCGCCGAGCTGCTGGAGCAGGTCAAGGACGTGATCGGCGGCGCCCAGTCGCACCAGGAACTGCCGTTCGAGCACCTGGTGGATGCCTTGCTGCCAGAGCGCAACCTGGCCCACAACCCGCTGTTCCAGTTCAAGATCAACCAGCACGTGGCGGCGGGCGACGCGTCGCGCAAGCGCCTGGGTGCGCTGGAGGTGGAAGGTTTTGCCCGTGAAGGTGGCGATGCGCGCTTCGACCTGGCGTTCGACTTCTCGGATAAACCCGATGGCATCGAGGGGTACTTCACCTACGCCACCGACTTGTTCGAACCCGCCACCATCCAGCGCCTCGCCGATTCGCTGCGGCGGGTGCTGGACGTGCTCAGCCATGCCCAGCAGCAGCCGATCGTCGACCATCTGGAGGTGGCGGCGCAGCAGCCGGCCGCAGCCAACGCCTACCCGCACCGCGACTTCCTCGCCCTGTGGCACCAGGCGATGGCGCAAGGGCAGGCCCAGGGCGGCGTGCGCGCTGGTGAGCGCTTCATGACCCAGGGCGGGCTGGACGCTGCGTCCAACCGCGTAGCCGACTACCTGCGCCAGCGTGGCGTCGGTGCCGGCAGTATCGTTGCCCTGTGCCTGCCGCGCTCCATCGATTGGGTCACGGCCTTGCTGGCGGTGCTCAAGACCGGCGCCGCCTACCTGCCGCTGGATACCCAGCAGCCGCAGGAGCGCCTGCAGCAGTTGGTCGTCGACAGCGGCGCCGCCGTGCTGTTGCATGAGCCTGGCGATACCCGCTTCGCTGGCCTCGACGGCTTGCAGGCGGTTGCCTGCGAGCCCTCGACGTGGGCGGCCTGCAGCGACAGCCCGGTGGCGGTCGCGGTCAGCCCTGAGCAGCCGGCTTATCTGATCTACACCTCGGGTTCGACCGGCCAGCCCAAAGGCGTGGTGGTCAGCCACGGGGCATTGGCCAGCTATATCCAGGCTGTGCTCGAACGCCTGCAACTGCCGGCCGGGGCGAGCATGGCCATGGTGTCCACCACCGCCGCCGACCTTGGCCACACCGTACTGTTCGGTGCCCTGGCCTCGGGCCGCTTGCTGCATTTGCTACCGCAGGAACTGGCCTTCGACCCGGATGGTTTCGCCAGCTACATGGCGCAGCATCAGGTGGGCGTGGTGAAACTGGTGCCAAGCCACCTGCAGGGCCTGCTGCAGGCTGCCCGCGCCGCCGATGTGCTGCCTGCTGCAGCACTGATTCTGGGCGGTGAAGCGTGCCCTTGGAGCCTGCTGGAAAAAATCCGCGCATTGCGCCCCGAATGCCGCGTCATCAACCACTACGGCCCGACCGAGACCACGGTCGGCGTGCTCACCTTCGAACCCGACCAGCGCCTGGCCAACTGCCGCACGGTGCCGGTCGGTCGCCCGCTGGGCAATGCCTGCGCCGAAGTGCTCGATGGCTACCTCAACCCGCTGGCGCCGCAGGTGGTCGGCGAGCTCTACCTGGGTGGCCAGGGCGTTGCCCAGGGTTACCTGGGCCAGCCCGCGCTGACGGCCGAACGCTTCGTGCCGGCGGCCGATGGCGCCCGCCTGTACCGCACCGGCGACCGGGCGCGGTTGAGCGCTGAAGGCCTGGTGGAATTTATCGGGCGTGCCGATGACCAGGTGAAAATCCGTGGCTATCGCGTCGAACCGGGTGAAATCGGTCGCGTGCTCGCCGGGCTGCCCGATGTCAGCGACGCCGTGGTCCTGGCATTGCCGCTGGAAGGCGATGCCGAGCGCCTGCAACTGGTGGCCTACGTGGTGGCCGAAGCAGGCGTGACCGTGCCGCAGTTGCAGGCGCAATTGCAGGCCCGCTTGCCCGACTACATGGTGCCTGCGCAGGTGCTGTTGCTAGAGCGTCTGCCGCTGACCGCCAACGGCAAGCTCGACAAGCGCGCCTTGCCGGCGCCGGGCGCGGTAAGCCGTGGTTACGTGGCGCCTGAAGGCGACATCGAGGAGAAGCTGGCCGCGGTATGGGCCGACGTGCTCAAGCTGGAACGCGTGGGCAGCAGCGACAACTTCTTCGAGCTGGGCGGCGATTCGATCCTCAGCCTGCAGATCATCGCCCGGGCCAAGCGCCAGGGCATCAAGATCACCCCCAAGCAGCTGTTCGAACAGCAGACCGTCGGCCAACTGGCCCAGGTCGCCAAGCGCATCGAAGCCAAGCAGCCGGCAGCCGCAGCCCCGGTGGACAGCGCTGTCAGCGGTGAAGTGGTGCTGCTGCCCGCGCAGGCGCGCTTCTTCGAGATGGACATCGCCCAGCCAGGGCACTGGAACCAGTCGGTGCTGTTGAAACCTGCCCAGCGCGTGCAGGTGGAACACCTGGAGTCGGCCCTGCGTGCGGTGCTGGAGCAGCACGATGCCTTGCGCTTGCGCTTCAGCCGCCAGAACGGCCAGTGGCAGGCCCGCTTCCAGGCCCTGGACAGTGCGCCGCTGGTGCGCCAGCGCAGCCTCGCAGCGCTGGGCGAACTGGACGCCGCTGGCACCGAGGTGCAGGCCAGCTTGAACCTTGAGCAAGGCCCGCTGCTGCGTGCCGAACTGTTCGACCTCGCCGATGGCCAGCAGCGCTTGCTGTTGGTCATTCACCACCTGGTGGTGGACGGCGTGTCCTGGCGGGTGCTGCTCGAAGACCTGCAAGAGGCTTATCAGCAACGCCTGAAAGGTCAGCCGGTAAGCCTGCCAGCCAAGACCTGCTCGGTGAAAACCTGGGCCGAGCGGCTGGTTGCGCATGCCAGCAGCTCGGCGCTGCAGGCACAGGGCGACTACTGGCTGCAGGTGCTGCAAGGCAGCCCGGCAGAACTGCCGCGTGACAACCCACAGGGCAGCCTGGGCAACCAGCACGCCCGCACTGCTGCGTCGCGCCTGGATGCCGCGCGTACCGCGCAGTTGCTGAAGCAGGCCCCCGCTGCCTATCGCACGCAGATCAACGACCTGCTGCTGACCGCGCTGGCGCGCACGCTGTGCCAGTGGAGCGCGCAGGATGAGGTGCTGGTGCAACTGGAAGGCCATGGCCGCGAAGACCTGTTCGACGACCTTGACCTCAGCCGCACGGTCGGCTGGTTCACCAGCCTGTTCCCGGTACGTCTGGCCCCTGGCCAGGCCGTTGGCGAGTCGATCAAGGCGATCAAGGAGCAACTGCGCGCCGTACCGGACAAAGGCATCGGCTATGGCCTGCTGCGCTACCTGGGCGATGCCCAGACCCGCGAGCGGCTCAGCGGCGCCGCGCAGGCACGCGTCACCTTCAACTACCTGGGCCAGTTCGACGGCAGTTTCACCGCCGACGACGCGGCATCGTTCAGCCCTAGCGGCGAAAGCGCCGGCCGCACCCAATGCGCCGGTGCGCAGTTGGGCAACTGGCTGAGCATCACCGGCCAGGTGTACGGCGGCGAGCTGTTCCTGGAGTGGACCTACAGCGAAGACGTCTACCGCCCGGAAACCATCCAGCACCTGGCCCAGGCCTACGAGCAGGCGTTGGCCGAGCTGGTCGAGCATTGCTGCCAGGCTCAGCACCAGGGCGTGACGCCGTCGGACTTCCCGCTGGCGGCACTCACCCAGGCTCAGCTGGACAGCTTGCCGCTGGCCCCGGGGCAGATCGCCGATGTCTACCCGCTGTCGCCGATGCAGCAGGGCATGCTGTTCCACACCCTGTACGACCAGCAGGCCGGCAACTACATCAACCAGTTGCGAGTCGATGTCGAAGGGCTGGATGTGCAGCGCTTCAAGCAGGCCTGGCAGGCCGCGCTCGATGCCCATGACATCCTGCGCAGCGGGTTCGTGCTGCAGGGCGAGCTGGAGCAGGCGGTGCAAGTGGTGCGCAAGTCGGTAGCGTTGCCGTGCAGCGAGCATGACTGGCGTGGCCAGCCGGCGCTGGAAGCCGCCTTGCAGGCCTTGGCCGAGGGCGAGCGCCAGCGCCGGTTCGAACTGGCCGAGGCGCCGCTGCTGCGGCTGGCCTTGGTGCGCACGGGCGAGGCGCGCCACCACCTGATCTACACCAACCACCATATCCTGATGGATGGCTGGAGCACCTCGCGTTTGCTGGGCGAAGTGCTGCAACGTTACGCGGGGCTGGCGCCACAGGCCCAAGCCACGCATTACCGCGACTATATCGCCTGGCTGCAAGGCCAGGACACAGCGGTTGCCGAAAGCTTCTGGAAGGCCCAGCTGGCCGGGCTCGACGAGCCGACCCGGCTGGCCCAGGCCATTGCCGGTAGCGCGGGGGTTGCAGGCACCGGCTACGGTGATCATCGCCTGGCCTTCGATGCGGAGCAGACGGCGCGCATCGAAGCCTTTGCCCGCGCCAACCGGGTCACCGTCAATACCCTGGTGCAATCGGCCTGGCTGCTGCTGTTGCAGCGCTGCACTGGCCAGGCCAGCGTGTGCTTCGGCGCCACGGTAGCGGGTCGCCCGGCAGACCTGGCTGGGGTCGAAGAGCAGATCGGCCTGTTCATCAACACCCTGCCGGTGATCGGCGCACCCCGTGCCGAACAGACCGTGGCCGAATGGATTGGCCAGGTGCAGGCCAGCAACCTGGCCGTGCGCGAGTTCGAGCACACCCCGCTGTATGACGTGCAGCGCTGGGCAGGGCAGGGCGGTGATGCGCTGTTCGACAGCATCCTGGTGTTCGAGAACTACCCGGTGTCCGAGGCCTTGCAGCAAGGCGCGCCTGGCGGGTTGCGCTTTGGCGACGTGGCCGTGCAGGAGCAGACCAACTACCCGCTGACCCTGGTGGTGGAACTGGGCGCGACCCTGTCGATGCACTACAGCCACGACCGTGCGCTGTGGAGCGACGAGGCCATTGGCCGACTGGCGGGTTGCTTCGCCAACGTGCTGCAGGCGCTGGTTGCCAATGCGCAGGCAGTGGTCGGCGAGCTGCCGATGCTGGGCCTGCAAGAACAGCAACTGATGGTCGAGCGCTGGAACGACACCCAAGCGGCGTACCCGGATCAGCGCAGCATCCATTCGCTGATCGAAGCCCAGGCGTTCGCCACCCCACACGCCCCGGCACTGGTGTTTGGCGAGCAGACCCTGAGCTATGCCGAGCTCAATGGCCAAGCCAACCAGCTGGCGCACAAGCTGCGTGAACTGGGCGTTGGCCCGGACGTGCTGGTGGGCATCGCCATGCAGCGCAGCCTGGAGATGGTCATCGGCCTGCTGGGCATCGTCAAAGCTGGCGGCGCCTACGTGCCGCTGGACCCGGAGTACCCGCAAGACCGCCTGAGCTACATGTTCGCCGACAGTGGCATCGCCTTGCTGCTGACCCAGTCGCACCTGCGCGATGCCTTGCCGATCCCGGCCGGCCTGCGCAGCCTGGACCTGGACACCGAGCAGCTCGGTGCTTACAGCGACGCCAACCCGAACATCGACGTGGCGCCGCTGAACCTCGCCTACGTGATCTACACCTCCGGCTCCACCGGCCGCCCGAAAGGCGCCGGCAACAGCCATCAGGCGCTGGTCAACCGCCTGTGGTGGATGCAGAAGGCCTACGGCCTGGATGCCAGCGACAACGTGCTGCAGAAGACCCCGTTCAGCTTCGACGTGTCGGTGTGGGAGTTCTTCTGGCCGCTGATGACCGGCGCCCGTCTGGTCATGGCCCAGCCAGGTGCCCACCGCGACCCGCAACTGCTGGTCGACACCATCAACCAGTACGCCATCAGCACCTTGCACTTCGTGCCGTCGATGCTGCAGGCGTTCATGACCCATGAAGCAGTCGAGAGCTGTGTCAGCCTCAAGCGCGTGGTTTGCAGCGGTGAAGCGTTGCCTGCCGAGCTGGCCCGCCAGACCCTGCAGCGCCTGCCAGCGGCCGGCCTGTACAACCTGTACGGCCCGACCGAAGCTGCCATCGACGTCACTCACTGGACCTGCCAGCCGGACGAAAGCATCAGCGTGCCGATCGGCCAGCCGATCGACAACCTCAAGGCCCACATCCTCGAAGGCAGCCTGCAACCTGCGGTACGCGGCAGTGCCGGCGAGCTGTACCTGGGTGGCGTGGGCCTGGCCCGTGGTTACCACCAGCGCCCAGCGCTGACTGCCGAACGCTTCGTGCCAGACCCGTTCAGCGACAACGGCGGGCGTCTGTACCGCACCGGTGACCTGGCACGTTACGACGCCGACGGCGTGATCGACTACGCCGGGCGTATCGACCACCAGGTGAAGATCCGCGGTTTGCGTATCGAACTGGGTGAAATCGAAGCGCGCCTGCTGGAGCTGCCGAGTGTGCAGGAGGCAGTGGTACTGGCCCAGGACGGTCCGAGCGGCAAGCAGTTGGTGGGTTATGTGGTACCGGCCGACAGCACGCAAGACGAGGGCGCACTGCGCGAAAGCCTGCGGGAGGCGCTGAAGGTCGGCCTGCCGGATTACATGGTGCCTGCGCATCTGCTGCTGCTCGGCAAACTGCCAGTGACACCGAACGGCAAGCTGGACCGCAAGGCTTTGCCGCAACCGGATGCCAGTTTGCTGCAAGGCGAGTACGTGGCGCCGCAGAGCGAGCTGGAACAGCAGATCGCGACGATCTGGGCGGATGTGCTGAAGCTGGAGAGGGTCGGGTTGACCGACAATTTCTTCGCGCTGGGCGGTCACTCCCTGCTGGCCACCTCGGTGATCGTTCGCATACAGGAGCAAGCCGGTGTTTTGGCCGAACTGAAAGAACTCTTCGAGTTCCCTGTACTGGCCGACTTCAGTCGTCAGCTCGAAGGTAAGGCGCCAGTCGTCGACACCACCCAGGACCAATTGGCCAAGTCGCTAGCATTACTCGAAAGCTTGAGCACGGAGGAGCTCGATGAGCTGATTTCCTAGTCTTTGCGGTCGGCAGACTAAACGCGTCTCTTGCCCATGGCGCAAACGGTGTAGGAGCGGCCTTGCGTCGCGAAAGGGCTGCGTAGCGGGCCCAGCAATTTATGCGGCGAAGCTGAGACCCAGGGGCCGCTACGCAGCCCTTTCGCGACGCAAGGCCGCTCCTACTGGAATCGTGCACGAGGGGGGGCCTAAATCCTTGGCAGTGCTCAATCGTCTAACTACGGAGGAAATTGAAGAGCTGATTTCTTAGGAGATTCCCTGTGCAAGAGCTGCTCGATACAGTCGTATCGTTGTCCACCCAAAAACGTAAGGCGTTGGCAGCCTTGCTCAAGAAACAAGGCGTCAACCTGTATGGGGTCACGCCGATCTTCCCGAGGGATCCAGAAGCGCCGGTACTGCTTTCCTATGCCCAGCAGCGGCTATGGATTCTGTCACAGCTGGGCGAGGTGGGTACCGCGTACAACCTCTCGTCCGTCCTGCGCTTCAAAGGGCATTTGGACACGGGTGCCCTGCAGCGTAGCTTCGAGGCTTTGATCGCCCGTCATGAGACCCTGCGCACGACGTTCCGCCTGGAAGGGGAGCAGGCCGTGCAGGTGGTCCATCCGCACAGCCCCTTCAAGTTGATGTTCGAGCAGTTGGAGCAGACCGATGACGCCAGCGTGCGCAGTCATGTCGAGCACGAAGCTCATCTGCCTTTCGACCTGCAAACCGGCCCGCTGCTGCGGGTGAAGTTGCTGGGCATGGTGCAGGACGAGCATGTGCTGGTGCTGACCCTGCACCACATCGTGTCCGACGGTTGGTCGATGCCCGTGATGATCAATGAGCTGGTGCAGCTCTACCACGGCTACAGCCAAGGGCAGAAGGTGGACCTGCCCGTGCTGCCGGTGCAGTACGCCGACTACGCCACCTGGCAGCGTAACTGGATGGAGGCCGGCGAGCAGGCGCGACAGCTGGCCTACTGGACGGCGCAGCTCGGTGACGAGCAACCCGTGCTGGCGTTGCCTGCCGATCGACCGCGGCCAGCGATAAGCAGCTATCAGGGCGCCCGAGTTACCGTGGCCATCGACAACACGTTGGCTGGCGCGCTGAAGCAATTGGCCCAGCAACAGGGCGCCACGCCCTTCATGGTGTTGCTGGCCAGCTTCCAGGCATTGCTGCACCGCTACAGCGGGCAGTCCGACATCCGCGTCGGTGTGCCGGTCGCCAACCGTAACCGGGTCGAGACCGAGCGGCTGATCGGCTTCTTCGTCAACACCCAGGTGCTGCGCGCCGAATTCGACCTGCAGATGACCTTCAATCAGCTGCTGCAACAGGTCAAGCAGCGTGCGCTGGGCGCTCAGGCGCATCAGGACCTGCCGTTCGAACAGCTGGTGGAGGCCCTGCAGACCGAACGCAACCTCAGCCACAGCCCTCTGTTCCAGGTGATGTACAACCACCAGACCCAGGCCAAGGGCGAACGCCGCAGTTTGCCAGGGCTGGAAATGGAAGAGCTGGCCTGGGATAGCCACACGGCCAAGTTCGACCTGATTCTGGACACCTTCGAGCATGAGCAAGGCATCAGTGCTGCGCTGACCTATGCCACCGACCTGTTCGAGGCCAAGACCATCGAGCACATGGCCAATCATTGGCTGAAGCTGCTGCAGGGGATCGTCCGCGAACCAGAGCAGCGCATTACCGACCTGCCTCTGTTGGCAGAGCATGAGCAGGCTCGGATCGTTCAGGACTGGAACCGCAACCCGACTAAATTCCCCAGCGAGCACACGCTCCATCAGTTGATTGAAGCCCAGGTCGAGTTATCGCCTGATTCACCCGCCGTGAGTTTTGGCGCTCAGACACTCAGCTACGGCGAATTGAACCGCCGCGCCAACCGCCTGGCGCACAAGCTGCGCGAACTGGGCGTGGGGCCCGACGTGCTGGTGGGGCTTGCCGTAGAGCGCAGTCTGGACATGGTCGTGGGCCTGCTCGGCATCCTCAAGGCGGGCGGCGCCTATGTGCCGCTGGACCCGGAGTCCCCCCAGGATCGCCTCGCTTACCTGTTCGAGGACAGTGGCATCGGCTTGTTGCTGACCCAAAGCCACTTGCGTGACGCCTTGCCCATTCCGGCAGGCATCCAACGCCTGAATCTGGACGACACGGCACTGGCCGACTACAGCGAAGCCAACCTGGCTGGCGCGGTATCGCCGCAGAACCTGGCATACGTGATCTACACCTCCGGGTCCACTGGCAAGCCCAAAGGTGCACTGTTGACGCACCATAACGTGGTGCGTTTGTTCGCGGCCACCCAGGAGTGGTTCCGCTTCGACGCCAGTGACGTGTGGACGGTGTTCCACTCCTACGCGTTCGATTTTTCCGTGTGGGAGCTGTACGGCGCGCTGCTGCATGGCGGCAAGGCGGTCATCGTGCCGCGAGACGTGGCGCGTTCTTCGCAGGATTTCCATGCGTTGTTGCTCAGCGAGCAGGTAACGGTGCTGAACCAGACGCCATCGGCATTTCAGCAACTGATTCCGCTTGCCTGCGAAGCCGCGCGAGGCGGCAGCCAGTTGGCATTGCGGTATGTGGTGTTTGGCGGTGAGGCGCTGGATGTGAGCAGCCTCAAGCCATGGCTCGACGTATTCGGCGACCGTCAGCCACGCCTGATCAACATGTATGGCATCACCGAGACGACGGTGCATGTGACCTACCGGCCGATCAGCCTAGATGATCTCAAGAATGTTGGCAGCAGCCCCATTGGCGAGGTCATTCCAGACCTGAGTTGCTACTTGCTCGACCGCACCTTGAACACGATCGTGCCAGGCAGCCACGGTGAACTGATGATTGGCCAGGATGGCCTTGCGCGTGGCTATCACGGTCGTCCGGCGTTGACGGCTGAGCGTTTCGTGCCGAACCCCTTCGATAGCCAAGGCGGTCGCCTGTACCGCTCGGGCGATTTGGCCCGTTATGGCGGTGATGGCGTCATCGACTACCTGGGGCGAATTGATCACCAGGTGAAGATTCGTGGTTTCCGTATCGAACTGGGTGAGATCGAAGCACGCCTGCAGGAGCAGGGCGCTGTGCGTCAGGGCGTGGTGCTGGCTCAGGATGGCCCGCAAGGCAAGCAGTTGGTGGGGTATGTGGTGCCGGGTGACAGCTCGGTCCTGGACAGCCTCGAAAGCCAGGTTCTTCTGCGGGGTTCCCTGCGCGAAGCGCTCAAGGCAAGCCTGCCGGACTACATGGTGCCGGCTCATGTGCTGTTCCTGGCCAGCTTGCCGCTGACCGGCAACGGCAAGTTGGATCGCAAGGCGCTGCCGCAACCGGATGCCAGCCTGCTGCAGGGCCAGTTCACTGCGCCGCAAAATGCATTAGAGCAGCGGATTGCGGCGATCTGGGCCGATGTGCTGAAGCTGGACAAAGTGGGCCTTCACGACAACTTCTTTGAGTTGGGTGGCCACTCCTTGCTGGCGACCCAGGTGATGGCTCGCCTGCAGGTTGAGCTGGGCATCAACCTGCCGCTCGCCTTGCTGTTCCAGGCGGAAAACCTGCAGGCATACGCAGCCATGATCAGTGGCTTGAATACCAATACCGATGCGGACCTGGACGACCTCCAGGACTTCATGAGCGAGCTTGAGGCAGTTTGAGATGCAAACGGATAACAGAAACATGGAACTGGTAAAACGCTTCATTGGCCTGCCCCTGCCGCAGCGCAAGCTGTTTCTTGAAAAGCTCGCATCGAAAGGCATGAGCCTTGCGCAGTTGCCGATCCCACAAAGCCGTGGTGATTTCGACCAAGTTCCGCTTTCCTTCGCTCAGCAGCGGCAGTGGTTTCTGTGGCAGCTTGAGCCGCAAAGTTCTGCCTACAACATTCCCGCTGCCTTGAAGTTCACTGGTGCGCTGGATATCGCCGCTTTGCAGCGCAGCTTCGAGTCGTTGATCGCCCGCCACGAAACGTTGCGCACTACCTTCCGGTTGGAGGGTGAGCAGACCGTACAGGTCATTCACCCGCACATGCCGTTCGAGCTGGTTGTGCAGGCTGTCGAGGCCACAGCGCCGAGCGGTGTTCGTGCCAGCCTGGAAGATGAGGCCCAGCAACCCTTCGATCTGGAGCATGGGCCGCTGATGCGGGCCAGGCTGCTGCAGTTGGGTGCGCAAGAGCACGTGCTCACACTGACGTTGCACCACATCGTGGCGGATGGATGGTCCTTGCCGGTGATGGTGGATGACCTGGTCAGGCTCTATGAGGGTTACAGCCAAGGCCACGACGTGCTGTTGCCGACGCTGCCGATCCAGTACGCCGACTATGCCATCTGGCAGCGGGCCTGGATGCAGGCCGGTGAACAGGACCGGCAACTGGCCTACTGGAAAGAGCAGTTGGGGGACCAGCAGCCGGTGCTGGAGCTGCCGACTGATCGCCCGCGCCCGGCGGTCTACAGCCAGCAAGGCGCACGGCTGGAAATCCCGTTGGGCGGGGAACTGGTCGGTTCGCTCAAGCAATTGGCACAGCAGCAGGGCGTGACACCCTTCATGCTGTTGCTCGCCAGCTTTCAAACGCTGTTGCACCGTTACTCCGGGCAGGCGGATATCCGCGTGGGTGTGCCGATCGCCAACCGCAACCGTGCCGAGACGGAGCGCCTGGCGGGCTTCTTCGTCAATACCCAGGTACTGCGTGCCGAATTCGAACTGAGCACCACCTTTACCGAGCTGCTGGAGCAGGTCAGGGAACGTGCATTGGGCGCACAGGCGCACCAGGACCTGCCGTTCGAACAACTGGTCGAGGCCTTGCAGCCAGAGCGCAGCCTCAGCCACAGCCCGTTGTTCCAGGTGATGTACAACCACCAGACCGAGACCAAAAAGGGCGAAGGGCGCAACCTGCCTGGCCTGGTGATGGAAGAGATCGCCTCGGACAGCCACGTGGCCAAGTTCGACCTGGCACTGGACACGTTCGAGCACGAAGCCGGTATCAGCGCGGCGTTGACGTATGCGACCGATCTGTTCGATACGGCCACCGTCGAGCGCATGGCAGGGCACTGGTTGAACTTGCTCGTCAGCATCGCAGGGCAGCCGCACCAGCCTGTTGCTGGTTTGGCAATGCTGAGCCCGCACGAACAGCAGTTGGTCATCAAAGACTGGAACAGTACCCAAGCCGATTACCCTGCCGAACGCAGCCTGCACCAGTTGTTCGAGGCCCAGGTCAAGGTGTCACCCGATGCGCCGGCATTGCTGTTCGGCGAGCAGGTGCTGAGCTATACGGCGTTGAATCAACGGGCCAACCAGTTGGCACACAGACTTCGCGAGCAGGGGGTGGGGCCGGATGTGCTGGTGGGCATCGCCATGGAACGCAGCCCCGAAATGGTGGTTGGCCTGCTGGCGATCCTGAAGGCGGGTGGCGCCTATCTGCCGCTCGACCCTGAGTACCCGCAGGACCGTATCGAGTACATGCTCGAGGACAGCCAGTCGATCTTGCTGCTGTCCCAGTCGCACCTGCTTGCGCGCATGCCTGAAGCGTTTCATGCCCGGACCTTGTTGCTCGATCAGTTGTCGCTGGAGGGCTACCCGGTAACCGATCCGGTCTGCATGACCGAACCGGGCAATCTGGCCTACAGCATCTACACCTCCGGGTCCACGGGCAAGCCCAAGGGCGTGTTGATCGAGCATCGAAACGTAACGGCGCTGATTGGCTGGGCGCTGACGGTCTATAGCCAACAGGACCTGTGTGGTGTGCTGGCATCTACTTCGATCTGTTTCGACCTGTCGGTGTGGGAGCTGTTCGTCACGCTGTCGGCTGGAGGCTACGCGGTGCTCGCTGCCAACGCCCTCGAGCTGCCGCACCTGGCGGCCAAAGACCGGGTGCGTCTGGTCAACACCGTGCCATCGGCGATCAAGATGCTGCTTGAGACCGGCGAACTGCCGGCGACCGTGCGCACCATCAACCTTGCTGGGGAGGCGCTGAAGCAGTCGCTGGTCGACGAGTTGTATGCGACCGGGCATGTGCAGCAGGTTTATGACCTGTACGGCCCCTCCGAGGACACCACCTACTCCACCTTTACCCTGCGTTGCGCCAATGGCAGGGCGAACATCGGCCGGCCGATTGCCAACAGTGCGGTTTATCTGCTGAGTGAGGCCGTAGCGCCGGTACCGGTAGGGGTAAACGGTGAGTTGTACATGGCCGGTGCTGGGTTGGCACGGGGCTATCTCGGCCGCCCTGGGTTGACGGCCGAACGCTTCATTCCTGATCCGTTCGATGAGCAGGGCGGCGGCAGGATGTACCGCACCGGGGACCTTGCCCGTTATCAGGACAATGGGCTGATCGAGTACGCAGGTCGCATCGATCATCAGGTGAAGATCCGCGGGTTCCGTATCGAACTGGGGGAGATCGAGTCACGTCTGCAGGCTCAGGAGGCTGTCCGCGAAGCGGTCCTGTTGGCTCAGGACGGCCCAACTGGCAAACAGCTGGTAGGTTATGTGGTGCCGGCCGACGAGACCGTGATGGCCACCCTCGCGCGGCAATCAGCGCTGCGCGATGCGCTGCGTGGCCAGCTCAAGCAAACCCTGCCGGAGTACATGGTGCCAGCGCAGTTGGTATTCCTTGAGGCGCTGCCGCTGACGCCGAATGGCAAGCTGGATCGCAAGGCACTACCGCAGCCCGATATCAGCCTGTTCCAAGTGGAATACCTTGAACCTCGTACTGAACTGGAGCGGGATATTGCGGCTGTCTGGGCCGGCGTGTTGAAACTAAGCAAGGTAGGGCTTACCGACAACTTCTTCGAACTCGGTGGCGACTCGATCATTTCCTTGCAGGTGGTCAGCCGTGCGCGCCAGGCGGGCATCCACTTCACGCCCAAGCAACTGTTCCAATACCAGACCGTACAAGGTTTGGCTTCGGTTGCCCGGTGTGCGGACAACGTTGTCATCGACCAGGGTGCAGTCACCGGCACCACGCCGCTGACTCCGGTTCAACACTGGTTCTTCGATCAGGCGATGGCGCAACCTCACCACTGGAACCAGTCGGTGCTGCTGGCACCAAGCGTGAGCATTGATCCGCAGCATCTGGCTACGGCGCTGGAACGCGTGCTGCAGCAGCATGACGCCCTGCGCCTTGGTTTCGATCAGGCAGCCGGACAGTGGCAAGGCACGTTCAATGAGGTCGATACGCAGGGCATCCTGTGGGATCGCTCGTTTAGCGACATGGACTCGCTTTTGCACGCAGCCGGTGAGGCGCAGCGCAGTTTCGCGCTCGGCGGCCCGTTGGTGCGGGTGCTACTGGGCACGCTGCCGCAGGGTGAACAGCGACTGCTATTGGTCGTCCATCACCTGGTCGTTGACGGTGTGTCATGGCGCGTGCTGCTGGAGGACCTGCAGCAGGCCTACCTGGCAGCCTCGGCCGGCCAGCCTGCCGAACTGCCTGCCAAGACCAGCGCCTACAAGGCGTGGGCCGAACGGTTGCAGGCTTATGCCAAGAGTGCCGATCTGGCCCAGGAGCTGACCTACTGGCATGCACAACTGCAACATGCTGACGATGATTTGCCGCGGGATCATCAGCAAGGTGGCAATCAAGTAAGTCACGCCGCCTATGCGAGCACCCATCTGGACGCGGAGTGGACCCGCAAGCTTCTGCATGAAGCGCCCATGGCCTACCGTACCCAGATCAACGACCTGCTGCTTGCAGCGCTGGCGCGGGTGGTGGCTCGCTGGACCGGGCGCTCCAACGTGCTGGTACGCCTTGAAGGACATGGCCGTGAGGACGTGTTCGACGACCTGGACCTGACACGCACCGTGGGCTGGTTCACCAGTATCTATCCGGTGAGCCTGAGCGCTCAGGCGCAACTGGATAGCTCGATCAAAGTCATCAAGGAACAACTTCGGGCAGTACCCAACAAAGGTATTGGTTACGGGCTGCTGCGCTATCTTGGCAGCGATGACAGTCGGCAGGTTCTGGATAACCTGCCGCAGGGCGAAATTGTCTTCAACTACCTGGGGCAATTCGACGGCAGTTTCCAGGAAGAAGGCAGCGTCTTCACGCCTGCCAAGGAGTACGGCGGGGCCAATCAAAGCGACGATGCGCCATTGGGTAGCCTGTTGGCATTGAACGGGCAGGTTTACGCTGGCGAGCTGAAGATGGGGTGGACCTTCAGCCGGGAACTGTTCAACGAGTCGACCATTCAGCGGTTGGCTGATGAGTACGCCGAGGAACTCAAGGCGCTCATCACTCATTGCTGCCAGAGAACGAATCGTGGGGTTACCCCGTCGGATTTCCCTCTGGCGTGCTTGAGCCAGGCTCAACTGGATAGCCTGCCCGTACCCGCTGCCGACATCGCCGATATCTACCCGTTGGCACCCATGCAGCAGGGCATGTTGTTCCATACACTGTATGAGCAGGCGGCCGGCAACTACATTAACCAGCTACGGGTGGACGTGGACGGCTTGGACGTGGAGCGTTTCAGGCAGGCCTGGCTGGGGGCACTGGGTGCGCACGATATTCTGCGAACCAGTTTCGTCTGGCAGGGGGATCTGGACCAAGCGGTGCAGATCGTGCACAAGCATGTCGAGCTGCCGTTCAAAGAACATGACTGGCGTAATCAAGCGACAGAAGATCATGCACTTGAGGCGTTGGCCGAACGCGAGCGACAGCGCGGTTTTGTGTTGGATGCAGCACCTTTGCTGCGCCTGGTGCTGGTAAGGACAGCTGAAAATCGACATCACCTAATATGCACCCATCATCACATCCTGATGGATGGATGGAGTACCTCGCGTCTGTTGGGTGAAGTGCTCCAGCGCTATGTTGGCCACCATCTGCCGGCCCAGACGATGCACTATCGCGACTATATTGCCTGGTTGAAGCGCCAGGACGCTGGCGCTGCCGAAACCTTCTGGAAGGCTCAACTGGCCGAGCTGCAGGAACCCACTCGCCTGCTCCGGGCAACACGAATTTCCCCACCAGCGAGCGCTTCTGGGTATGACGCCCATCACCAAGTGTTCGATCGTGCACAGACTTTGTCGATCGAAGCCTTTGCCCGGGCTAATCGGGTCACGGTCAACACGCTTGTGCAGTCGGCATGGCTGCTGCTATTACAGCGCTACACTGGTCAGGCTAGCGTGGCTTTCGGCGCGACTGTGGCAGGTCGCCCCGCAGACCTGCCAGGCGTGGAAGAGCAGATCGGTCTATTCATCAACACCCTTCCTGTGGTGGGCACACCGCGTGCTGAGCAAACCGTCGCGGATTGGATTTCTCAGGTCCAGGCGGGCAACCTCGCAGTGCGTGAATACGAACATACACCGTTGAACGAAGTGCAACGGTGGGTTGGGCTGGGCGGTGAGTCCCTGTTCGATAACGTCTTGGTGTTCGAAAACTACCCAGTATCCGAAGCCCTGCAGCAGGGAGCACCTCAGGGGCTGCGTTTTGGTGAAGTCGCGAATCGCGAACAGACCAACTACCCGCTTACCGTGCTGGTTAACCTCGGTTCGACGCTCTCGATTCAGTACAGCTATGATCAAGCACTATGGGCCAACCCTGCCATCTGCCAGGTAGCGGAACACTTCCAGAATCTTTTGCATGCCTTGGTCCTTGATGCAACACGAGTAATCGGCGACCTGCCGTTGATGGGGGCGCAGGAGCAAGCTCTGGTCATAAAGGACTGGAACCACAGCCAGAAGAGTTTCCCAAGTGATCGTACGCTTCATCAATTGATCGAGGCCCAGGTCGAAGCCTCACCACATGCGCCCGCGCTGAGCTTTGGCGAACAGACGCTGAGCTATGATGAATTGAACCGTCGCGCCAACCAGCTGGCGCACAAGCTACGTGAGCTTGGCGTAGGCCCGGACAGTCTGGTGGGCATTGCTGTCGAACGCAGCCTGGAGATGGTCGTAGGTTTGCTGGGCATCCTGAAGGCCGGTGGCGCCTATGTACCGCTGGACCCGCAATCCCCGCAGGATCGCCTGAGCTACCTATTAGAAGACAGCGGCATTGATCTGCTGCTGACCCAGGGGCACCTGCGTGAAGCCTTGCCAATTCCTGCCGGTATCCACTGTGTGAACCTCGGCGACGCATCGCTGGCCGACTACAGCGAAGCCAATCCGCAGGTAGCTGTTTCGCCACACAACCTGGCCTATGTGATCTATACCTCGGGTTCCACTGGCAAGCCCAAAGGGGCACTGCTCGCTCACCACAACGTGGTGCGCTTGTTCGCGGCAACCCAGGATTGGTTCCAGTTCGACGCTAGCGACGTGTGGACAGTGTTCCATTCCTATGCCTTCGACTTCTCGGTCTGGGAGTTGTATGGCGCATTGCTGTATGGCGGCAAGGCCGTCATTGTCCCGCAGGATGTGGCGCGTTCTTCGCAGGACTTCCACGCCTTGCTGGTAAGCGAGAAGGTGACGGTGCTCAATCAGACACCTTCGGCGTTCCAGCAACTTATACCGATCGCCTGCGAGGCAGCACAGGCCGGCAATCAGTTGGCTTTACGTCACGTTGTGTTTGGCGGTGAGGCTCTGGATGTGAGCAGCCTCAAACCGTGGTTCGAGGTGTTTGGTGATGCCCACCCACGCATGATCAACATGTATGGGATCACCGAAACCACTGTACATGTGACCTACCGCCCGATCTGCCGGGATGACTTGAAAAATGTCGGCAGCAGCCCGATTGGCGAGGCTATTCCCGACCTGACCTGGTACCTGCTCGACGATGCTCTGAATCCGATCGTACCGGGTAGCCAGGGTGAGTTGATGATCGGTCAGGACGGGTTGGCTCGCGGTTATCACGGTCGGCCGGCATTGACCGCTGAACGCTTCGTGCCGAACCCGTTCGATACCCAAGGAGGGCGCTTGTATCGTTCGGGCGACTTGGCACGTTACTGCGGCGACGGGGTGATCGAATACCTGGGGCGGATTGACCATCAGGTGAAGATTCGCGGATTCCGAATTGAGCTGGGGGAAATCGAGGCACGTCTGCAAGACCAGGTTGCTGTGCGCCAAGGCGTGGTACTGGCCCAGGATGGCCCAAGTGGCAAACAGTTGGTGGGCTACGTGGTGCCGGCCGATAGCGCGGTCCTGGAAAGTTTCACAGCCCAGGCTTTACTGCGCGATGCCTTGCGCGAAACGCTCAAGGCGAGCTTGCCGGAATACATGGTACCGGCTCATGTGCTGTTCCTCGCCAGCTTGCCGTTGACCGGCAATGGAAAGCTGGACCGCAAGGCCTTGCCCCAAGCGGATGCGAGCCTGCTGCAGGGCGAATATGTCGCCCCGCAGAGCGCGCTTGAGCAACAGATAGCAGGTATCTGGGCCGATGTGCTGAGGCTGGACAAGGTCGGTCTGAACGACAACTTCTTTGAATTGGGTGGCGACTCCATCGTGTCATTGCAGGTGGTCAGCCGTGCGCGTCAGCAGGACATTCAGTTTACGCCCAAAGATTTGTTCCAGAATCAGACTGTGCAAGCACTGGCTGCGGTTGCGCAGCGTTCGACCAGTACAGCTATCGACCAAGGGGCAGTTATCGGCGCTACTGCGCTGTTGCCGATTCAGCATTGGTTCTTCAACGCTGATATTCCTCAGCGTCATCATTGGAACCAGTCCGTGTTGCTGATGCCGCACGAGACCTTGGCGCCGGAGCCGTTGAACAAGGCTCTGCAGGCTGTCGTGGCGCATCACGATGCGTTGCGTCTGCGCTTCGAACAGGGCAATGATGGTTGGCAGGGTTCATTCAGCGATGCCATGTGCGAAGTACTCTGGTGCCGCAAGGTCGACGATGCGCAGGCTCTGCAGCACCTGGCGGTCGAAGCCCAGCGCAGCCTTGATCTTCAACAGGGGCCGTTGCTTCGGGCAGTACTGGCGGAGTTGGCTGATGGAACTCAACGGCTGCTGTTGGTAATTCACCATCTGGTGGTGGATGGCGTCTCCTGGCGCGTGCTGCTGGAGGACCTGCAACAGGCTTACCAGGCGCAGCAAGCTGGCCATCCGCTGAAATTGCAGGCCAAGACCAGTTCATTCAAAAACTGGGTCGAGCATTTGCAAGGCTATGCCACAAGCGACAGCCTGCGATCAGAACTGAGCTACTGGCAGGCGCAGTTGCAAGGGACGAGTGATGAGCTGCCCTGGGATTATCCGCACGGCAGTAACCTGGAGCGCGACTCGGCGTCGGTCAGTATCCGTCTGGACCGGGAACTCACGCGACAACTCCTGCAGGAAGCACCGGCAGCCTATCGTACGCAGATCAATGACCTGCTGCTGACCGCGCTGGCACGGGTGATCGGCCGCTGGACCGGTCGCTCCGATGTGCTGGTGCGTCTGGAGGGCCATGGACGTGAAGACCTTTTCGACGGCGTCGACCTGAGTCGCACCGTGGGCTGGTTTACCAGCGTGTACCCGGTAAAACTCAGCCCGAAAACCAGCCTTGTCGATTCGATCAAGACCATCAAGGAGCAGTTGCGAGCGGTGCCTAATAAAGGCCTCGGCCACGGTCTGTTGCGCTACCTGGGCAGCCCGGAGGCGCAGGCGACCTTAGCGGCCTTGCCGCGTGGCGAGATTGTGTTCAACTACCTCGGGCAGTTCGACGCAAGCTTCGACCAGCAGTCGGGCTTGTTCGTCCCAGCGAAGGAATATGCTGGCGCCACTCAGGACGAGCATGCACCGCTAGGCAGCCTGTTGGCCCTGAATGGCCAGGTTTACGGCGGTGAGCTGAAACTGGGTTGGAGCTTCAGTCGGGCACTGTTCGACGAGTCCACCATCCAGCGCCTTGCCGACGAGTATGCGCAAGAGCTTACGGCGCTGATTACCCATTGCAGCGAGCTTGAGCACCGTGGAGTGACGCCTTCGGACTTCCCGCTGGCCGAGCTTACACAGTTGCAGCTCGACAGCCTGCCGCTGCCTGCCGAGCAGATTGCCGATATCTATCCGCTATCGCCGATGCAGCAGGGCATGTTGTTCCATACCTTGTACGAGCAGCAGTCCGGTGACTACATCAACCAGCTGCGGGTCGATGTTCACGGCTTGGATGTGGAGCGTTTCAAGCAGGCCTGGCAGGCGGCGGTGGATACTCACGCCATCCTGCGGACCGGCTTTGTCTGGCAGGGCGAACTGGACCGGGCGGTTCAGGTGGTGCACAAGCAGGTCGTGCAAGCGCTCGTCGAGTATGACTGGCGCGGCCAGCCGGCGTTGCAGGAGGCCGTGCAAACGCTGGCTGAAAGTGAGCGACAAGCTGGCTTCGAGCTCGACCAGGTACCGTTGCAGCGTCTTACGCTGGTGCGCACGGACGACAATTGTCATCACTTGATCTACACCAACCATCACATTCTGATGGACGGCTGGAGCACCTCGCGCTTGCTGGGTGAAGTTCTGCAGCGATATGCAGGGCAACATGTACCGGCGCTGACGGCGCCCTATCGCGATTACATCGCTTGGCTGCAGCGCCAGGATGCAACGGCCGCTGAAACCTTCTGGAAGGCTCAACTGTCCACGTTGGAAGAGCCGACACGACTGTCGCAAGTGGTGCGTCACGGTGCTGGCGAGCTGCATGGCCAGGGTGAATACCATCAGGTGTTCGACTCCGCGCAGACCCAATGCATCGAGGCCTTCGCTCGCGCCAACCGGGTTACCGTCAATACCCTGGTGCAATCGGCATGGTTGCTGTTGCTGCAACGCTATACCGGGCAGTCCACTGTTTGCTTCGGCGCCACAGTGGCAGGGCGCCCGGCGGACCTGCCAGGGGTGGAGGAACAGATCGGTCTGTTCATCAATACCTTGCCGGTAATCGGGTCGCCGCGTTGCGAGCAGACTGTAGCCGAGTGGATTGCACAGGTGCAGGCGTGCAACCTGGCGTTGCGCGAGTTTGAACATACGCCGCTGAATGCTGTTCAGCGGTGGGCGGGCCTCGGGGGGGAAGCACTTTTCGACAGCCTCCTGGTATTCGAGAACTACCCGGTGTCACAAGCCTTGCAGGAGGGTGCGCCAGACGGCTTGCGCTTCGGGCAGGTCGCCAACCTGGAACAGACCAACTATGCCCTCACCCTGGCGGCTACCATGGGTGAAACACTGTCGATTCAGTACAGCCATGCCCGTGCCTCTTGGGGCGATGCTGCCGTCGAGCGCCTGGCGGAGCACTTCGCAAACCTGCTGCGAGCACTGGTCGAAGATGCCAACGTAGCGATCGGAGAGTTGTCGCTCCTGGGGGGCGCCGAACGCCAGTTGCTGCTCGATGACTGGAATCGCAGCGAGGCAATTGCCTTGTCGGGCCAATGTGCCCATCAACGCTTCGAGGCGCAAGCCAATGAGCGGCCGAATGCTGCGGCGCTGGTATTCGGTGAGCAGCAGCTGAGCTACCGTGAACTGGACGTGCAAACCAATCGTTTGGCCCACCTGCTGATCGCGCGTGGGGTTACCGCCAACAGCCTGGTTGGGGTCGCTGCGGAGCGTGGCCTTGCGCTTGCCGTCGCATTGATCGCCATTCACAAGGCGGGAGCAGCCTACGTGCCGCTCGACCCTGAGTATCCGCAGGATCGCCTGGCCTATCTAATCAAGGACAGCGGTATTGGATTGCTGTTGGCAGATGCAGTGTCCATGAAGCGACTGCCGGTTCCTGCCGACCTGCCTTGTGTTGGCCTCGAACCTGGAACGCGGTGGTTGGAAACATTCAGCGCCGCGCCCCTGCAATGCGCGGTCACGCCGGACAGCCTGGCCTATGTCATCTACACCTCCGGCTCCACCGGTATGCCTAAAGGCGTGGCCATACCTCATCATGCCCTCTCGGTTTTCTGCGAGGTCGCCAGCGGCTACTCGCGGCTGACTGCCGATGACCGGGTGCTCCAATTCGCCACGTTCAGCTTTGACGGATTCATCGAGCAGTTCTTCCCGCCATTGTCCCGTGGGGCGTGCGTGGTGATGCGTGATCAGCAGCTCTGGGACACCGACACCTTCAGCGAGCAGGTCATACGTCATGGCGTCACGGTGGCCGATTTACCGGCGGCCTACTGGCGTCTGCTGGCGCTGGATCGACGTGAACCGCAAGCCTATGGCCAGTTGAAGCAGATCCATGTCGGTGGTGAAGCTGTCGCACTAGATGGTCTGCAGGCGTGGCTGGCAGATGGCCCGGCGAATGTGCGGCTGCTCAATACTTATGGGCCGACCGAGGCCACTGTGGTTGCTACGACTTATGACTGCTCGAGACTGGCGCAAGCACCCTTGCCGGAGAGCGGGGTACCGATTGGTCGCGCAATTGGCGGGCGGGTGATGCGGGTGCTGGATGACAGCCTGTCGCCTACACCGATCGGTGTTCCGGGGGAGTTGTACATCGGTGGCGATGGCTGCCTGGCGCGCTGTTACCACCAGCGCCCGTCGCTGACTGCCGAACGGTTCATCCCTGACCCGCTGGCTGAAAAAGGTGGCGCACGGTTGTACCGCACGGGTGACCTGGGTTATTTCGATGAGCAGGGTGAACTTGCCTATCGTGGCCGCGCCGACCATCAGGTCAAGGTACGCGGTTTCCGCATCGAGCTTGGTGAGGTCGAACAACATCTGCAAGCGCATCCACAGGTGCGCGAGGCGGCGGTGATTGCCGTGGATCACGCTGGCGGCAAACAGCTGTGTGGTTATGTAGTGCCAGCGGAGGGTGCGCCCGATGAACCTGCATTGCGCGACGCGTTAAGGGAGTCGCTCAAGAGCAGCTTGCCGCACTACATGGTTCCGAGCTACCTCATAGTGCTAGATAAGATGCCCATGACGCCGAGTGGGAAGCTTGACCGCAAGCGTCTGCCTAGCGTCGATCAAAGCCAGTTGCACAACCAATACGTGGCGCCCTGTAATGAGATTGAGCAGAACTTGGCGGATATCTGGGCGGCTGTACTCAAACTCGAAAAAGTTGGGGTCACCGATAACTTCTTCGAGCTAGGGGGCGACTCGATCATTTCCCTGCAGGTTGTAAGTCGGGCCCGCCAGGTCAGTATCCAATTCTCTGCGAAAGAGTTGTTCCAGCATCAGACGGTACGCCAACTGGCGGCTGTCGCACGCCGTGAAGAGGGGACATCGATCGACCAAGGCCCTGTCACCGGGTCTAACGCGTTGACGCCCATCCTGCAGTGGTTCTTTGAGGAGGACATTCCATCACGTCACCACTGGAATCAATCGGTGCTGCTCAAGACCCGAGAGCCTGTGATGGCCGAGTGGTTGGAAGCTTCGTTGCGAACATTGCTTACGCATCATGACGCGCTGCGTCTGCGTTTTGCATCACAGCAGGGCAGTTGGCAGGCGCAGTTTGCCACTGACACCGATCAGGATTTGGTGTGGGTGCGCAGGCTGGAAACGGCACAAGAGCTTGCTCCATTACTGGAGCACGCCCAGCGCAGTCTGGATCTGGCACAAGGCCCGTTATTGCGAGCAGTGCTGATCGAAATGCCGGATGCTACACAGCGAATACTTCTGGTGATCCATCACCTCGTGGTTGATGGCGTGTCGTGGCGGATACTGTTAGAAGACTTGCAGCAAGCCTATAAATCACAAAGCACCGGACAGCCGCTGACGCTGCCAGCGAAGACCAGCTCGTTCAAGGCATGGGCTGAGCGTCTGCAGGCATATGCCACAGCCCCCGTACTGCAAGAGCAATTGAATTATTGGCAAGACCAGTTGCGAAATGTGGACGATGCGCTTCCTTGTGATCACCCCCAAGGCAGTAATCAGATCAAGTGTGCCACCAGCGTAAGCAGTCGACTCGATGCTGAGTGGACGCGAAAGCTGTTGCAGGATGCACCCGCAGCCTACCGGACGCAGATCAATGATCTTCTACTAACAGCCTTGGCCTGCGTGGTCGGACGATGGACTGGACGCTCCAACGTGCTGGTACGCCTGGAAGGCCATGGTCGCGAAGATATATTCGACGACGTTGACCTGAGCCGTACGGTCGGCTGGTTTACCAGCATGTACCCGGTCCGTCTCAGCCCGCAGCTGAAAATCGACAACTCGATCAAGGCCATCAAGGAACAACTGCGCGCAGTGCCAGACAAGGGGCTGGGCTACGGCCTGCTACGTTATCTTGGGGGCGAGGAATGCGCGGCGACGCTGGCGGCATTACCGCAGGGCGAAATCGTCTTCAACTATCTGGGACAGTTCGACGGCAGCTTCGATGAGCCATCAGGGTTATTCGTGCCGGCCAAAGAAAATGCGGGCTCTACGCAGGACCCGAACTCGTCTCTAGGTAGCCTGCTGACTTTGAATGGTCAAGTGTTCGGGGGGGCGCTGGAGCTTTCCTGGTCCTATAGCCGCGAGCTGTTCGATGAATCGACCATCCAGGGGCTGGCAGATGCGTATACCGAGGAATTGAAAGCGCTGATCGCACATTGCTGCCAGAAGCCGCATCAAGGCGCGACCCCATCGGACTTCCCGCTGGCCGGCCTTACACAGGCACAGATGGACAGCCTGCCTGTGCCTGTGGCGCAAGTAGCCGACATCTATCCGTTGTCACCGATGCAACAAGGCATGTTGTTCTACAGCGGTCAGGGTGGCGAAACGGGGCTTTACATAAACCAGACTTCGGTCGCTGTCGAAGGGTTGGAAGTCGAGCGATTCGTTGAAGCGTGGAATCAAGTGATTGCGCGTCACGATATTCTGCGCACCGGATTCTGGTCGTCTGCGCAGTTGGGACACCCCCTGCAGATTGTTCATCGACAAGTGGACTTGCCTGTACGCGTACTCGATTGGCGGGACCGGGATGCTGCCGAAAGCGCGCTGCAAGTGCTGGTAGATGGCGATGCGGCGCAAGATTTCGACATGCTGCGGGCGCCATTGATGAGGGTGACACTGGTGAGGCTGGACGATCAGCGGATGCAGCTGATCTGGACGCGCCACCATATTTTGATGGACGGTTGGAGCAATTCACGTCTGCTGGGTGAAGTGTTCCAGGCTTACCATGGCCAAGCCTTGGTGGGGGCTGCTGGGCGCTTCGGTGAATACATTCGTTGGCTTGAAGCACAATCGCAGAAGGAACTGGAGACGTTCTGGACGGCCAAGGTGAGCCAGATTGAAAGCCCGACACTGCTCGCCCAGGCAGTATTACCAAGGCCGGACTCCGACTTGTCAGGGCACGCGGCGCTTTACTTGCATTGGGATTTAGAGCGTACGGAGCGGCTGCGCTTGACAGCGCAAGGCCTACGTGTGACGCCCAACACGCTTGTGCAGGCAGCTTGGCTGCTGCTGTTGCAGCGCTACAGCGGACAAGAGGCAGTATGCTTTGGTGCCACTGTAGCTGGTCGGCCAGCCAGCCTGCCAGGTGCTGACGAAATGCTGGGCTTGTTCATCAATACCTTGCCTGTGGTGCAAGCACCTGCTGCCCAGCAGCGAGTCTGTGACTGGTTACAGCAACTGCAGAGCTACAACCTGGAACTACGCGATCATGAGCATGCGGCGTTGTCCAATGTTCAGCGTTGGGCCGGGCGCCCAGGCCAGGCATTGTTCGACAGCATTCTGGTGTTCGAGAACTACCCAATCGATGAGCGCTTGAACAGTAGCAACAACAACGCTCTGCAATTTGGTGAGGCCAACGATCGCGATGTCACAAACTATGCGATGGATCTGGCTGTGCACCTGACTGATACCTTCTCGGTCGAATTCATGTACTTACGCGACAGTTTCAGTGAGGCCGGTACTGCTGCGATTCGCGATAGTTTCGAGTGCTTGCTCAACGCGATTCTGGCGAATCCGCAGGCTACCGTGGGTAGCCTGGACATGCTTAGCCCTGCCCAGATAAAGCAAGCCAGCCAGCGCAACGAGTTGCACACGAACCCAGTCGACATGCCGCTTTTGGCCAAGCGCATCTGCGCGCAGGCTCAGGCACAGCCTGACGCAGTGGCGCTGATCTGCGGCGAGCAGCAACTGACCTACAGCGAACTGGAGGAACGCGCTAACCGTCTTGCCCACTACTTGATAGCGTTGGGTGCCAAATCTGAAACAACGGTGGGTGTTGCACTGGAGCGCTCGGTGGAAGTGATCATCGCTTTCTTCGCAGTGATGAAAACCGGTGCTGCTTATGTGCCTCTGGACATCGATTACCCTCAGGATCGACTGCAGTGGATCGTCGAAGATTCGGCAATGCACTTGCTGCTGACCAGTAGTGGTTTGCGTCAGCGCTTCACCGAGGTGGCGCAATGTGTAGAACTGGACCTTTTGGACACGGTGGGCCTCACGGCGAGCGTGCCGCAGGTGCAGGTGCAAGATGACAATCTTGCCTACCTGATCTACACCTCCGGTTCGACCGGTAAGCCCAAAGGCGTGGCGGTCAGCCATGGGCAGATCCGCATGCATTGCCTGGCCATTGCCAAACTCTACGAGATGGATGAACGCACGCGCGAGTTGCTGTTCATGTCATTCGCTTTTGATGGTGCTCAAGAGCGTTGGTTGTCGACGCTGACGTCGGGTGGATGCCTGGTCATTCGCGAAAACCGCCTCTGGACCGCTGAAGAGACGTGGCAAGTGTTGCATGCACAACGCATCGATATCGCTTGCTTCCCTCCGGCCTATCTCCAGCAGTTGGCAGAGTTCGGCGAAACCCAACAGCAAGCAGCACCACCTGTTCGGATCTACTGTTTCGGTGGCGATGCGGTGCCAGATGCCTTGTTCGAGTTGGTCAAACGCACATTGCGTCCGCAGTACTTGGCCAATGGCTACGGACCGACAGAAACGGTGGTAACACCCTTGCTGTGGAAAGTGTCGGCAGAACAGTCCTGTCAGGCGGTGTATGCACCGATCGGTGAGCGGGTCGGCGAGCGAACCTTGCACGTCTTGGACCAGAACCTGAACCCATTGCCTGATGGTGTGGCCGGCGAGTTGTATATTGGGGGCCATGGACTGGCGCGTGGTTATCACCAGCGTGCGGCGCTCACCTCCGAACGCTTTGTCGCGGACCCGTTCGCCGTGGGTGCACGCCTTTATCGTACAGGTGACCGAGTTCGCAGGCGTGCCGATGGCGTTATCGATTTCATTGGCCGCCTGGACAACCAACTGAAAATACGTGGCTTCCGAATCGAACCGGGCGAGATCGAAGCACGTCTGCGCAATCAGGTGGATGTCCGCGACGCGGTGGTTGTTGCGCGTGAAGGCGCCATCGGCAAACAACTCGTAGGCTATGTGGTAAGTGGCGCTCAGGCAGCCACTGCTACGCAGCTTCGTGAAGCTTTGCGGTGCGAGCTACCTGACTACATGGTACCCGCGCAGATTGTGGTACTGGAGGCGATGCCGCTTACACCGAACGGCAAGATTGACCGTAATGCGTTGCCGGCGCCCGACTTTGTCGGCCATAGGATGCACCTTCCTCCGCGCAACAACGTAGAGCAGGCCTTGGCGCAGATCTGGCAAGAGGTGTTGAGCGTTGATCAGATCGGCATCAATGACAACTTCTTCGAGCTGGGTGGCGATTCTCTGCGGGTGTTGAAAATGCTGTCCAAGGTTCGCTCGCATGTCGGTCTGCATTTGGATCTGAAGCTACGCGATGTGATGGCAAAGCCGACTATTGGTGAGCTGTCGGGCTACTCAAGCGTAGAGGTGGATCTTGACCCCGTGCTGTTACTCAATGCTCGTGTTGAGACGGCTACGCCGCTTTTCTGTCTGCATGCAGGCTTTGGCACTGTATTTGACTACGAGCCACTGGCGCGTCGTCTAGAAGGTGTGTGCAGTGTGTATGGCGTGCAGTGCCGTATGTTGCTTGATCGTCAGTGGAAGGACGAGTCTCTTCAGGCGATGGCCATCGATTATGCGCAGTACATCCGTCAGAAACAGCCAGAAGGGCCGTATCGACTTGCAGGCTGGTCATTGGGTGGCACGCTCGCAATATTGGTGGCTCAGGAACTGGAAATCCAAGGCGAGACAGTTGCAATGCTTGGTCTGGTGGACAGTTTTGTTCCTCAAGCAACTGATGATCAGACGGCAGAGGATTGGAGCGATGACTTGCACGGCTTCCTCAGCGTGTTGCTGGGCGTTTCCAAGGACGCGCTGGAGGTTCCACCTGTACCCGCTGGCATGGGGGGCGCGTCACTGCAGCTGCTTATTGAGGAGATTCGTTCTAACCCGCTCGGGCAATCTATGTACGCCGATATCGACAGCTCTGAACTGGCTCATACGTTCGAGGTGGCGATGCGTTTGAAAGCGTTGTCGCTCAACATTTCAAGCTTGCCTCGGCTCAAGGCTCGTGCGACATGCTGGTGGGCGGGGCATGTGACGCCTGCATGGAACATCACTGTTCGCACAAGTCAGTCGGTGGCTGCAGGGCATTACGACATTCTCAAGCATGCTGACGTAATTGAGGGCTTAGCGGCGCAGTGGTTGTTGGAGGGCTCCATCATCGATTGAGCGAGGTTGATTGATTTATCCAGCGTCAATTGACATGGCCCCGATCCCGCACCTTGAGGTTGCGGGTTCGGGGCCATGTGCTTTTTAGGCACCACGAAAAACGAGAGCAATCCACTAGCACAGCAGAGTGATTGGCTATGGAACGGACAGTGTCTTATGAATTTCGCGGGCACGCTCGTTAAGCGCTTGCTGTGAGCTCCCCGCAGCCTGACGTCACTAAAGTCCTATCGCATGGCAAGCAAGCTCAGGTGAGGCGGCGCTTGGTGGGGAGGATTTTAGTGCGCGGCCTTTCGAACAGTCGACACAGTAACAGGAGGGATTGATAAAGAGAGGACGAGAAGATCAGAGAGGGGGTAGAGCAGCAGAGTATGGCCAGACCCAGGAGCAAGCCCAGGTTCTGGCCAACGAGCCTCAGAAGTCGTAGCGCAGTGTTACCGTGGCGTTGCGTGGTGCCCCGTAATGACCATAACTGCCAGCCATGCCAGCGTAGTACTTCTTGTCGAAAATATTATTGACGTTCAAGGTGGCGGCAAGGCTCTCATTGATCCGGTAGCGCGCCATCAGGCTGGTGACGAAGTAGTCATCCTGGGTCACATGGCTGTTGTAGCGGGCAAAGTTCAGCGTGGATTTCGAGTTCCAGTTCACACCACCGCCCAGGGTCAGTTTTTCCCACTCGCCAGGCAGTCGGTAAGTGTTCCAGAAGCGGAATGTGTCCATCGGTAGTTGCGGGGTCAGGCGCTTGCCGTCAGCATCTTCGGTGCGGGTATGACTATAGCCGGTAAAGACATTCCAGCCTGGCAGCACTTCGCCCGACAATTCTACGTCCACACCTTTGGTTTCTGCACCGTCAACTGCGCGAGAAGCGATGAGACCACCCGAGTCAGGAACCACTTCATTGGTCGACTCGGCCAGGTTGTCTCGCTTGACCATGTACAACGCAATGTTGGCGTTCAGCCGGCCCTCGAGGAACTCACCTTTCCAACCTAACTCGTAGTTCCTTCCGACTTCAGGATCAAGCGGTTTGCCTGTGATATCTACGTTATTCTGTGGCTTGAAAATGTCGGTGTAGCTGGCATAGACGGATTGCTCATTCGTCAGGTCATAGACGATGCCTGCATACGGCGTGACGACACCGCGTTCTACCATTTTGTAAGGCGCGGGTTCATTACCAATACGCCACAGGGCGTAGTCGAACCGATAATTGGACGCCCGTGCCCCGAGAATCAGATGCAGATCATCGGTCAAATTAAAGCGGCTCGCCACAAAATAGCCGGACTGGCGGTTGGAAATATTGTACTGAATGCCGGGAATGATTTCGTCATCACCCGGTTTGGGGGTCTGGTTATCCCAATCGTAAAAATTGATATCCACATCGGGTCCAGAATCACCCCGGTGTTTATTTTCGTACTCGAGATAGTTATACCCAACTATCAGTTCGTGTGTTTGCCCCAACAGTTGGAATGGCCCCTGGAGCGTGGCGTCGACGCCTTTTTGGTGCTGTTTGGCAGTCACGATACCTGCGCTGATTTCGGTTGAACCATCGAGCTCCAGATAAGAGCGGTTGGTCGTAGTCGAGTAATAGGATGAAAACGAATCACGGTCAACATCCATGTAGGCAGCCGCCAGCTTGAATTGCCAGTCGTGGGCCAATTGCTGCTCAAGGCCAAATGTGTAATTGGTCGTCGTGTAATCGTCGTAACCCCAACGTGCATCAGAACTGGTCGAGCGGGAAAAGTTTGTGGGTTGGCCGTTGGTGTAAATGATAGGTACACCCGGTGCACCGTTGACTTTGTAAGTCTGGCGATCAATCCCGAACCGAGCCACTGTGGTGTCTGTGACATCAGCTTCAACAACACCGTACAAGACATCTCGGTCTTGCGTGTACCAGTCCATGAACGTGTGGTTGTCCTGCTTGGCGGCAAAGAAGCGCCCCCGAACTCGACCGTCATCCGTCAGCGGGCCAGAGACGTCAGCTTCTGCGCGGTAGTAGTCCCAAGAGCCAACGCCTGCCTGAATGTGAGATTTGAATTCGCGTGTTGGACGCTTGCGGATCACGTTGACCACGGCACTGGGGTCACCTGCCCCCGTCATCAGGCCGGTTGCGCCACGGACGATTTCGATACGGTCGTACAACCCCACGTCCATAAGCGTACTGGGCATGTTACGCGTCTGGTTATCCTGATAGGTCGTCACACCATCAAACTGATAGATATTGATAGCGCTACCGCGAGAATAAATGTTGAAGCGTTCGCCACCATCCTGCGACATGGTGATGCCAGGGGTCTGGGTCAGGACCTCGTTCATGCTGCCCAGATGCTGGTCGTCCATGCGTTGACGCGTAACCACTGTAATGGTCTGGGGCGTTTCGCGAATAGAAAGGTTCATCTTGGTGGCCGTGCTGGTAACTCCCGTTGTGTAGGAGCCCGTTCCTTCCGTGGTTTCGCCCAGCCCGGCACTGTTCACATTGGTCGCTGACAGTTCGATTTGGCCGTCTTTTGCCGCCGCGCTGGCCGTCACGGTCACGGTATTACCATCAATCTGATACCGCAGCCCCGTCCCCTGCAACAGAATACGCAACGACGACGCAAGATCATGCCGCCCCTTCAGCGCCGAAGACCGCAGCCCGCCAATGTCTTCCGGGCTGTACAGCAGCTGCGTATCCGTCTGCTTGGCCAGCGCCTGCAGCGCGGAGTTCATCGACTGCGCCGGGATATCCAGCGTCCACTCCTGCGCCTGCACCTGGAAAACCAGCGCACTAGACAGCGCCAGGCCCATGCCGATGCGTGACAGGGCACGCTGGGGACGAAGCGAATGACGAATCAGTAAGGCTTTGGCGAGCGGGTTGAGCGCACTGGGCAAGGGCTTGGACATCGGGTTGCGTTCTCGTTGGCAGAGGGGTTTTTTTCTATGTGCTGTATGTGACGCAGCACCTGCGAAAAACCGGAACGATTCTTATTGACTGCTTTTTTCGCAGGCGCAGCGTTAACCGTGTCACACGTTTCAGAGTTCGCGTGCTACGCGGAAACCGAGGAAGTCACCCCGGGTGGTTTTCAGCCGGTCATTGCGGTTGGCCGAGCGCGAGAAGATCGGTGGCTCACCCCAGTCGTTGCCGCGCATGTGCGCGCGGATGCACGTGGGGTCCTGGACCCAGGCGCTGCCGTCGCTGGGGGCGCCTTCGTAGCTTTCGTGGTAGCAGTCGGCGACCCATTCGTAGACGTTGCCGTGCATGTCGTACATGCCGAAGGCATTGGCCGGGTAGCTGCCCACGGGGGCGGTGAAGGTGTAGCCATCGCGGGGGCCATAGGTGTTGGCGTGCTTGCTGATTTCGTACTTGCCCGGCTCATCGAAGGGGAAGGGGAACGGGCCGGTGGAGCCGCTGCGGGCGGCGTATTCGCGTTCGGCCTCGCTGACCATGCGGTACGGCTTGCCGGTTTTTTTCGCCAGCCATGCGCTGTAGGCCTGGACTTCGTCATAGTCGACGCACACCGCAGGTTGGCGGGCGGTTTGTTTGTAGGTTGGCTTGCTGGCCTCGCACCAGCGGCCGGGGCGGTCGTCGCCGCTCTTGATGACGGTGCCGGTGGCCTTGATATAAGCGTCCAGCTCGCCAGCGGTGACCTGGTAGCGGCTCATGGCGAATGGCTTGGCAAAGGTCACGGTATGCAGCGGGCCTTCGTCGGGCTGGCGGCCGACTTCGTCGTCGGGGGCGCCCATCACGTAGCTGCCGGCGGGCAGCACTACCATCTCTGGGCAGTCCTTGCAGTCCTGGAATACGTCACCTGGCTTGGCCGCGTGGGCGTAGGCGCTGACCAGCAGCAGGCAGGTGATCTGGGCTGGCCGGTAGAGCCAGGTTTTTGAGTTCATTGGGGGTCCTCGGAGCGGGTGAATGCGTGCGGCGTTTCGCATTCAGACGAGCCAAGGCGGTGAAAAATTAACCAGCGGCCGCCCCTGCATCGGTCGGTTTAGCGAGTTGCCAACCAGAAAACGCCGGGCTATAGTCCAGGCCATTGATCTCATCCGAAGACCTGTTCATGCCTGCCATCCCTTCCACCACATGCTTTGCCCTCGCGCCAGTCGCGGGCAGTGTCGTGCGTGGCAGCCAGCAGCCGGCCATGATCAGTCACTACCCACCACCTGTCAGTGGCGTTGTAGGCGGCGTAGCTCCGCCTCGCTGCGTGGTCGTGCTGGGCTGATCGGCTTTTTGCCGCATCCCACCGCACCCGCAACCTACTGAACACGGTCGGCTACTTCCCTCGCTGAAAGTTACGCCCTCCGTTCGGCTTATTCGCCCGAAAGGTGGCACTACATGTCTGTCATTTCCAAAGCATCCGTGGCCTCGGCGGCCACCACCAGCCTGTTCGTCCTGCTGTGGAGCAGCGGGGCAATCGTCTCCAAGCTGGGCCTGGCGCACGCCAGCCCGTTCGCCTTCCTGCTGTTGCGCTCGGCGCTGGCACTCGCCGGCCTGTTGCTGATCGGCCCGTTGCTGGGCTTGCGCTGGCCGCGCAGTCGCGGGGCGATTGTGCGCGCCCTGGGCACCGGCTGTGTGCTGCTGGGGGCCTATCAGATCTTCTACCTGTTGGCGCTCAATACCCATGTCACCCCCGGCGTCATGGCCACGGTGATGGGGGTGCAGCCGATCCTTACTGTGGTACTGATGGAGCGTCAGCGCTCCTGGAGCCGGTTGTTCGGCCTGGGGTTGGGCCTTGCCGGGCTGGTGATGGTGGTCTATCAGAGCATCAACCTTGGCGGGGTGTCCCTGGCCGGTATGCTGTTTGCGCTGCTGGCCCTGGGCAGCATGACCTTTGGCTCGATCCTGCAAAAACGCATCACCGACAACCCCATGGGCACGCTGCCGCTGCAGTACCTGGCAGGGTTTGCCCTGTGCGCGCTGTTCGCGCCGTTGCAGCCGTTGCAGGTGCAGTGGAGCGGTGGTTTCGTCGGTGCGCTGTTGTGGATGGGGCTGGTGGTGTCGTTGCTGGCGACCTTGCTGCTGTATCGCCTGATCGCCAAGGGCAACCTGGTCAACGTCACCAGCCTGTTCTACCTGGTGCCTGCGGTGACGGCGGTGATGGACTTCCTGATCTTCGGTAACCGCCTGGCACCGCTGAGCCTGCTGGGGATGGGGCTGATCGTGGTGGGCTTGCTGTTCGTGTTCCGCAAGCCGGCTGCGCAATTGGCCGAGGCGTAAGCCCTCAGCGGAATTCTTCGGGGATGGTGTGCCGTAGCACGCCTTCCTCGAAGTCCAGCAGGTCGGCTTCGCGCTGGGTCAGCAGGTAGTAGAGCAAGGTGTCGAGCGAGCGCTGTGTGGCGACTTCGACAGCGAGCATCCTCACTGCCTGTTCCGCTTCGCAGTTGCAGCCGAAATCCTCCAGTGCCGTGCGCACTTGGTCGAGGGTTTCCGGTGGCTTGACGATGACCCGGAACACCGAGCGGCCGCCGCTGCTGCGCAAGGCGTCGAACCAGGTTTCACCTGCTTCGTCCCGTGTGCCAATGATGTCGCCCGGTGCAATGCCGTAGACATAGAACGGGATGTTGTCGACTTCGTAGCCGCCCTCTGTTGCCTTGGCCCACAGGCCCTCGACCGAGGCGGGCGGGTAGCCGTCCGCGTCCTGCTGCAGGCGGAACAACACCTTCTTGTATGCATCGCTCATCGTGGCTCCTGCTTTATTTACGTGTCGGGCGCAGCACCAGCCACAGGGCGGCGCCAATCAGCAGGCCGCCGTACAGGTGCGCCATCGACAGCGGCTCGTCCAGCAACCACGCGCCCCACAACACGCCGAATACCGGGATCAGGAAGGTCACGGTGCTGGCCTTGACCGGGCCGATTTCTTCCAGCAGACGGAAGTACAGGATATACGCGAATGCGGTGCACAGCAGGCCCAACCCGAGCAGCGACAGCCACACGTTCCAGCCACCCCAGCTGGCAGGTGGCTGGGTCAGTGCGCTCCAGGCGAACAGCGGGCTCAGCAGCAAGGTTGCGCCGAGCATGCTGCCCAGGGCCGAAAGGCGGCTGTCCAGGCCGCTGACCCAGCGGCGGGCGAGGAAGCCGGCAAAACCATAACAGGTGGTGGCCGCCAGGCAGGCGAGGGCGCCTTGCAGCAGGGCCATGTCCAGGGCGACGGGGCCGGCGCCGCTGAGGATGCCGACGCCGAACAGGCCCAGGAAGATGCCGCAGAGTTTGGGCAGGGTCATCGGTTCGCGGAAGAACAGCACGCCGATCAGCACGCCCATCAGCGGTGTGGTGGCGTTGAAGATCGCCGAGTAGCCGGCGGGCAGTACTTGCGCGGCCACGGAGTAGAAAGTGGCCGGGATGCCCGAGTTGATCATGCCCAATACCAGGCAGGCGCCGAGTTTGCCCTGGAAGTCCCAGCGTACCCGCGCGGCGGCGAGGATGGCGATCAGCCCCAGGCAGGCAATCGACACCCGGAAAAACGCAGTCGGCACGGTGCCGAGTTCGGGGGCGATGATGCGCATAAACAAAAAGCTCGCCCCCCAGACAGCGGCAAGGGTCAGCAGGCGGGCTAGGGCGATGGGGCTCACAACGGTCTCCGGGGTTTGGGCAGGGCGCGAGTTTACGCCAGGGGGGAGCGGGATTCTTGTGCTTTCTTGCGCAGTGAATCGGTGCGCGCCCTTTCGCGGGCAAGGGACCGGCTAAGCTGTGTATCTCACCCTGCAACGAGATGCCTCGCATGCACCAGCACTGGCCCGCCGGCGAAATCGCCCGGATGATCCTCGACGGCTTCGATGACTACCGCGAGCACTTTCGGCGCATCACCCTTGGTGCCCGTGAGCGCTTCGAGCAAGCGCGCTGGCAAGACATCCAGCGCGCAGCAGCGGCGCGTATCAACCTGTATGAAGAGAAGGTGGCCGAGGCCAACGGCTGGCTACGCCAGCGCTTCGCCGAGGATGTATTGCTGGAGGTGGAGCAGTGGCCGCTGGTCAAGAGCGCCTACATTCGCCTGATCGACCCACGGCTCGACGACGAGCTATCCGAGACCTGGTACAACTCGCTGTTCTGCAGCCTGTTCAGCCATGACCAGATCAGCGACGGCTGCATGTTCATCCACACCACCCGGCCGTCGATGCGCAGCCACGAGCGCGCCGCACAAACCCGCACCTACGCACTTGGCGATGGTCTCAAAGGCTTGCTGCGGGCGATCTTCGCCGACTACCCGTTCGATGTGCCCTATGGTGACCTGGAAGGCGACCTGACGCGCCTGGAAGAACAACTGCGCGAATGCCTGCCGGACTGGGTGTGCAAAGACCCGGCCCTGGCGGTCGAGTTGTTCTCGCCGGTGCTGTACCGCAACAAGGGCGCTTACCTGGTCGGCCGCCTGTACACCCCCGACGAGCAGTGGCCGTTGGTGATCCCCTTGCTGCACCGCGAAGGCCATGGCATCGAGGCCGATGCGCTGATCACCGACGAGGCCGAGGTGTCGATCATCTTCTCCTTCACCCGGTCTTATTTCATGGTCGATGTGCCGGTGCCGGCGGAGTTCGTCAACTTCCTCAAGCGCATCCTGCCGGGCAAGCACATTGCCGAGCTGTACACCTCGATTGGTTTCTACAAGCATGGCAAGTCGGAGTTTTACCGGGCGTTGATCAACCACCTGGCCAGCAGCGACGACCGTTTCATCATGGCCCCGGGGGTGCGCGGGATGGTCATGAGCGTGTTCACCCTGCCGGGCTTCAATACGGTGTTCAAGATCATCAAGGACCGGTTCGCGCCGTCGAAGACGGTCGACCGCGCCACCGTGATCGACAAGTACCGCCTGGTGAAGAGTGTCGATCGGGTAGGGCGCATGGCCGATACCCAGGAATTCGCTGATTTCCGCTTTCCGCAGAGCAAGTTCGAGCCGCAGTGCCTGGCCGAGTTGTTGGAGGTGGCGCCGTCCACGGTCGCGTTGGAGGGTGACACGGTGCTGATCCGCCACTGCTGGACCGAGCGGCGCATGACGCCCCTCAACCTGTACCTGGAACACGCCAGTGAAGGGCAGGTGCTCGAGGCGCTGGAGGATTACGGCCTGGCCATCAAGCAACTGGCGGCGGCGAATATCTTCCCCGGCGACATGCTGCTGAAGAACTTCGGCGTCACCCGCCATGGCCGGGTGGTGTTCTACGACTATGACGAGATCTGCTTTCTGACCGAGGTGAACTTCCGCCATATTCCACCGCCGCGCTACCCGGAGGACGAGATGTCGGGCGAGCCGTGGTACTCGATCGGGCCGCATGATGTGTTCCCCGAGGAGTTTCCGCCGTTCCTGTTTGCCGATATGGGCCAGCGGCGGCTGTTCAGCCGGTTGCATGGGGAGTTGTATGACGCGGATTACTGGAAGGGGCTGCAGGCGACGATTCGTGAGGGGAGGGTGATCGATGTGTTTCCGTATCGGCGCAAGTTGCGGTGAACCCGGGGCCGCTTTGCGGCCCCAGCATGTCAGCCCTTCAAACACTTCAACTCACTGAAGTCAGTCCGCACCTTGCCCAGCCGCTGCTGCAGCAACTGGCGCTGCGCTGGGGTACTCAGTTGCATCAGGTCGACCAGCAACGTGCGCGCCTGTTGCTCGGTGTTCTGGTAGGCCATGCGATATGCCGGCGTCCACAGGCTCTCCTTGCGCTGTAGCAATTGCGCCAGGCGTGGTTCGAAGCTGGCGTCGCTACGCTGGTCCATTGCCAGCACCAGCTGTTGCTGCCAATGCGCGCGGTTGGCGATCCACTGGCGGTTCTGGTCGCCCAGCGCCTGTGACCAGGCTTGCACCCGCAGCCGCTGCGCCGCACTGAGCTCACCCAACCACGGCGTCAGGCGTTTTTCCATGCGTTCGGTACGGCGGGCAATCTGCTTGGGCAAGGGCGTGTCGACATACTTCTTTTGTCGCTCGCTGATGTCGTCGCGGAACGCCTGGCGCATTTCTGCCACCTGGGCGTCGCTCATGCCACGTAACAATTCGGTAGCGGAAGGGGTGATCTCTTCGGCTACACGGCCTATGGCCGCGCGCGCTTCGCGGGTGCGTTGCTGCAACGCCTGGTCGGTCACCTGGTCCTCGGCGACCATGGTGCGCACCCGGTCCAGCCAGTCGAGGTAGCTGGGCAGCTGGGTTTTGCAATGCCAGGCCAGGTGCTGCTTGAGGCGCTCGTCGAGCAGTACTTTCTGCTCGCGGTTCATGTCCAGATAGTCGCCCAGCGACCACGGCACCAGGCGGTCGAGGTTGCGGTAGGCCAAGTCTATGCGGCTGCACGCCGCCAGGGCCAGGGCGAACGCCACGGCGATGAGCAGGGGCTTGAACAGGCGTGAAAGCATGTGCTGATCCTTGCAGTGGCTGCCAATCAGTAGACGCAAGGGTAAGGTGGCGGTTCCACCGAATCAGCGGTCAGGCAGCGCGGCGGCTTCGGGTGTAGAATAGCCGTCTTGTCTTGAGGAACATCGGAAATGGCTCTGCTTGGGCGTTACAACAGTTTGCAAATCGTTAAACACGTGGAATTCGGCCTGTACCTGGACGGCGGCGCCGATGGCGAGATCCTGCTGCCGGGGCGCTACATCCCGAAGAACGCCGAGACCGAGGTCGACGATTGGTTGAACGTGTTCATCTACCTGGACAGCGAAGACCAGCTGATTGCCACCACCGAGAAGCCCAAGGTGCAGGTCGGTGAATTCGCCAGCCTCAAGGTCAAGGACATCAACGGCGCCGGCATCTTCTTGGACTGGGGCCTGCCCAAAGACCTGCTGATGCCCTACTCGGAAGAGTTGCAGCCGCTAAAGATCGGTGACTACTGCGTGGTGCACGCCTACCTCGACAAGCGCACCCGCCGCATCACCGCAACGGCGCGCCTGGACCGCTACCTGGACCGCACCCCGGCCGATTACCAGGTGGGCCAGCCGGTCGAGCTGCTGGTGGCGGGCGAGACGCCGATGGGCTTCAAGGCGATCATCAACAACCGCCACTGGGGCCTGATCCACAAGAACGAAGTGTTCAAGTTCCTGCGCTCGGGCATGCACGAGAAGGGCTTCATCAAAGAGATTCGCCACGACGGCAAGATCGCCCTGAGCCTGCAGCCAGTGGGCGCCGCCCTGGCGGACAGCCTGCAAGAGCTGATCATGCAGCGCCTTGAAGCCGAAGGCGGCATGCTGCCGGTGTGCGACAAGAGCGACCCGGCAGTGATCAGCAAGCTGTTCAACGTCAGCAAGGGCAACTTCAAGAAGGCCATTGGTGCGTTGTTCAAGCAAGGCCGCATCGTCATCCATGACGATCGCATCGAGCGGGCCTGATCAGGCCTGCACGAAGGTCCGGAAGTCCAGCTGCTCGCCACCTGGGCGGGTGTCGCGCAGCAGCGAATCGCGGTCGGCGCTCAGGGCCAGGCTGATGGTCGAGCGGCGCTTGCCGGGCTTGCGCACTTCCATCTGCTCCAGGTGAGCCTTGAGGAAGTTGGTCGGCACCTTCAGGTGCTGTAGCTCATCGGTGTCGGGGGTGTGCAGCAGCAGGTTGACCCAATCGGGCTGGCCCTTGCCCAGCAACGCTACCGGCACCTCGAACCACCACAGGTTGCGTTTCGGGTCGAGGATAGCGAACAGGGTGTTGCTGCTGGTCAGTACTGGCCGGGCCAGTGCTTCGTTACGCCGTGCGATGGCGGCGGGTTTGTCGAGTTTCATGCAGGTTCCTGCGGGTTGACGCTTGATAAGGCCTGCATTGTGAGGGGTGGCGGGTGGCTGAGCAAGGTTTGCCTGGGCCGGCCTCTTCGTCTGTAAACCCGCGAAGAGGCCGGTTGCCTCAGCGACGAACCGGCAGGCTCAACTCGGAAGTCGCCCCGTCGGCCGTGGTCACGGTCGCCGTGAAGCTGTGCAGCCCGGCACTGTTCTCCAGTACCTGGGCAAACCGCGCCTGCCCCTTGGCATCGCTGTTCACCAGCACTTCCCCGAGATACTGCTCCGCCTCGCTGCCCGTTGCTTGCGCATTGCCGAACAACTCGACGCGCAACAGGCTCGACGCCGGCCCCTGCACCTCACCGCGGATCACATTCCCCTCCAGCGCCATCAGCCGTGGTGGTTGCTGGTTGTGATTAGGCAACGGCTGGCACGGCTTGGGTTCACCCTGGGCATTGCAGATGATTGCCTGGTCCTTCTTCGCCAGCTCCGCGCCCACCCCGCGCGACCCTACGTACAACGCATGCGCCTGCGCCGGCACGCCGAACACGATAGCGCCGGTGCGCTGGTCTGGTACGCAAGAGCCGCCAGCCTCGCAGCGGCGGATGTCCTGGCTGTTGCCCCAGATACGGTTGGCGCTCAGGCGGGTGGCGGTGATTGCCGGCTCCGGGCGCAGGGCCACGCCGATGCGGTTGCCGTGGATCAGGTTGCCATCGAGCATGTTGCCCTCGCCGGTTACGCTGACACCGATCGAGTTGCCGCTGAAGGTATTGGCGCCCAAATAGTTGCGGTTGCCCCAGTTGATCTGCAGGCCGTCGGAGTAGTTCTCGAAACGGTTGCGGACCACGCTGTTGTCGTTGCCCAGCAGAATTTCGATGCCCTGGGAGGGCTCGGGGTTGGCCGCCGTGGAACGGAACAGGTTGTCGGCCACCAGGTTGAAGGCTGCGCCGCGGGTCAGTTCCAGGCCGTCGCCGTTGTCGATCAGCTGGTTGCGCAGCACCTTGTTGTTGACCGTGGTGGTTGCAGTCGGGTTGCCGGCACCGTCGTCGCCGGTCAGCATGATGCCAGCACCGCCCTTGTTGGCGATGACGCGGTTGTCTTCGATGACGTTGCCACTGGCGCGATTGACCAGGATGCCAATGCAGAAGTTGCGCACTTCCAGGCCGCTCAGGTGCACGCCCTGGGTGTCGCGCAGCACCAGGCCAGGGTGGGTGGTGGTGCGCACGTTGGTGCCGAACTGGCCGGGCAGAGCGCCGGGGCAGGTGTGCACACCCTGGTCCTTGATGTAGCCCGAGCCGTCGATGGCGATGTACTGGCCGTCGCGGGCCCACGCCTGGCCGGTGATGCGCACCGGCCCTTTGATTTCAGGCAGCGCGCGCGTCGGGCGGATGACATAAGGCGCCTGGCCGACCGCAGCGATTTCGATGCGGTAGTGGCCGGGGTTCTGGTTGTTGGTCTCGATTGCCCAGCGCAGGCTGCCGGGTTGGCCGTCGTCGGCATAGCGGTCGACGCGCAGGGTTTCGGTTACGGCCGGCGAGGCGGCAAGGGCGGGCAGGGGAAGCAGTGGCAGCAGGGCCACGAGCACAGGCATCAGACGCATGGGGGCGGGTTTTCCGAAAATCGTTGTTTTTATGACTGGCCTGCCCTATGTGGGCGGGCGTATGCCGCGATTCTAGGGCAGCCGGCAGGTACTGGGCAGTTGGGCGGGGTAAATGGGTGCGATATTCGCACGCAGATTTGCCGCTCGGCTTGTTCGGGTGAAATTGGTTGAAACTCTTGCGAAAGGCCCTGGGTCCACAGACTGTCGACACGGTTCACGTGTCTCCATTTGCAGGAGTTTTGCCATGAGCGGTACTAAAGACAAAGCGAAAGGCTTGGCCAACGAAGCAATCGGTAACGTGAAACAAGGCGTCGGCAAGGTGACCGACAACGACAAGCTCAAGGCTGAAGGCAAGGCCCAGGAACTCAAGGGTGAAGCGCAGCAGATCAAGGGTGACGTCAAGGATGCCGTGAAGAAGCCTTGATGCCGTATTGAGCGTTCCATCGATTCGCGGGCAAGCCCGCCCCTGCAGGTAGCACGTAGCCGGTGGGGGCGGGCTTGCCCGTGAATGCCTGGGCCCAGTTACGTAGGCATTTTCTTTATAACCCTCGGGAGCAGCACAGCAACGGCGTGGTCTATTAGACTTGCCTGTTGTATCGATCGAGCGGCGAAAGGAGACGCTATGATATTTTCCGCCCTGCAGGGCCTGCCCTTGCACCGCGTGCTGGTGCGCACCGTCAAGGAGTTCCTTGACGACGAGATGTCCACCTATGCGTCCGCGCTGGCTTACCAGATGCTGTTTTCGCTGTTCCCCTTCCTGTTGTTCCTGATTGCCCTGATCGGTTTCCTGCATTTGCCAGACTTCTTCTCCTGGTTGCGCCTGCAATCGGAACTGGTGCTGCCGCCCCAGGCGCTGGAGCAGGTGAACCCGGTGATCGACCAGTTGCAACAGTCCAAGGGCGGGCTGTTGTCGGTGGGTATCGTGATTGCCCTGTGGACCGCCTCGGCGGGTGTGCGCTTGATGATGAGCGCCATGAACGCCGCTTACGATGTGCCGGAAGGCCGCCCGGTGTGGAAGCGCATACCGCTGTCCATCTTCTACACCGTGGGCATCGCCGGCATGCTGCTGGCTGCGGCAGCGCTGATGGTGCTCGGGCCGCAGGTGATGGAATGGATTGCCGCCCAGGTCGGCATGCAGGAGGTCATCGTCACGGTCTGGACCATCCTGCGCTGGCCGGCGATCATCATCTTGATGATGGTAGCGGTGGCCTTGATCTACTACGTGATGCCGGATGTGAAGCAGAAGTTTCGCTTCATCACCCCAGGCTCGGTGCTGGCGGTGGTGGTGTGGATCGTCGCCTCCCTGGGGTTTGCCTACTACGTCAAAACCTTTGCCGATTACAACGCCATGTACGGCAGCATCGGTGCAATCATCGTGCTGTTGCTGTATTTCTATATTTCCGCCGCTGTGCTGCTGCTCGGCGCGGAAATGAACGCGGTGATCGAGCACATGTCGGCCGAGGGCAAGAACCCTGGCGAGAAGGATTTCGACGGTGAAAAATCCCAGGAAACCCTTACCGTGCTGGGCCACGAACACCCGCAACCGAGCCAGCATCAACCTTCCGAGCCGAACCCCAGATGATCCGTGACATTCTCAAGATGGGCGACGAACGCCTGCTGCGCATCGCCCCGCCCGTGCCCGAACACCTGATCGGCAGCGCCGAACTGCAGCAGTTGATCGACGACATGTTCGAGACCATGCGCCATGTCGGGGGTGTGGGCCTGGCCGCACCGCAGATTGGCATCGACCTGCAACTGGTGATTTTCGGCTTCGAACGCAGCGAGCGTTACCCCGATGCCGAAGCGGTGCCGCAGACCATCCTGATCAACCCGGTGATCACGCCGATGACCACCGAGGTCGAGGACGGTTGGGAGGGCTGCCTGTCGGTACCCGGATTGCGCGGCGTGGTGCCGCGCTACAAGCACATTCGCTATGAGGGGCTCGACCCGCAAGGCAACCCGATCAACCGTTTTGCCGATGGCTTCCATGCGCGCGTGGTGCAGCACGAGTGCGACCACCTGATCGGCCGGCTTTACCCCTCGCGCATCCAGGACTTCGCCAAATTCGGTTACACCGAGGTGCTGTTCCCCGGGTTGGACGCCAGCGACGATTGACCACGCTGCAGGGCTACTAGCGGCTTGCTGCGCTGGTAGCGCTGCAGGCGGGCAGCCAGGGCTTCTGGCAGCGCGGTTGCCGTGTCGAAGCCAAGGCGCTGGTAGAAGGGCACAAGGTCGGGGTGGCAGAACAGCCAAGTCGGCCCAACGGCCTGCGCCAGCGCGGCTTCGACCAGCCGCCCAGCCACACCTTGGTTGCGCTGTTGCGGGTCGACGAACAGCCCGGTAAGCCAGTAGCCATCGCCCACCGGGGTCAAGTTCAGCCCTGCAATGATGCAACTGGCACGCGCCACCCACAGTTCGCCGTCACTGGCCGAGCGCATGCGCGAGCCGTGCTGGCGGTAGAAGTGATCGAGCAGGCGTCGTTCAGGGTCGAGCAGCCTTGAGCAACACAGGTAATCAGAAATCGCGCATTTCCCTTGTTGAATCGGCCGGGTCGGGCAGAGGCCAACCAACGGCTCTACGCCACTATATACCGCCCATTATGTCGCAGATTGTTGCAAATCCGGCAAGGGTGAATATCCGACTTCGGGGTTCAACTATTGCCAACCGGGAGTAGACTTTTACTCATCCCACCAGCAGTACGACGAAGCGGGATCGGTACTTCGTGTCATCTTTGCAGTCGATGACAACTTCTCCGCGCCAATGACGGCATTAGAAGTCAATCGATCAGCTTGATTGCTTTATAGGCACTCCCACATGAAACCATTACTGATTCTTGCATTGGTCGGTATGTCCTCGTTCGCCCTCGCCGATGAGGTCCAACCTGTCTCCAACCAGCCTGTGGCCCAGCAGTACGACTACTCCATGAACCTGGATATCAAACGGGTCATCAACCTGTCGACCATCCCCAATGTTTGCGAAGTGGTACCTGCAACCATGACCTATGAAGACCACCAGGGCCAGGTGCACACCATTCAGTACCGCGCCATGGGCGAGGGTTGCCAGCAGGGTTGATCGTTCAAGGTCAGCGGCCTCTTCGCGCCGCGCCGACGCGAAGAGGTTGCAGGCTTCTCCCGGTTCATTCACTGGAAAGCACCTGCCGCACCACCTCCAGCCCTTGTTTCAGTTCAGCCCGGCTGGCGGCCGCCGACAGGCTGATACGCACGGCCTGCACCTCGCTGGCGCCAATGGCGAACACACTGGCCGGGACAACCTCCACGCCCCGTTCGCGACACTGCTTGACCACCCCCTCTGCACCTTGCGGTGTGGCCAGCCACGCGTGCGGCGAAGGCTGGCCTGTGTTGTGCAACCCATCGCCCAGCAGCTTTCGCGCGAGGCGCCAGCGCTCGGTAATTTCAGCACGTTGCCAGGCCAGGCGTAGCGCTGCTGTGCCATCTTCTATCCACTGGCAGGCGATATACAGGTTCAGTGGCGACACCGGCCAGTGACTCGCCTGGGCGTGCGGGTCGATGTGTGCAAGCAGCTGCGGGTTGGCCGCAATCCACCCTACACGCAAACCTGCTGCCACCGTCTTGGACAAGCTGCTGATGAGCACCCCTTGCTCGCCCAGCAGTGGGTACAGCGGCGGTCGGTCGCTGAGTGCGCCATACACGTCATCCTCGATCACCAGCAGCCCCAGGCGTTTGACGACCGCCGCAAGCGCTTCGCGGCGGGCGTCATCCATGCAGGTGCCCGTGGGGTTGTGCAGGGTCGGTGTGGTGACCAGTACGCGGGCACCGCTGGCGCGGGTGACGCGGTCAAGGTCGTCGGGCCGCAGGCCTTGGCTGTCCAGTGCCACGCCATGCACGGGCAGGCGTAGCTGTCGGCAGGCTGCTTTGATGCCAGGTGCGGTCAAGGCTTCGAGCATGACCGGTTCACCGGCCTGGCAGAACGACTGCAGCACCAGGGTCAGTGCCTGCTGAGCGCCGCCACTGAGCAGCAATTGGTCCGGGGCCAGCGCCAAGCCACGCTTGGCCAGCCAGTGCGCGCCCTGAATACGGCCGCGCAGCAGTTGCTCGGGGCCCAGGTAGTGATCCAGCAAGCTGCTGTCGCGCTGCTCCAGCACGCTGTGCAGGCTGCGCTGCAGGTCCTGATTGTGCGGGTCGGCCACCGGTACGTTGGTCGACAGGTCGATCAGCGGCTTTGGCCCGTCTTGGTGTTTGAGGCGAAACAGGGTCGCTTCCTTGCTGCCTGCCAGCACGTAGGTGCCGCGGCCGACTTCGCCGGCCACCAGGTGGCGGGCGGCAGCTTCCCGGTAGGCCTGCTGGGTGGTGCTGGGGTTCAGGTCGAGTTTCCAGGCCAGGCGCCGTTGCGGTGGCAGGCGGTCACCGACCTTGAGCTCGCCGCGCTCGATGGCATCGGCGATCGCCTCGACCAATGCCAGGTAGCGGGGCTGGTCATCGTTTGCGAGCGTTGGGATCCACACGAAATTGCTACCCATGCAATATAAGGTTGTACCCATACAATGCCCGGGGCTTAGGATCGGATCAACCACCTACCGAAGAGGGATGATCGCCATGTTCGACCTGAATGCCCTGCGCGAAGCCGCCGATTTCGTTCACCAGCACGTGCCTGCAACACCGCAGCACGCCTGGCCTTTGCTGGCCGAACGGCTGGGCTGCCAGGTGTGGGTAAAGCACGAGAACCACGCGCCCACCGGTGCATTCAAGGTGCGTGGCGGGTTGGTCTACGTGCGCTCGCTGCTGGCGGGCGGCAAGCCGCCGCGCGGCCTGGTCACCGCCACGCGTGGCAATCACGGCCAGAGCATGGCACTGGCTGCCCGCCAGGCTGGCATCCCCTTGGTGATTGTGGTGCCTGAAGGCAATTCCACCGAAAAGAACGCCGCCATGCGCGCCCTCGGCGCCGAACTGGTGGAGCACGGTGTCGATTTTGATGTGGCCCGTGAAGAGGCTGCCCGGCTGGCTGATGAATTGGGGTACGCGATGGTGCCGTCGTTTCACCCGGAGCTGGTGCGCGGCGTGGCCACGTATGCTCTGGAGCTGCTCGAGGCGGTGTCTGACCTGGACAGCGTGTACGTGCCGATCGGCATGGGGTCGGGGATCTGCGGGCTGATCCAGGCACGCAACCTGCTGGGGTTGAAGACCGAGATCGTGGGGGTGGTGTCCAGTGCTGCCGATGCCTATGCGCAAAGTTTCGAACTGGGCCGCATCGTCACCACCGCCACCGCCCAGACCTTCGCCGATGGCATGGCCTGCCGCGTGCCGCACCCGGAGGCGTTCGCCTTGGTGTGCGAGCATGCCGCGCGCATCGTGCGGGTCACCGACAGTGAAGTCGCCGAGGCCATGCGGCTGTACCACGAAGCCACGCACAATACTGCCGAAGGTGCAGGGGCTGCGGCGCTGGCGGCGTTGATGCAGGAGCGCGAGCGACAAGTCGGTAGGCGGGTGGCCGTGGTGCTTAGCGGGGCGAATGTGGATCGGGCGCTGTATGCGCGCGTGCTGGCGGGCATCGACTGAGCTTGATTGGCATCAGGGGGTACCGCGCCCACTGTCATGGGGAATTTGCGCTTTCAATCGAGTGATCACTCGTGGCAGGCTCTACGGCGCTTAATTGGCCGGTCATCGAGTGCTCAATGCCTTTTTCCAATGGATTTCTCCTCAGCCTGTCCCTGTGTCTGGACATCGGCATCGCCAACATCGCCATGATCACCTTGGCCATGCAGCGTGGTTTTCTCAAAGGTTTCTGGCTGGGGCTTGGGACTTGCGTGGGTGACTTGATCTATGCCGTTGCCGCGCTGGCCGGGATGACCGTGCTGTTGCAGTTCGAAAGCGTGCGCTGGACCTTGTGGCTGGGCGGTTCGGCGCTGCTGGTGTGGTTTGCGGTGAAGATGCTGCTGGCCGCGTGGCGCGGCGGGCACATGGAGGCGCGGGCAGACGTGGTGGTGGAGTCCGGTTGGCGCGAGTTTATGCGAGGGATCTTTTTGGCCATGTCGTCACCCACCGCGATTTTGTGGTTCGCGGCTGTCGGTGGGGTGCTGATTTCACGCTCCGGCGGAGGCAGTTTGCTGGATGCCGGGTTGTTCCTTAGCGGCTTTTTTGCCGCAGGGTTGGTCTGGTGTCTGAGCCTGTGTGGTATTGCCAGCCATGGCGGGCGCTTGCTTGGCGACCGGCTGCTGACCTGGTCGTACCTGTTGTCGGCGGCGATCTTCTGCTATTTCGCGGTTTATGTGATTGTTTCGGGGTATCGTGAATTTATTCTCGCCAGTTCGGCAGTGTAGGCATGCACCTGCCGGCCCAACCCTTTCTTTCCGGCAACAAAAATAATTTCACCACCCTGTCGATTCCCCCGTCTACCGTTCGACCAGAGTTGAAGGCCCAGCCCAAATCTGTGCCAAAACCTCAAACGATCGGAGCACCCCGATGAGCACCTCAGCCGAAAACGAAATTCGCCAACTGATCGACCGCTGGATGCAAGCTGTGCGCGACCGCGACGTCCAGGCCATCACCGCCCCCTATGCCGACGACATCGTCGCCTTCGATGCCATCAAGGCACTGCAATTCAAAGGCAAAGCCACCTACCAGGCCCACTGGGAAATGTGCATGGGCTTTTGCACCGGCCCGATGGTCTTCGAACTGGCCGAACTCACCGTGTACGCCGACGGCGACCTGGGCCTGGCCCATTGGCTGAACCGCTGCGGCCCGTCCGATGACGAAAGCCAGTGTGGCTTCATGCGCGTCACGGTCGGCTATCGCCGCCAAGGCGGGCAATGGCAGGTGATCCACGAACACTGGTCGGCACCCTTCGACATGGACACCCAGAAAGCCCTGTTCGATCTCAAGCCCTGAGCCGATATCGCCAAACGCACTGTGCCAATGCCCTGGAGGCGACCATGAAATACCTGTGCCTGGTCTATTGTGACGAAGGGCTGCTGCACAGCCTGCCCGACAGCCCGGAAGACGCCGAGTGCATGGCGTACGCCGAATCCCTGCAGGGCGGCGGGCGCATGCTCGCGGCCGAGGCGCTGAAGTCGGTGCAGACCGCCACCACGGTGCGTGTGCGCAATGGGCAGATGAGCCTCACCGATGGCCCGTTCGCCGAGACCAAGGAGCAACTGGCCGGCTTCTATCTGGTGGATGCCCGCGACCTCAACGAGGCGCTGAACATCGCCAAGGGCATCCCCGCCGCCAGGGTCGGCAGTGTGGAAGTGCGGCCTGTGCGCGAACTGCAACCCTGACAATAACGGAGAACAACCAGCATGAGCCTTGCACACCCTGCGCAAGCGCAGCACGAGTTGTCCATCAGCCGCCTGATCGACGCACCACCGGCCAAGGTGTTCCGCGCCTGGACCGAGCCCCAGTGGCTGATGCAATGGTGGGGGCCACATGGCATGACCACCCCCGAATGCGAAATGCAGCTGTGGGTTGGTGGCCTGTTCCATACCTTGATGCGCGCCCCGGATGGTACCGAGTACCCAACCCAGGGCGTGTTCCTGGAGATCGCCGCGCCCCGGCGGTTGGTGTTCACCGACGCTTTCGGGCCAGGCTGGGTGCCTTCGAACAAAGCCTTCATGACCGCCGTGGTGACCTTCGACGAGGAACACGGCAAAACCCGATACACCGCCCGCGCCTGGCACTGGAGCGCCGCCGACAGCCGTGCCCATGAAGAAATGGGGTTTCACCAAGGCTGGGGAGAAAGCCTGGACCGCCTGGTGGAGGTGGTGACCCAGCGGATGCCGGACTGATGGTGACGCTGGCGCAGGTGCGCGCCGAGGTCGAGGCAGTCTACCGTCGCGATTCCCGGCGCATCCTGGCGACCTTGATTCGCCTGCTGGGGGATTTCGACCTGGCCGAGGAGGCCATGCATGATGCGTTCTTCATTGCCGTCGAGCGCTGGCAGCGTGATGGCATCCCCGACAACCCGCGGGCGTGGCTGGTTTCGACCGGCCGTTTCAAGGCCATCGACGCGTTACGTCGACGTGCCCGCTTCGACCGCTCCCAGGCGGATCTGATCATGCTGCTGGAAGGCCAGGCGCAAGACCCCAGCGACGAAGAACTGCTCGGCGACGACCGTTTGCGGCTGATCTTCACCTGCTGCCACCCGGCGTTGGCCGGCGACGCCCAGGTGCCGCTGACCCTGCGCGAGGTCTGCGACCTGACCACCGAGCAGATTGCTCGAGCGTTTCTGCAAAGCCCGGCCACCATCGCCCAGCGCATCGTGCGGGCCAAGGCCAAGATCCGCGATGCCGGCATCCCCTATCAGGTGCCGGTGCTCAATGAGTTGCCCGAGCGCCTCGAGAGCGTATTGCGGGTGATCTACCTGGTGTTCAATGAAGGGTACTCGGCATCGTCCGGCGACGCCCTGCTGCAGCAAGATCTGACTGACGAAGCGATTCGCCTTGGCCGCCTGCTGGTGCAACTACTACCCGACCCGGAGGGGTTTGGCTTGCTGGCGTTGATGCTGTTGCAGGCGTCGCGCCAGCGTGCGCGTACAGACGCCGAGGGCAATCTGGTGCTGCTTGAGCAACAAGACCGCAGCCTGTGGGACCGCGAGTGTATCGAAGAAGGTTGCGCGCTGGTGCGCCACGCCCTGCAAAGCCGGGCCTATGGCGCCTACACCGTACAGGCGGCGATTGCCGCGGTGCATGCCGAGGCGGCCACGGCCGATGCGACGGACTGGGACGAAATCGTCGGGCTGTACGATGTGTTGCAACGCTACTGGCCGTCCGCGGTGGTGGCGCTGAACCGGGCGGTGGCGCTGGCCAAGCGTGATGGGCCGCAGGTGGGGCTCACGGAGGTTGAAGCGATTCTGGCGGCGGGGGAGTTGCGCGATTATCACCTGGCCTATGCGGCAAGGGCGCAGTTGCATGCTCAGTTGGGTCATGTCGAAGAGGCACGCGCGGCCTGGCAGCAGGCACTGGCGTTGACCCGGCAGGCGCCGGAGCGACGGCATATCGAAAGCCGTCTACGCGAATTGGGGTAAGGGTATTTGCAGCCCTTTTCGCGGTGGTTCGGCGCCCCGAACCTCCGCGAAGCGGCCTGTGCTGAAATCAGCTGGCCACGAAATGCGGTGGCGATACCAGCTCGACGGTCTGCTGCTTGCGCGGCGCCAGGATTTCGGCCTCGCCTTCGACGACCAGCTCATCGTTCTGGTTGTACACATTGGTGGCGATGCGCACCTTGAACTTGGGCAGCTTCTCGAGGATTTCCAGGCGCACGGTCAGGGTGTCGCCGATTTTTACCGGCTTCTGGAAGCTCATCTTCTGGCCCAGGTAGATGGTGCCAGGCCCAGGCAGGGTACAGGCCACTGCGGCACTGATCAGCGCGCCGCTGAACATGCCATGGGCAATGCGTTCACGGAACATGCTCTTGGCCGCAAACTCGGCATCCAGGTGCACCGGGTTGTGGTCACCGGACATCGCAGCGAACAGCTGGATGTCGCGTTCTTCCACAGACTTCTCATAGGTGGCTTTCTGGCCGACCTCAAGGGCTTCGTAAGGCGTGTTGGTGACCTGGGACATCGGGGCTTCCTTAAGCGGTGGGGCGAGGGTGCCTATCATTCACTGCGCGCAGGGCGGCCAAGGGCCAGCGCCTGTTCGAGCCAGCCGAGAATATCGGCGGTGACCTCGTCACGGTTGGTTTCGTTGAGCACTTCGTGCCGCGCTTGTGGGTAGACGCGCAGCTGTACATGCCGGTTGCCGGTCGCGCGCAGCGCGTCGGCCAGATGGGTGAGACGCTTGCCGGCACTGACCGGATCACATTCGCCGCCAATCACCAGCAATGGCAGGTTCGGATCGATCTGCGCGAGGGTACTTGCCTGGCTGATCTGCGCCAAGCCTTGCAGCAAGTCGAGCCACAGTTGGTTGCTGCAGCGAAAGCCACACAGGGGGTCATTCACGTACAGGTCCACTTCGCCAGGGTCGCGGCTAAGCCAGTCGAAGGCCGTGCGGTTAGGCTTGAAGGCCTTGTTGAACGCGCCGAATGACAGCCAGTCTATCAGCGCACTCTTGCCCAGCGGCCCCTGGCGCCAGGCCTCCAGCCGGGCAATCAGCCGCGCCACCCGGTACAACGCAGCCGGCTGGAAGTTGGAGCCGCTGAGGATCGCCCCCTGCACGCTGGCGCTGTGGTGCAGCAGGTACGCCTGGGCGATGTAGCTGCCCATGCTGTGGCCAAACACGAACAACGGTGTGCCGGGGTACTGCTGACCGATGTGCTGGGCGAGCAAGCCCAGGTCATTGACCACGGCATTCCAGCCATGATTGCGGGCGAACAGGCCCAGGCTGCCCAGCTCGGCGGTGCGGCCATGGCCGCGCTGGTCGGCGGCGAACAGCGCAAAGCCGGCCTCGCTCAACGCCTGGCCCAGGCGCCGGTAGCGCCCGGCGTGCTCCGCCATGCCATGGGCCAGCAACACCACGGCCTTCACCGGGGTTGTCGGCAGCCATTGGTGCACATAGAGGCTGCAATGCTCGCTGGCGGGTAGCCAGAAGGCGTCGTGGGGCATGGCCGGTCCTTTGTGCAGGGGTACGCGCACAGTGTATGCGCAACCGGCTGGATTGCAGGAAGGGCACAAATAAGATTCACAATGTTAATGGCGGAGCTTGGCGTATATGCCGCCTTCGGCTTACCTGCTAACGTCGGTTCAACGCCTGTTTGCCATTGGCGACCAGGTCAAAGGATTACATGACCCGCTACCGGTAGCAGGTCCAGGCAGAGGAACAATAATAAATGCAAGCCGACTTCTGGAATGACAAGCGCCCTGCGGGCGTGCCTTCCACCATCGATATCCATGCCTATACCTCTGTCGTCGAGGTGTTCGAACGCTCCTGCAAGCGCTTTGCCGACCGCCCGGCGTTCAGCAACCTCGGCGTCACCCTGACCTACGCGGCGCTGGAGCGCCAGTCGGCGGCCTTCGCAGCCTGGCTGCAGCACAATACCGACCTGGCCCCGGGCGATCGCATCGCCGTGCAGATGCCCAACGTGCTGCAGTACCCGATCGCCGTGTTCGGTGCGTTGCGCGCGGGCCTGATCGTGGTCAACACCAACCCGTTGTACACCGAGCGTGAAATGCGCCACCAGTTCAAGGACGCCGGCGCCCGTGCCCTGGTGTACCTGAACATGTTCGGCAAGCGCGTGCAGGAAGTGCTGCCCGATACCGGCATCGAATACCTCATCGAAGCAAAGATGGGCGACCTGTTGCCCACCGCCAAGGGCTGGCTGGTCAACACCGTGGTCGACAAAGTGAAGAAGATGGTGCCGGCCTATCAATTGCCCCAGGCGGTGTCGTTCAAGCAGGTGCTGCGTGAGGGCCGTTCGCTGAGCCACAAACCGGTGCCGCTGAGCCTCGACGACATCGCCGTGTTGCAATACACCGGTGGCACCACTGGCCTGGCCAAGGGCGCCATGCTCACCCACGCCAACCTGGTGGCCAACATGCTCCAGGTGCTGGCGTGTTTCTCGCAGCACGGGCCAGACGGGCAGAAGATGATCAAGGAAGGCCAGGAGGTGATGATCGCGCCGCTGCCGCTGTACCACATCTACGCGTTTACCGCGAACTGCATGTGCATGATGGTCACAGGCAACCACAACGTGCTGATTACCAACCCACGCGACATCGCCGGCTTCGTCAAGGAGCTGGGCAAGTGGCGTTTTTCCGGCCTGCTGGGGCTCAATACCTTGTTCGTCGCGCTGATGGACCATCCAGGCTTCAGGCAACTGGACTTTTCCGCGCTGAAGGTCACCAACTCTGGCGGCACCGCGCTGGTCAAGGCCACCGCCGAGCGCTGGGAGAGCCTCACGGGCTGCCGTATCGTCGAAGGCTACGGCCTGACCGAGACGTCGCCGGTAGCCAGCACCAACCCCTATGGCCAGCTGGCGCGCCTGGGCACGGTAGGCATCCCGGTGGCAGGCACGGCGTTCAAGGTGATCGACGACGATGGCAACGAGCTGCCGCTGGGCGAGCGGGGCGAGCTGTGCATCAAGGGCCCGCAGGTGATGAAGGGCTACTGGCAACAACCGGAGGCCACGGCGCAGACCCTGGACGCCCAGGGCTGGCTGAAGACCGGCGACATCGCGGTGATCGACCCCGATGGTTTCACCCGTATCGTCGACCGCAAGAAGGACATGATCATCGTCTCGGGCTTCAATGTGTACCCCAACGAGATCGAGGACGTGATCATGGCCCATCCGCAAGTCGCCAGTTGCGCCGCCATCGGCGTACCCGACGAGCGCTCTGGCGAGGCGGTGAAACTGTTCGTGGTGCCGCGTGAGGGCGGGGTCAGCGTGGATGAGCTTAAAGCTTACTGCAAGGCCAACTTCACCGGTTACAAGGTGCCCAAGCACATTGTGCTGCGCGACTCGCTGCCGATGACACCGGTGGGCAAGATTCTGCGGCGCGAGCTGCGTGACATTGCCTGAAAAGGCTGCAAATACGCCTCTAGAGCGGGCCTTTCGGCCCGTTTTGCGACATTTTGGATAATTACTCTAAAAATGACCTGTATTGTTCATTGAGTCATTTTTGTGACCGTAAGGCCTGTTTTGGCCTCTAGGCGACCCCTGGCAAAGCTGTTACTCTCGGGCCGCTTTCAGATGATCCGGTTTGCAATGAGCCGTCATCACATATCAATAATAAGCGCATCGACGCGTGAATCGAACTTCGCTGTTGCTGAAGGAGTGGGCTTCCATGATCGAACATTTTTGGAAGGATAAATACCCAGCCGGGATTACGGCGGAAATCAATCCTGACGAATTCCCCAATATCCAGGCGGTACTCAAGCAATCCTGCCAACGCTTTGCCGACAAACCGGCCTTTAGCAACCTGGGCAAGACTATCACCTATGGCGAACTGTATGCGCTGTCGGGGGCATTTGCCGCCTGGCTGCAGCAGCACACCGACCTGAAACCGGGTGATCGCATTGCCGTGCAACTGCCCAATGTCCTGCAATACCCGGTAGCGGTATTCGGTGCCATGCGTGCAGGGCTGATCGTGGTCAACACCAACCCGCTGTACACCGCGCGGGAGCTGGAGCACCAGTTCAACGACTCCGGCGCCAAGGCGCTGGTGTGCCTGGCCAACATGGCCCACCTGGCTGAAAAAGTGCTGCCCAAGACCCAGGTCAAGCATGTCATCGTCACCGAAGTGGCCGACCTGCTGCCGCCGCTCAAGCGCCTGCTGATCAACAGTGTCATCAAGTACGTGAAGAAGATGGTGCCGGCCTACAACCTGCCGCGTGCCGTGCGCTTCAACGACGCCCTGGCACTGGGCAAGGGCCAGCCGGTTACCGAAGCCAACCCGCAAGGCAGCGACGTCGCGGTGCTGCAATACACTGGCGGTACCACGGGCGTGGCCAAGGGCGCGATGCTGAGCCACCGCAACCTGGTGGCCAACATGCTGCAGTGCCGGGCGCTGATGGGCTCGAACCTGCATGAAGGTTGCGAGATCCTGATCACGCCGCTGCCGCTGTACCACATCTATGCCTTCACCTTCCATTGCATGGCGATGATGCTGATCGGCAACCACAACGTGCTCATCAGCAACCCGCGTGATTTGCCGGCGATGGTCAAAGAGCTGGGCAAGTGGAAATTCAGCGGCTTCGTCGGCCTCAACACCTTGTTCGTCGCCCTGTGCAACAACGAGGGGTTCCGCGCCCTGGACTTCTCGGCGCTGAAAATCACCTTGTCTGGCGGCATGGCCCTGCAACTGAGCGTGGCCGAGCGCTGGAAGGCCGTGACCGGGTGTGCCATCTGCGAAGGTTACGGCATGACCGAAACCAGCCCGGTGGCTGCGGTCAACCCGTCCGAGGCCAACCAGGTCGGCACCATCGGTATCCCGGTGCCCTCGACGCTGTGCAAGGTCATCGACGACAGTGGCAATGAACTGCCGCTGGGCGAGGTGGGTGAACTGTGCATCAAAGGCCCGCAAGTGATGAAGGGCTACTGGCAGCGCGAGGACGCCACCGCCGAGATCCTCGACAGCCAAGGCTGGCTCAAGACCGGTGACATCGCGTTGATTCAGCCGGACGGTTACATGCGCATCGTCGACCGCAAGAAGGACATGATCCTGGTCTCAGGTTTCAATGTGTACCCCAACGAGCTGGAAGACGTGCTCGCCGGCTTGCCCGGTGTGCTGCAGTGCGCGGCCATTGGTGTGCCGGACGAGAAGTCGGGTGAAGTGATCAAGATGTTCATCGTGGTCAAGCCGGGCATGACCGTGACCAAGGAGCAGGTGATGGAGCACATGCGTGCCAACGTCACCGGTTACAAGGTGCCGCGCTACATCGAGTTCCGCGATACGTTGCCGACCACCAACGTGGGCAAGATCCTGCGCCGTGAATTGCGTGACGAAGAGCTGAAGAAGCAAGGCCTCAAAAAGATCGCCTAACCCACGCAGCGATCGATGTAGGAGCGGCCTTGCGTCGCGAAAGGGCCGCAAAGCGGCCCCGACGATCTATGCGGCGAAGCTGAAATCTAGGGCCGCTACGCGCCCCTTTCGCGACGCAAGGCCGCTCCTACACCAGCACGCGCGTCGATCAGCGCAGTTTTTCAAGCATCTGGTAGTACCACATTCCCGCCGCCAACAGCGGATTCCCCAGCAGTTCCCCCATTGGCACCCGCACATGCTTGCACTGGGCAAAGGTGTCGAACTTCTGCAGAGTCCCGGTCAGCGCTTCGGCCATGATCTCGCCCATGATGTGGCTGGTGGCAATGCCATGCCCGGAATAGCCCTGGCAGTACCAGACATTGTCCGAGAGCTTGCCCAGTTGCGGGATGCGATTGACCACGATACCCATGGCGCAGCTCCACTGGAACTCGATCGGTACCCCTTTGAGCGCCGGGAAGGTGCGCTCGATGCACGGGCGCAGCTCTGCTTCGATATCGCGTGAGTCGCGCCCGGAATAGTTGGCGCCGCCGCCAAACAGCAAGCGCTTGTCGGCGGTCAGGCGGTAATAGTCGAGGACAAAACGGCAGTCGTATACCGCCAGGTCCTGCGGGTTGATCTGCTCGGCCAGCTCGCCCAACGGTGCGGTGGTGACGATGCCGCCCATGGCCGGGAAGATCTTGCCCTTGAGCTTGCGCTGTTCCAGCTTGTGATAGACATCGCCCGCCAGCATCACCTGGCGGGCTTCGATCCGCCCCTGGGCTGTCACTACTGCCGGGCGCGGGCCGTGGACGATGTCCAGCACCTCTGAGTTTTCAAAGATCAGTGCCCCCAGGCTATGGGCGGCACGCGCCTCGCCCAGGCACAGGTTGAGCGGGTGCAGGTGCAGGTTGCGTCGGTTCTTCAATGCACCCAGGTACAGCGGGCTTTGCAGGTGCTGGGCCATGGCGTTACGGTCGAGCATCTGCACCTGGTCGCCCATGCCGCGACGCTGGGCTTCGGCCTCGAACCCGCGCAGCTCGTTCAGGTGCGACGGTTTCATCGCCGCATGCAGGTGGCCGCGCTTGAGGTCGCAGTCGATACCGTAGCGGGCCACCCGTTGCTCGATGACCTGGTGCCCGCGCCAACGCAGGTGCCAGATGAAATCATCCACCTCGCTGCCCAGGCGGTTGCGCATCTGTGTACGCATGGCTTCGTCGCCCGACAAGCTGCCGGTCACCTGCCCGCCATTGCGCCCGCTGGCACCCCAGCCGATGCGGTTGGTTTCGACGATAGCCACTTTAAGGCCGCGCTCGGCCAACTCCACGGCAGTGGCCACGCCGGTGAACCCACCGCCGATGATCGCCACGTCTACCTGCTCGGTGCCCTTGAGGGTCGGGTACTGCGTATGGTCATTCAGGGTGGCGTTGTAATAGGACGGCGCACGTTGGGCCGGCCCCTGGTTCAGTGCTGCGTTCATGGGTGTTCCTTGTTATGAATGGGGCTCAAGCCTGGTGCAGGTACCAGCGCCAGTCCTGCTCGCTGACTTCGGCCATGAACTGGCGGTACTCGGCGCGCTTGACCTTCAGGTACACGCCGAGGAAGTCCGCGCCCAGTGCTTCGCGCGCCCAGTCCGAATGCTGCAGGGCATCCAGGGCGGTCAGCCAGTCGGTGGGCAGGTGCTCGGTGGCCTGGGCGTAGCCGTTGCCTTCAACGGGGGCGCCAGGGTCCAGCTGTTCGCGAATACCTCGGTGGCTGGCGGCGAGGATTGCCGCTGCCGCCAGGTACGGGTTGGCATCGGCGCCGCAGATGCGGTGCTCCACGTGCCGGCTGTTGGCCGGGCCGCCTGGTACCCGCAGGCTGACCGTGCGGTTGTCGACCCCCCAGGTCGGCGCAAGTGGCGCGTAGCTGTTGGCCTGGAAGCGGCGGAACGAGTTGGCGTTGGGGCAGAACAACAACAGCGAATCGCGCAGGTGGCGCAGCATGCCGGCCACCGCTTGGCGCAACAGTGGCGTGCCGGCCTTGTCTTCGCTGGCGAACAGGTTGTTGCCGGCGCTGTCGGCCAGGCTCAGGTGCATGTGCATGCCGGTGCCGGCCAGTTGCGCGAAGGGTTTGGCCATGAAGCAGGCCTGCATGCCATGGGCATGGGCCACGCCTTTGACCAGGCGCTTGTAGCGTACGGCCTGGTCCATTGCCGCCAGGGCATCGCCGTGCTCAAGGGTGATTTCCACCTGGCCGGGTGCATACTCGGAGATCGCCGTGCGGGCCGGAATACCCTGGGCCTTGCAGGCAGCGTAGAGGTCGGCGAGAAACGGCTCGATCTGCTCAAGCTCACGCAGGCCATACACCTGGGTGCTGCGTGGGCGGCCGCCGTCGTTGTCCAGGGCAGGCTGCGGTCGGCCCTGGGCATCACGCTTCTGGTCGAGCAGGTAGAACTCCAGCTCGCAGGCCATCACCGGGTGGTAGCCGTCAGCCTTGAGTGCATCGATGGTGCGCAGCAGCACATGGCGCGGGTCGGCAATGCTGGCCGGCAGGCCCTCGCTGGGGTGCATGCTGACCTGCACTGCGGCGGTCGGTACGCGCCGCCACGGCAGGCGTACCAGGCTGCCCTCCAGCGGGTAGGCGCGGCAGTCGATGTCGCCGACATCCCAGACCAGGCCTGAGTTTTCGACGTCATCGCCGTTGAGGGTCAGGCCCATGATGGTGCTGGGCAGCGGGCGACCGGTCTGGTACACCGCCAGCAGTTCCTCGCGGTGCAGCAGCTTGCCGCGGGGTACACCGTTGGCGTCGAGGATGAACAGTTCGATCAGCTCGATATCGGGGTTGTCGGCCAGGAACTGGCTGGCGTGTTCGGGGTTTGCAAAGTGCATGTCGGATTCGCTCATGGGCGCACATGACCGCCGCGGGCAACCGTGGGGTCAAACTGAAACGATCGGCCAGCAGCGGGCCGGGTCTGGTCAGTGATGCGTGAGCGAAGTATCCGGTGGGCGTGCGTGGCGACAGTGCCACAAGGCCCAGAACGCGAGGATGATGTGCACCAGCGGATTTTCACCGGCACGGGTCCGGGCCTTCGGGAGCGAAGGGCGGGACTGCGGGGGCACGGTGAACGGGGCAGGGATCATGCCTTTGATACTCACATGCGGCGTAAGGTTGATTAAAGCAGTGAATGGCAACCTTTACATCGGTGTCGGCTAAACATTTGCGGCGAGGTGCTGGGTGCAGGAGCCAGCAGAGAACGGGCAAATCTGCGACAATTGCGCCTCTTCAAATGCCGATCATGAAAAAGCAGGCCCACCTGCATCACTAAAAAGCCCCATGACAGATCAAGCCATCGACCAGCTCCTGAAAAACCTCGACCACGCCATGATCGCCGACCGCCATCGTCTGCGTCGGCAACTGCATGAGCTGCGCAAGCGCCCCGACGAGGCCAAGCTCGCCCAGTGGGCGGAAAAGGTCCAGGCCTCCTGCGCCCAGGTCACCGCGCGCCAGCAAAGCGTGCCGACCGTGCGCTACGACGACAGCCTGCCCATTGCAGCCAAGCGTGACGAGATCAAAAAGGCGCTGGCCGAGCACCAGGTGCTGGTCATCGCCGGTGAGACCGGCTCGGGCAAGACCACCCAGTTGCCGAAGATCTGCCTTGAGCTGGGGCGCGGCAGCCATGGCCTGATTGCCCATACCCAGCCACGCCGGATTGCTGCGCGCAGCGTCGCCGCCCGTGTCGCCGAAGAACTCGGCACGCCGCTTGGTGGGCTGGTTGGTTACCAGGTGCGTTTCGAGGACCAGAGTGATTCCAACACCCTGGTCAAGCTGATGACCGACGGCATCCTGCTGGCTGAAACCCAGCACGACCGCTTTCTCGAACGCTACGACACGATCATCGTCGACGAAGCCCACGAACGCAGCCTCAACATCGACTTCCTGCTCGGCTACCTCAAGACCCTGTTGCACCGCCGCCCGGACCTGAAGCTGATCATCACCTCGGCGACCATCGACCTCGAGCGTTTCTCCAAGCACTTCGACGGTGCACCTATCATTGAAGTCTCCGGGCGCACCTTCCCGGTAGAAACCTGGTACCGCCCGCTGACCAGCGAGCAGGACGAGGAAGGCAACCAGATCGAGGATGACCTCACCGTCGACCAGGCCATCCTCGCCACCCTGGATGAACTGGCGCAACACGAGCGCAGCCAGGGCAAGGGGCCGGGTGATGTCTTGATCTTCTTGCCGGGTGAGCGGGAAATCCGCGACGCGGCCGAGATCCTGCGCAAGGCGCAACTGCGCCATACCGAGATTCTGCCGCTGTATGCACGCCTGTCACCCGCCGAGCAGCAGCGCATTTTCCAGTCGCATACCGGGCGCCGGGTGATCCTGGCCACCAACGTTGCCGAGACCTCGCTGACGGTGCCGGGCATTCGCTACGTGATCGACACCGGCACCGCCCGCATCAGCCGCTACAGCTACCGGGCCAAGGTCCAGCGCCTGCCGATCGAGGCGGTATCCCAGGCCAGTGCCAACCAGCGTAAAGGCCGTTGCGGCCGGGTCGAGCCTGGCATCTGCGTGCGCCTGTACAGCGAAGAGGATTTCAACGGCCGGCCGGCGTTCACCGACCCGGAGATTCTGCGCACCAACCTGGCGGCGGTGATCCTGCAGATGCTGCACCTGCGCCTGGGTGCGATCGATGCGTTCCCGTTCATCGAGCCGCCGGATGGCAAGGCTATCAGCGATGGTTTCAACCTGTTGCAGGAGCTCTCGGCGGTCAACCGCGAAAACCAGTTGACCCCGCTCGGGCGGCAACTGGCGCGTTTGCCCATCGACCCACGGTTAGGCCGCATGCTGCTTGAAGGCGCCCGTCAGGGCAGCCTGCAGGAAGTGTTGATCGTCACCAGTGCGCTGTCGGTGCAAGACCCGCGTGAGCGGCCGCCGGAGCGCCAGCAGGCGGCCGACCAGGCGCATGCCCAGTGGAAGGACGTCGACTCCGACTTCGCCGCGCTGGTCAATTTGTGGCGGGGCTTCGAGGAGCAGCGCCAGGCGTTGACTGCCAGCCCGCTGCGCAACTGGTGCCGTAAGAGTTTCCTCAATTACCTGCGCCTGCGCGAATGGCGTGACGCCCACCGCCAGTTGGCGCTGATCTGCCGTGACCTGCAATTGACGGTCAACAAGGAACCGTCCGATTACCAACGGATGCACAAGGCAATCCTCAGCGGCCTGCTCAGCCAGATCGGCCAGAAGACCGAGGAGGGCGATTACCAAGGTGCCCGCCAACGGCGCTTCTGGGTCCACCCGTCCTCGGGGTTGGGCCGCAAGCGTCCGCAGTGGGTGATGGCCGCCGAGCTGGTGGAAACCACCAAGCTGTATGCGCGCATGGTCGCCCGCATCGAGCCCGACTGGATCGAGCCGCTGGCGGCCCACCTGGTCAAGAAGAACCACTTCGAACCGCATTGGGAGAAGAAGCGCGGGCAGGTGGTGGCGTACGAGCAGATCACCTTGTACGGGCTGATTCTGGTTGGCCGCCGCCCGGTGCACTTCGGCCCGATCGACCCGGTGACATCGCGGGAGCTGTTCATTCGCGAGGGGCTGGTGGGCGGCGAAATCCAGTCGCGGGCCAAGTGCCTGTCGGCCAACAAGCGCCTGCTCGAACAGCTCGACGAACTGGAGGCCAAGGCCCGCCGGCGCGACATTCTGGCCGACGAAGAGACCCTCTACGCCTTCTACGAAGCGCGCCTGCCCGAGGACATCCACCAGACCGCGACCTTCGATGCCTGGTACCGCATGACCAGCCAGAAGGACGCCAACCTGCTGATCATGCGCGAGGAAGACGTGCTGGCCCGTGAGGCCAGCGAAGTCACCGCAGCGCAGTACCCGGACAGCCTGCAGGTGGGGGACTTGCGCCTGTCGTTGAGCTACCACTTCGAACCGGGCCACCCGCGCGACGGCGTGACGGTGCGGGTACCGGCACCGCTGTTGCCGAGCCTGCCGGGCGAGCGCCTGGAGTGGCTGGTGCCGGGCCTGCTCGAAGCCAAGTGCGTGGCGCTGGTGCGCAACCTGCCCAAGGCGCTGCGCAAGAATTTCGTGCCGGTGCCGGACTTCGTCAAAGCTTCGCTGGCCCGCATGACTTTCGGCCAGGGCGCGCTGCCCCAGGCGTTGGGCCAGGAGCTGCTGCGCATGACCGGTGCACGTGTTTCCGACGAGGCCTGGGCAGAATCTGTCAGCCTGGTCGAAGGCCACCTGCGGATGAACATCGAAGTGGTCGATGCCCAGGGCAAGTTCCTTGGCGAAGGCCGCGACCTGGCCGAGTTGACCGCGCGCTTCGCCGCTGCCAGCCAGGCCGCGCTGGCGGTGCCACGCAGCGAACACGCCGAACGGCCGGTGCAGGCGAAGGCGTTCAGCGAAGTGGCGCAGACCACCCAGCAGAAGATCGCCGGTCTGTCGATGACCGTGTACCCGGCGCTGGTGGAGGAAAACGGCACTGTTCGCGAAGGGCGTTTCTCGACCCAGGCCGAAGCCGAGTTCCAGCACCGCCGCGCCTTGCAGCGCCTGTTGTTGCAGCAGTTGGCAGAGCCTGCCAAGTTTTTGCGCGGCAAGCTGCCCGGGCTGACCGAACTGGGCTTGCTGTACCGCGAGCTGGGCCGTGTCGAGGCGCTGGTCGAAGACATTCTGCTGGCCAGCCTGGACAGCTGCATCCTTGAAGGCGAACAGCCGCTGCCCCGTGACGGCGCGGCCTTGGCCGGGCTGGCTGAGCGCAAGCGTGGCAGTTGGGCCGAGCATGCCGAGCGCCTGGCGCGCCTGACCCTGGAGGTGCTCAAGCTGTGGCATGGCCTGCAGAAGCGCTTCAAGGGCAAGATCGACCTGAGCCAGGCGGTGGCGCTGAACGACATCAAGCAACAATTGGCCAACCTGGTGTACCCGGGCTTCGTGCGCGAAACCCCGGGTGCCTGGTTCAAGGAGCTGCCGCGTTACCTCAAGGCCGTGGAGCTGCGCCTGGAGAAGCTGGGCTCGCAGGTGCAGAAGGATCGCGTCTGGAGCGGCGAGCTGGCCAACCTCTGGGCCCAGTACAAGAAACGCGCCGACAAGCACGCCCAGGAGGGCAAGCGCGATGAGCAACTGACGTTGTACCGCTGGTTGCTGGAAGAATACCGGGTGTCGTTGTTCGCGCAGCAGCTGGGGACGAAAGTGCCGATTTCTGACAAGCGATTGAGCAAACAGTGGAGCCAGGTGGAAGGCTAACTGCCTTGATTTGTGGCACACTTCAAGGCGTTTGGGGGCCGCATTGCGGCCCTTCGCGGGTAAACCCGCGCCCACAAGGGCGCGGCCCTCGCCTTTGAATTGGCACTAAAGTGCCATTATTCAGTCATGTTTCCAGCCAGCGCCCCGTGGCGATGGCCTTTGACCAGAGGAACGACCGTGCATAACGTCGTGATCAGCGGCACCGGCCTGTATACCCCGGCCCAGAGCATTTCCAACGAAGAACTGGTGGAGTCCTTCAATACCTGGTCGCAGCAGTTCAACCGCGACAACGCCGCCGCCATCGAGCGCGGTGAGATCGAGGCAGAGCCGCTGTCCGACGCTGCTTTCATCGAAAAGGCCTCGGGCATCAAGAGCCGCTTCGTGCTGGACAAGGCCGGCATTCTCGACCCGCAACGCATGAAACCGCGCCTGCCAGAACGCTCCAATGACGAGCCGTCGGTTCTGTGCGAAATGGCCGTGGCCGCAGCGCGCCAGGCACTGGAACGTGCAGGCCGCACCGCTGCCGATGTCGATGGCGTGATCGTCGCCTGCTCCAACCTGCAGCGCCCGTATCCAGCCATTGCCATCGAAGTGCAAAAGGAACTGGGCATCGAGGGCTTCGCCTTCGACATGAACGTGGCCTGCTCGTCAGCCACCTTCGGCATCCAGACCGCCGCCAACAGTGTGCAACTGGGCCAGGCGCGTTCGGTGCTGATGGTCAACCCCGAGGTCTGCACCGGGCACCTGAACTTCCGCGACCGCGACAGCCACTTCATCTTCGGCGATGCCGCCACTGCGGTGCTGATCGAGCGGGCCGACCTGGCCACGTCCAAGCACCAGTTCGAGATTGTCAGCAGCAAGTTGTGGACGGGGTTCTCCAACAACATCCGCAACAACTTCGGCTTCCTCAACCGCGCGGCGGAGGAGGGTGAAGGGGCGGCAGACAAACTGTTCATCCAGGAAGGGCGCAAGGTGTTCCGTGAAGTGTGCCCGAAGGTCGCTGAGCTGATCGGTGAGCACCTGGAGGCGAACGACCTGCAGCCGAGCGACGTCAAGCGCTTCTGGCTGCACCAGGCCAACCTGAGCATGAACCACCTGATCGTCAAGAAGCTGCTGGGGCGTGAAGCCACCGAGGAAGAAGCACCGGTGATTCTGGACCGTTATGCCAACACCAGTTCGGCAGGGTCGGTGATTGCCTTCCACCTGTACCAGGATGACCTGGCCGAGGGGGCGGTGGGCGTGCTGAGCTCGTTTGGTGCGGGGTATTCGGTGGGGAGTGTGATTCTGCGCAAGCGCTAGGTTTTTGTAAGGACCTGTACCGGCCCCTTCGCGGTTTTACCCGCGAAGGGGCCGGCGCATTTCTGGCAGACGAAAAAAGGCAGGAAATGCCGGATGGGGTCGGCATTTCCCGCCTTGAGTGAAACAGAGAAGCGGTTGCTTAGAACTTGGCTTCCAGGTCGACCTGCAGCGTATCGACATCCGCATTGCTGTTCGGCAACTGCGACAGATCGGTCTTGGCCATCAGGTAAGCCGCACCCAGCGAGAAGTTCTTGTCGATTTCGTAACCGACCTTGAACTTGTGCCCGCGCGAACCGGTGAAGCCGTTGCCGAAGTCGGAGTCGGTAAACAGGCTGACCACGGCGTTGCGCTGAACATCGCGGTAGTTGTAGTCCAGGCTCCAGGCGCCAACCTTGGTCTTCAGACCGGCCAGCCAGGCCTGGTCTTCACCGTCGGTGCTCTCGGTGTTTTTCACGTACTGGCCGTAGGCCGACAGCGGGATGGCGAAGCCGGTGAAGTCCAGCTGGCCGAAGCCTTCCACCAGGTTGAACTCGTTGGTGGTGTTGCCGAACGACTGCAGAATGGCCGCTTCCTTGTCGTTGTCGTAGCCATAGATGCTCGCACCCACGGTGACCTTCAGCACGTCGGCGGGGGCGAACTTGGCACCCAGCTGGCCGTGGTAGACCTGCGCGTCATGCTTGTACTGCACACCGTCGCCGTCGACGTTGTCCTTGAGGGTGTACTGGCCCGCACTGGCGAACACTTCGGCGCCGCCCAGGTCGGCCTTGTAAGTCGCTGCTACGCCTTCGGGGTTGATATCGCTGTCCCAGATGATATCGCCCATGCTCACCCATGGCTGGGGCATCTTGCCGCCGATCAGGTGCAAGTTCGGCACCGCCGTCGGGTGCCAGTCGAGGTAGGCCAGGTCGACCCACAGCGACTTCTTGTCGAAGTAGTTGTCAAGGCTCTGGTTGGTGGAGCGGCGGTCGGCGCTGCTGCCGGTGGCGATGCGTACGCCTGCATCGACTTGCGGGTTGATCTCGCTGTAGAAGCCGACACGGGCACGAACGCGCTGGCGGTCCTGGTTGCCGCTGCTGCTGTTCGGCTCGTCGACGTTGACGTCTTCGTAGCGCAGGCGCACATCACCCTTGATCTGGGTCTTGGCGGCCCATGCCACTTTCTGTTCAAAGGAACTCATACGTTCGGACTGAGCTTTCTGGTCGGCCTTTTCCTTGGTCTCTTTTGCCAGATCGCCTTGCAGTTCGTTGTACTGCGCCTGGTTGATCGAGCCATTGGCGCGGAGCATTTCGAGCAACTTGGCGTCGACAGCAGCACTGGCCGGAGTACTCAGAGCCAGCATCATGCCGGTGAGGCTCACTCCGGTAAGTGTGGAAACAAGACGCATAAGGTTCTCCCTACTGAAAAAAATGGGGGAGGCTCAGCGCCCGCCCCTGTGTTGGCATGTCTTCGGAAAGGGCCTGAATAGACAGGTTCTGGGGTTCCGGAAAACAGGCGCAAGTATTGCGAGGGGGGATTACAGATTAATGTCGAATTAGTGGCACTGTTGTTAAGCCATCGGGCATGAATGAGTTGGCCGGGCGATCGTCATTTGAGTGATGGGCCCTTCTTCCGGGATACTGAGTGCCTCAAGAAAGCGAGTCGAAACCGTGACCAGCCTGTACAGCCTTGCTCATCTGCGTGATCTTCCGGCGGCCACCTGGGATGCCCTGGTGCCCGCTGGCCAGCCATTTCTGCGCCACGCCTTCCTCACTGCCCTGGAGGACAGCGCCAGCGTTGCACCGTCGACCGGCTGGGCGGCCGAGCACTTGGTGCTGGAACGGGAAGGGCAGGTGCGCGCGGTCATGCCGGCCTACCGCAAGTGGCATTCGTTTGGCGAGTATGTGTTCGACCACGGCTGGGCTGATGCCTGTGAGCGGGCAGGCATCGCCTATTACCCCAAGTTGCTCGGCGCGGTGCCGTTCAGCCCGGTCAGCGGCCCGCGCCTGCTGGCTGCCGACCCCGCCGACGGCCTGCTGGTGTTGCAAGCGCTACCCGAATACCTGGGCAAGGGCGGGCTTTCTGGTGCGCACATCAACTTCACCGACCCGGCCCTGGACCAACAGATGGCCAGCTTGCCAGGCTGGATGGAGCGCCTTGGTTGCCAGTTTCACTGGCGTAACCGCGGTTATCGAGACTTCCAGGATTTCCTCGACACGCTCAGCTCGCGCAAGCGCAAGCAGATGCGCAAGGAGCGCGAACAGGTGGCCGGGCAGGGCATCGACTTCCAGTGGTACCGGGGGGAGCAACTGACGGAGGCGCAGTGGGATTTTGTCTACCTGTGCTACGCCAACACGTATGCGGTACGCAGGCGCGCCCCGTACCTGACCCGTGAATTCTTCAGCCTGCTGGCCGAGCGCATGCCCGAGGCACTGCGGGTGGTGATGGCGAGGCAGGGTGGGCGTGACGTGGCCATGGCCCTGAGCCTGGTGGGCGACGACAGCCTGTATGGCCGTTACTGGGGGTGCCTGGATGAATTCGACCGGCTGCACTTCGAGACCTGCTTCTACCAGGGCATGGACTTTGCCATTGCTGAAGGCTTGCAGCGCTTTGATGCGGGGGCCCAGGGCGAGCACAAGCTGATCCGTGGGTTCGAGCCGGTGCTGACGCGGTCGTGGCATTACCTGTTGCACCCGGGGTTGCGGCGGGCGGTCGAGGGGTTCTTGTTGCAGGAGCGCGAAGGGGTGCGGGGGTATGCCGAGGAGGCGCGGGGGATGTTGCCCTACCGCAGGGATTGAAACCTGCCTCGGCTGCACCGGCCGGGTTCAATCCACCCCGACGAACCCCCCGGTCTGGTGATGCCACAACCGCGCATACAACCCTTGTTGCGCCAGCAGTTCACTGTGGCTGCCGCTTTCGACGATATGCCCCTTGTCCAGCACTACCAGGCGGTCCATCCGGGCAATGGTTGAAAGCCGGTGCGCGATAGCGATTACCGTCTTGCCTTGCATCAGGGTCTCCAGGCTTTCCTGGATCGCTGCCTCGACCTCCGAGTCCAGCGCCGAGGTGGCCTCGTCCATGATCAGGATCGGCGCATTCTTCAGCAGCACCCGCGCAATGGCGATACGTTGGCGCTGGCCGCCAGACAGCTTGACCCCACGCTCGCCCACATGGGCATCGAAGCCGGTACGCCCCTGGGCGTCGGACAGCTGTGGTATGAACTCGTCGGCGCGGGCACGGCGCACCGCTTCGTGCAGTGCCGCTTCGCTGGCCTCGGGGCGGCCGTACAGCAAGTTGTCACGGATCGAGCGGTGCAACAGCGAGGTGTCCTGGGTGATCATGCCGATTTGTGCGCGCAGGCTGGCCTGGCTCACTTCGGCGATGTCCTGGCCATCGATCAGGATGCGCCCGCCCTGCACGTCGTACAGGCGTAGCAGCAGGTTGACCAGGGTCGATTTGCCCGCGCCTGACGGGCCGATCAGGCCAATCTTCTCGCCCGGGCGAATGTCCAGGTTGAGCCCCTCGATCACGTTGCTGGCCTTGCCGTAGTGGAAGTCCACGTCGTCGAAGTGCACCGCGCCACGGCTTACCTTCAGCGCAGGCGCATTGGGCTTGTCGGTGACGGTAACCGGCTGGGCGATGGTCTGCAGGCCGTCCTGGACCATGCCGATGTTCTCGAAGATGCCGTTGACCACCCACATGATCCAGCCCGACATGTTGACGATGCGGATCACCAGGCCAGTGGTCAGGGCGATTGCGCCCACGGTGATCAGCGACTGGCTCCACAGCCACAGCGCCAGGCCCGTGGTGCCGACCACCAGCAAGCCGTTGAGGGTGGTGATGACCACGTCCATGCTGGTGATGACGCGGGAGGCCAGCTGGGTTTTCTCGGTCTGTTCGCGGATCGCCTCGCGGGCGTACTGCTGCTCGTAATCGGTGTGGGCGAACAGCTTCAGGGTGGCGATGTTGGTGTAGCCGTCGACGATGCGCCCCATCAGCTTGGAGCGTGCGTCGGACGAAATCACCGAGCGCGCCTTGACCCGGGGCACGAAGTAGAACAGCGCGCCGATGTAGCAGGCGATCCACGCCAGCAGTGGCAGCATCAGGCGCCAGTCGGCCTCGGCGAACAGCACCAGTGCACTGACGGCGTAGATCAGGACGTGCCACAGCGCATCCACCGCCTGTACCGCCGAATCACGCAGCGAGTTGCCGGTCTGCATGATGCGCTGGGCAATGCGCCCGGCGAAATCGCTCTGGAAGAAATTCAGGCTCTGTTTGAGCACATAGGTGTGGTTTTGCCAGCGGATCATGCTGGTCATGCCTGGGTTGATGGTCTGGTGCACCAGCAGGTCGTGCAGGCCGAAGAACAGCGGGCGCAACAGTAGCACCACCACCAGCATCCAGATCAGCTCACCGCTGTGCTCGCTGAAGAAGTTGGCATTGGGCGTGCCCTGGGCCAGGTCGATGATGCGGCTCAGGTAGCTGAACATCGCCACTTCGATCAGCGAGGCAATCAGCCCTACCACCAGCAGGGCGACAAAGCTGGGCCAGACTTGGCGCAGGTAATACAGGTAGAACGGCCACACCGTGCTCGGCGGCGCTTCGCTCGGTGCCTCGCGGAAAATATCGATCAGTCTTTCGAAACGGCGGTACAGCATGGGTGACAACACTCCTGTTCGTCCGACCCTCAGGCGGTTTCACATCCCTGTGAAGCCTGCGGTCAGTCGATGCGTTTGGCGGACTTGATGTAGACCGGATCGGCCGGCACGTCGCGCATACCGTTCTTGACAGTGGTCGGTGAGTTGACGATCTGGTCGACCACTTCCATGCCTTTGGTCACCTTGCCGAACACCGCATAGCCGCGGTCACGGCCGGGGTTGAGGAAGTCGTTATCGGCCACGTTGATGAAGAACTGGCTGGTGGCCGAGTTCGGGTCCGAAGTGCGGGCCATGGACAGGGTGCCGCGGGTGTTCAGCAGGCCGTTGCTGGCCTCGTTACGGATTGGGGCCTGGGTGTCTTTCTGCGCCATCCGATCGGTAAAACCGCCGCCCTGAACCATGAAGCCCGGGATCACGCGGTGGAAGATGGTGTTGTTGTAGAAACCGCTGTCGACGTACTGGAGGAAGTTCTTGGTACTGATCGGCGCCTTCTCGGCATTCAACTCGATTTCGACCTGACCGAAGCTGGTGTCCAGCAATACGTGAGGGGTCTTGTCGGACGCCATGACGCTGGTGGCGAAGGCAACCGAGCAGGCGGTGAGCAGGAGTTTTTTCAGCATGGGCTCAAAGATCCTTGAGAGGTGGAAGCGGCTGCAAGGAATTGCAGCAGGGTCTGGTTGAAGACCTCGGGTTGATCGAGGGGCGTAGCGTGCCGGGAATCGTCGATGACTACCAGCCTGGCCTGGGGTATCAGGGCGACGTAGCGCTCTTTGAGTTGTATCGGCGTGTAATCGTGGTCGGCGGCGATCACCAGCGTGGGACAGCGGATTTGCCCGATGCGTTCCTGCACGCCCCAGTCGACGATGGCGTCGAAGCTCTTGAGGTAGGCACGCTTGTCGTTGCGTGCCCAGCGCTGGGCCATCTTCTGGCGCAGGTCGGCTTGCCCGGGCTTGGGGAATAGTCGTTCGGCCAGCCCTTTGCCAACGGTCTCGACACTGAGCAGGCGTGCCAGGCCCCAACGCTTGGCCCACCAGGCCCAGTCACTGCGGGTGCGGCGCTTGACCTCGGGGGCGCTGTTGACAATGCACAGGCTGCGCAGCCACTGCGGGTGGTCGACGGCGAACTGGAAACCGACCATGCCGCCCATCGACAGGCCGACGAAGTGCACCGGGCCGGTCTGCAAGTGTTCGAGTAAAGCCAGCAGGTCTTCGCTGAAGGTGGCGATCTGGTAGCCGTCGCGGGGCTTGTCAGAGCGGCCGTGGCCGCGGATGTCCATGGCAATCACCCGGTAGTGATGGCTCAGCAGGGGTATCTGCAGCTCCCAGTCCTGGCAGCTGGAGCCCAAGCCATGCAGCAGCACCAAGGGTTCGCCCTGGCCATATTCCTCGTAATGCAGCAAGCATCCTTCGTGTTCGAAATAGGCCATGGGCGCGGTACTCTCAGGCTTGCGGGGGGGCTGCGAAGGGCACGTCCAGGGGCGCGGTGTCGAAGTTGCGCAGCAGGTCGATGAGAATCTGCGTGGCCGGGCCCAGGGTCTTCTCTTTGCTCGAATAAAGGTAGAACAGTGGGTGGCGGCTGCCACCCTGGTCCAACGGCAGCGCCTTGAGCACCCCCTCGCGCAGCTCCCGTTCGATCATGTGCCGGGGCAACCAGGCAAAGCCCAGGCCGCTGCTGACGAAGGTGGTGGCGGTGCCCAGGCTGCCGACGGTCCAGCGCTGCTCGGCACCCAGCCAACCGACATCGAGCGGTTGCGCGCGGCCGGAGTCGCGGATCACTACCTGCAGCTGGCTTTCCAGGTCCTGGAAGGTGATGTCCCGGCCCAGGCGGTGCAGGCTGTGTTCGGGGTGGGCAACGGCGATGAACTCCACCGCGCTCAGTTCGGCACCCAGGTAGCCGCCGATGCTGTAGCTGCTGATGGCAAGGTCGGCGATGCCTTCACGCAGCACTTCTTCGACGCCCGACAGCACCTCTTCGCGCAGACGCACCCGGCAGCCACGGCTCTGCGGCATGAATGCACTCAAGGCACGCACCAGCCGGGCGCTGGGGTAGGCGGCATCGACCACCACGCGCACTTCGGCTTCCCAGCCTTGCTCCATGTGATGGGCAAGGTCTTCGAGCTGGCTGGCCTGCTTGACCAAGTGGCGCGAACGGCGCAGCAGCACGTTGCCGGCTTCGGTGAGCACGGCCTTGCGCCCATCGATGCGCAGAAGCGGTACACCGAGCTGCTCCTGCATGCGTGCCACGGTGTAGCTGACCGATGACTGCGAACGGTGCAGTGCCTCGGCGGCCTGGGCAAACCCCCCGTGATCGACCACTGCTTGCAGGGTTCGCCACTGATCAAGGGTTACGCGCGGCGCTTTCATGTTTCGCTCCTGTTGTCCTAAGCTGCGCTCTTCCAAGGAGAGCGCCCCATGAAGAAATGTTGTGCGGCAATACTGATGTGCCTGCCCCTCGGGGCCATGGCTTACCCCATCGATGTGGAGAAGCAGCTGGACGGGGTCAAACTCGACTACACCGCCTACGACACTGCCTACGATATTGGTGCCATCACCCTCAACAACTACGGGCAGGTACCGGCAGCCTGCAAGGTAACGTTCCGCAACGGCCCGGAAGCGCCGCGGGTGCGCCGGGTGAACGTACCGGCAGGTAAAAGCGTCGATGTGACCGCCAAGTTCAATCGCCAGATCATCAAGCTGCGGATCGGCGTGAACTGCGCGGCCGAATAAAACTGATTAATCGATTGATTGAACCCACTTTTTACGCTTTTTTATCGATAGGTCAAGCCTTAATCTCACCTCCATCGAATCGCACCCTATTTGCCGATGGAGGCACCCCATGTCCCGCGTACTGATCATCGAAAGCAGCGCCCGCCAGCAGGATTCCGTTTCCCGTCAACTGACCCGCGACTTCATCCAGCAATGGCAGGCGGCCCACCCGGCCGACGAGATCAACGTACGTGACCTGGCCGTGAGCCCGGTGCCCCACCTGGATGCCAACCTGCTCGGAGGCTGGATGAAACCCGAGGCGCAGCGCAGCGCCGCCGAACTGGACGCGCTGGCCCGCTCCAACGAATTGACCGATGAGCTGTTGGCGGCCGACGTGCTGGTGATGGCCGCGCCGATGTACAACTTCACCATCCCCAGCACCCTCAAGGCCTGGCTGGACCATGTACTGCGCGCCGGCATCACCTTCAAGTACACCCCGACCGGCCCGCAAGGCCTGCTGACCGGCAAGCGCGCCATCGTCCTGACTGCCCGCGGCGGTATTCATGCCGGCGCCACCAGCGACCATCAGGAACCGTACCTGCGCCAGGTGATGGCATTCATCGGCATTCACGATGTGAACTTCATCCATGCCGAGGGCCTGAACATGAGCGGCGACTTCTTCGAGAAGGGCCTCAACCAGGCCAAGGCCAAACTGGCTGCGGTGGCCTGAGCGTCAACGAATTCCCAACCCTGACACCTTGTTTGCTCCTTTGGGTGTATCTGCCCGGCCAATGGCCGGGCTTTTTTTTGGGGGGAGGTTGTGGATGCCTGGAGATTGGATTCGGGGCCACCAGGTGCCCGTCTTGGGTTTTGCAGCGCCTATGAGATCGAGCGCCGCCCGCGCGGCGCTCGATTTCCGCCCCACCTCCAAATCCAAGACAGGCAGCTAGCCGCCATCACCCTATCTCCCGACAAGCGCATAGCAGCCCCACTTCCCCAACATTCTGTGAAGAACCTATTTTGCCGTGGCCAAGGCGGTCTGCTTTTAGGACCGGAACGGCCGCGTGCGCTGCCATCCCTACATTCCTCATGGTTGAACACAGCGGCCGCAACCCGCTAAGGTCGCCGCCTTGATCCACGAGAGGCAACCATGGGCTACCTGATTATCGTCGCGCTGATCCAGGCGTTTTCCTTCAGCTTGATCGGCGAGTACCTGGCCGGGCACGTCGACAGCTACTTTGCCGTGCTCGCGCGGGTGCTGCTGGCGGGCCTGGTGTTTCTGCCGCTGACCCGCTGGCGCCAGGTCGAGCCGCGCTTCATGCGCTCGATGCTGCTGATCGGCGCGCTGCAGTACGGCATCACCTATGTGTGCCTGTACCTGAGCTTTCGCGTGCTCACCGTGCCGGAAGTGCTGTTGTTCACCATCCTCACACCGTTGCACGTCACCTTGATCGAGGACGCCTTGAACCGGCGTTTCAACCCGTGGGCGTTGCTCGCGGCGCTGGTGGCGGTGGCCGGGGCCGCGGTGATCCGCTTCGACAGCATCAGCGGCGAGTTCTTCATCGGCTTCCTGCTGCTGCAGCTGGCCAACTTCACCTATGCCGCCGGCCAGGTGCTGTACCGCCATCTGGTCGCCCGAAACCCCAGCAACCTGCCGCACTACACGCGCTTCGGCTACTTCTACCTGGGGGCCTTGATCGTGGTGTTGCCGGCGTTCGTGTTGTTCGGCAATGCCCAGCACTTGCCGAGCACCGATGTGCAATGGCTGGTGCTGTTGTTCCTCGGGCTGTGCCCTACTGCGTTGGGCCTGTACTGGTGGAACAAGGGCGCGTGCCTGGTCTCCGGGGCGACACTGGCGGTGATGAACAACCTGCATGTGCCGGTGGGGCTGTTGCTCAACCTGTTGATCTGGAACCAGCACGAGCCGCTAGGGCGGCTGTTCATCGGCGGGGCAGTGATTCTGGCATCGGTGTGGCTGAGCCGGTTGGGCAGCCGTGCTCAGGTACCGCTTGGCAACAAGGCGTGAATGAACCCGCATGGCTACATCGGTATCCCCTTGTGCGTCGGCGGCCTGGGCGGTTTCTGGTTTGGGCCTGGCGCAGCCGGTGCTGCATTTTCTCGACATGCTGGCGCTGGCGACCACCCCGTGCGCGTTGATTTCACTGGGGGCGTTCCTGGCCGAGAAACGGGGCATGGGGCAAGCCAGCCCGTGGCCGTTGGTGGGGCTGAAACTCGAGTAGGCGCTGGCTTGCCTGCGATGGGCCGCAAAGCGGCCCCGGCAATCTCAAGCCTCGCTCAGGTCTTCCAGACGATGCGGCACAGGTTCAGCTGACAGTCGCCCCGCCAACCCCGCCCGCATGTCATTACCGCTAGGCTGCTGGTACAAGCTCAACCCGAACTCCGGCAACACCGCCAACAGGTAATCGAAGATATCCCCCTGGATCCGCTCATACTCCGCCCACACCGTGGTCGTGGTGAAGCAGTAGATCTCCAGCGGCACGCCTTCGGCGGTGGTCTGCATCTGGCGAACCATGCAGGTCATGCCTTGATGCACGTTGGGGTGGTTCTTCAGGTAAGCCAGAGCAAAGGCGCGGAAGGTGCCGATGTTGGTCAGCTTGCGCCGGTTGGCGGACAGTTCGGCCACCGGCCCCAGGGCTTCGTTCCAGGTTTGCAGTTCCTGGCGCTTGCTGGCCAGGTAGTCGCCCAGCAGGCGCACCTGGGTGAGGCGCTGCTCCTCTTCGCGTGTGAGAAAGCGCACACCTGCGGCGTCGATGAACAGGCTGCGCTTGATGCGCCGGCCGCCCGACTGCTGCATGCCGCGGTAGTTGCGGAACGACTCGCTCATCAAGCGCCAGGTCGGGATCGAGACGATGGTCTTGTCGAAGTTCTGCACCTTCACTGTATGCAAGGTGATGTCCACCACGTCACCGTCGGCGCCCACCTGGGGCATTTCGATCCAGTCACCCACATGCAGCATGTCGTTGCTGGTCAGCTGCACGCTGGCCACGAACGACAGCAGCGTGTCCTTGTAGACCAACAGCAGCACCGCCGACATGGCACCCAGGCCCGACAGCAGCAGCAATGGCGAGCGGTCGATCAGGGTGGCGACGATGACGATGGAGGCAAAAATCCACAGCATCATCTTGGCCAGTTGCACATAGCCCTTGATCGAGCGGGTGCGGGCGTGCTCGGTGCGGGCGTAGATGTCGAGCAGGGCATCGAGCAGGCACGACAGGGCCATGGTCATGAACAGCAGGGTGAAGGCCAGGGCGACGTTGCCGAGGAAGTGCTGCGCCGTGTCGGACAACTCCGGCACCAGTTTCAGGCCAAACTGCAGCACCAGCGACGGTGTGGTCTGGGCCAGCCGGTGCAGGACTTTATTGTGGCGCAGGTCATCCAGCCATTTCAGCGCCTGTTGGCGTGCCAGCAGGCGGGTACCGTGCAGCATCAGGAAGCGCGCCAGGCGGCCGACCACCAGGGAAATCAGCAGCAGGACGGCCAGGCCAATGGCGGCGTGGAGCATGGGATGTTGGTCGAGGGTGCCCCAGAGGTCGAGGGAGTCACGCCAGATTCGTTGGATATCCATGGGGTTGTGAGCGGTCTGTATTGCCAAACGAAGCGCCATTAGAGCGCGGAAGCCGATAAAGTTGCCAAAAGAAATTCGGCTATGGCGGCAGAAAACGTTACCCTATGCAACTGAATTTCCCGCACTTGCCTGAGGTTACCTCCGTGTTTTCCCAATTCGCCCTGCACGAACGCCTGCTTAAAGCCGTGGCCGAGCTTAAATTTGTCGAGCCGACCCCGGTGCAGGCAGCGGCCATCCCCCTGGCCCTGCAAGGGCGTGACTTGCGTGTGACCGCGCAAACCGGCAGCGGCAAGACCGCGGCATTCGTCCTGCCGATGCTCAACCGCCTGGTCGACCTGAGCGGCCCACGCGTGGAAATCCGCGCGCTGATCCTGCTGCCTACCCGCGAGCTGGCGCAGCAGACCCTCAAGCAGGTGCAGCTGTTCTCCCAGTTCACCTACATCAAGGCTGGCCTGGTCACCGGCGGTGAAGATTTCAAGGAACAGGCCGCCATGCTGCGCAAGGTACCGGACGTGCTGATCGGCACCCCGGGCCGTCTGCTCGAACAGCTCAATGCCGGTAACCTGGACCTGTCCCATGTCAAGGTGATGATCCTCGACGAAGCCGACCGCATGCTCGACATGGGCTTTGCCGAAGACATGGAGCGCCTGTGCAAGGAGTGCGAGAACCGCGAGCAGACCCTGCTGTTCTCCGCCACCACCGGTGGCGCAGCACTGCGCGACATCATCGGCAAGGTGTTGAAAGACCCTGAGCACCTGATGCTCAACAGCGTCTCGCAACTGGCCGAGGGCACGCGTCAGCAGATCATCATGGCTGACCACGACCAGCACAAAGAGAAGATCGTCCAGTGGTTGCTGGAAAACGAGACCTATCAGAAGGCGATCATCTTCACCAACACCCGTGCCCTGGCAGACCGCATCTATGGTCACCTGGTGGCCAAGGACGTCAAGGTCTTCGTACTGCACGGTGAAAAGGACCAGAAAGACCGCAAGCTGGCCATCGACCGCTTCAAGCAGGGCAGCTCCAAGGTGCTGGTGGCGACCGACGTGGCGGCCCGTGGCCTGGACATCGACGGCCTGGACCTGGTGATCAACTTCGACATGCCGCGCAGTGGCGACGAGTACGTGCACCGCATTGGCCGTACCGGCCGTGCCGGGGGCGAAGGCCTGGCCATCTCGTTGATCACCCACAACGACTGGAACTTGATGTCGAGCATCGAACGCTACCTCAAGCAGCAGTTCGAGCGCCGGGTTATCAAGGAAGTCAAAGGTACCTACAACGGGCCGAAAAAGGTCAAGGCCTCGGGCAAGGCTGCCGGGACCAAGAAGAAAAAGGTCGAGAAGAAGTCGGGTGACAAGAAGGCTGCTGCCAAGCGCAAGCCAACCGCCAAGCCAAAGGCCAACGCGCCACTGGCCAGTTCCGACGGCATGGCCCCGCTGAGAAAGCGTCAGCCTGCAGCTGAGTAAATCGGCTTGTGCCCTATCGTCGGCTTGCCGGCGATAGGGCTTCACAACCTCGCATCAGTCAGCTTTTTTCTCCGCTGTCTTCAGTTCCTTGATCCGTGTATCGATCAACTGGCATTTGTCGGGCAAGTCCTTGCTCGCCGTCCCCAGCTCCATCCCTTGGAGCTCATCATTGATTTCCTTGGCCTTCTGCGGGTTCTGCTCAGTGAGCTGGCTGACCAGGCCGGCCAGCTCTTCACGCTTCTGCGTGGCCTCTTCCGGTGTGCAGGCCCAGGCGGGTAGGGCGCAGAGCAGGGCGGTGGCGCAGGCAATGCTTAGCAGCGGTTTCATCCTTCTTACCTCTCGCGTTGGCTATGCGTGATGGAGGGCAGTCGATGCATCGAAGTTCAGCTTCAGCGACCGGCGGGCTCTGCAATCCGTACCTGCAGTACAACTGATGTTGTCAGTGGGCAAGATGAGGTTTGGCGGTCATGTCTATTCCCAGCGCCTTCATGACGGCAAGAAACGACTTCAACGTCGGATTACCGTGCTCGCTGAACGAGCGATAAAGTTGTTCACGTGACAAACCCGTCTCTTTCGCCAATTCGCTCATGCCTTTGGCACGTGCTACCACACCAACGGCCTTGGCCACGTAGCTGGCATCGCCCGTTTCAAGCGCATCGGACATGAACTGCGCGATGGCTTGCGGGGTGGTCAGGTAATCAGCCGCATCGAAGTCAAAAAATGTTTCAGTCATGTTGCATCCTCCAGGAGCGCAGGATTTCGTGAGCCGCTTTGATGTCCCGCCGTTGGCTGCTTTTGTGCCCGCCGCAGAGCAGAATTACCAACGTATCGCCTGATTGGTGAAAGTACACGCGGTAGCCCGGCCCATAGTGAATTCTCAATTCACTTACACCATGGCCAACTGCTGAAACGTCGCCAGGCAGGCCCTCCATCAAGCGGTTGATACGAGCAATAATCCGGATACGCGCCGTGTCGTCCCGGAGTCCATGCACCCAATGCCTGAAACTGCTGGATTCGATTTTCTTCATTGGGCGAATGTAGTTTATAAATCACACGGAGCAACGCATCAAATGGTTTCTGTTTTTTTCTGAACATGGCTCACTGTCGACAGGTCCACCCTGTGTACCCCTTCCGTCCACAGCAGGAGCCTGCCGCCATGAGCATCACCTACGACTGGGACCTGATCGAGCGCTTGCTGCATGAAGCCCAGAACAGCGCCGGTCACAGCTTCACGCCACGCCCCTATGCCGAGCAGCACGCCGCAGCGTTGGCCGCCAAAGGCCAGCCAGTTGGCGACCTTGACCACCTGAAGACCCGCGCTTGCGAGTATGAAAAGCTGCTGTTCGAGCGCGGCTTCATCGAAACCCGGCCAGCAGAAGACGGTGGCAACGGTGAAAACTTTGTCCTTACCGAGCGCGGATCACGCCTGTTGAGCCTGATCGACAGCAGCATCCCAGGCTTCGAGCACCCCCGCCAAGTGCTCGAAGAACAGGAAGACGCGCTGGATGAGGCGACCTTTGAGCAGGTGTCCTCCAAGGCGCAGATTGCTTGAGGTCGTTTTGAGGGTGGCACGGGTGGCCAAGGAAAACCGATAATCGGTAATTCTTGAAGACTGCCGAGTTGACGCCGATGCCATCGATTATCCGTAAGGCCCGCTCATGAGCGCGGCCCGGAAGAACCCCGACGCTTTTGCTTTCCAGGTCATGCTCGGGCTGTGCCTGATCTGGGGCTGCCAGCAGGTGCTGATCAAGACGGCCGCGGTCGACATTGCCCCGGTGATGCAGGCCGCCCTGCGTAACTGTATTGCTGCAGTGCTGGTGGGCCTGATGATCTGCTGGCGCGGTGGTTGGGAGCAGGTGGGCACTACCTGGCGCGCCGGGCTGTTGGCCGGCGCGCTGTTCGGCGTGGAGTTTCTGTTCATCGCCGAGGGGCTGAAGCTGACGTCGGCAGCGCACATGTCTGTCTTCCTGTATACGGCACCCGTGTTTACTGCCTTGGGCCTGCACTTCTTGCTGCCCAGCGAGCGGCTGCGGCTGCTGCAGTGGTTGGGGATCTTGCTGGCGTTCGGCGGGATTGCCACGGCATTTGCCGGCGGTATGTCGTTCGAGCAGATGGACAGCCGCACCTTGCTGGGCGATGCCTTCGGTGTCGTGGCAGGGTTGGCCTGGGGCGCGACGACGGTGGTGGTGCGCTGTTCGCGGTTGTCGGAAGCGCCAGCGACCTTGACCTTGTTCTATCAGCTGGCCGTCGGTTTTGCCGGGTTGCTGCTGATTGCCTTGCTCAGTGGCCAGATCGGGGCGGTGTCGCTGACGCCGTTGGCGATTGGCAGTGTGCTGTTCCAGGGGATCGTGGTGTCGTTTGTCAGCTACCTGACCTGGTTCTGGCTATTGCGCAAATACCTGGCGTCGAACCTGGCGGTGTTTTCGTTCATCACGCCGTTGTTCGGCGTGACGTTCGGAGTGCTGCTGCTGGATGAGCCACTGAGCGTGAACTTCGTACTCGGCGCAGTGATGGTGTTGCTTGGGGTGGTGCTGGTGAGTGCCGAGCCCTGGGTAAAGCAGCAATTGCGTAAGTGGGTGGGGTGACGGTAGCACCTACACCGAGCACGCATCCGCCGAGTGTTGGGCAGGGCAGGTGCGATGGGCTTGGGCGCCAGCCAGCACCAGCCCCCCGGCCACTGCCAGACCACTGGCGGCCAGCAGCAATGCGGGCTGCAAACTCCCCGTGTAGTGGTTACTGACGGCCGCCAACAACGGCCCGCTCAGTTGCCCGAGTGCAAAGCACGCAGTGAGCAGCCCGGCATTACGCTGCGTCGCCTGCGGCGCCAGCTCCCGCGAACGCTGCATCACCAGCTGCATGCAGGCCAGGAACGGCGCACCGCACAGCACCACGCCCAAGGCCAGGCCAAGGCCGCCGCCCCACAAGCAAGCCAGCACGCCCAGCCCTTGCAGCCACAGGGTGGCGGTCAGCCAGGCAGAGGTCCGGCCGTCCCGGCGCAGGCTCACCAGCACCACGCCCAGCGCTGCCGCCACGCCAAACGCAGGCCAGAACAGGTCGGCCAGCCATTGTCCCTGAAACTGCTGGTTGGCCATCTGTGACAAGAAGGTGGCCGGCAGGATGTAACCGACGCCGTACAAGGCATACACCAGCCCAAGGCGCCCAATACCGGCACCGTGCCTTGTACCTGGCTGCACAGTGGCCGGGATCATTGCCGGCGCCTGCGGCCGTGGCAACCAAGGCCTTACTGCCAGCAGCATTAGCAGCGCGGCGGTGGCATAGATCAACCAGAGCGCTGCCGAACCCAGCCCCAGCACATGCGCACCCAGCGCCAACAGTCCGCTAACGGCGATACCCACCCCGGGCCCTGCGAACACCAGCGCGCCCAGGCGCTGGCGCTGGTGTGCATTGGCGACCTGCTGGCTGAGGCTGGTGATCATCACCAGTACCCAGGCGCTGGCCACGCCGGTGCCGAAACGCAGCAGCAGGTGACTCCAGAAGCCACCGGCGGCCCAAGAGGCCAGGGTCAACAGCACGCACAGCCACAGCCCGCCATGCAGGCGCAGGCGAACCTGGGCAGGGGTGCGGGCGAACATGGCATCCACTGCACCCAGGAAGTAACCCAGGTAATTGGCTGCTGCGACCAACCCAGCGGCCGTGAGGTCGAACTGGCCTTCAGCGATCAATTGCGGCAGTTGCGGGGTCAGGGCGAAGCGGCCTATGCCCATGGCCATCATCAGCGCCACGGCGCTGGCCAGCAGTTGTATGAGCGGTGACATGGAAGGACTCCTGCACGAGGTAAGCGATGGCTGGCAGGTTAAGGGGCTTTTATATTCAATAAAATTGAATAATGATGATGAAGTTGTTCTGTTTTGGAGAATGGTATGGAGTTCAGCCAACTGCGCATCTTCCAGGCGGTTGCCGAGGAAGGCTCGGTGACCCGCGCCGCCGAGCGCTTGCATCGGGTGCCCTCGAACCTGTCGACGCGCCTGCGCCAGCTCGAAGACCAACTGGGCGTCGAGCTGTTTTTGCGCGAGCGCCAGCGCTTGCAGCTGTCACCTGCGGGCAAGGTGTTGCTCGACTACGCCAATCGCCTGTCGGCCCTGCGTGACGAGGCGATGGCGGCTGTGCAGGGTGGCCAGCCGGCCGGGGAGTTTGTGCTGGGCACCATGTACAGCACTGCAGCGACCCACCTGCCGGCCTTGCTGGCGCGTTACCACCAGGCGTACCCGGCGGTGAACCTGCAGGTGCGCGCGGCGCCCAGCGGCGAGTTGTTCGAGGGTTTGCTCAGCCATGGCCTGGACGCGGCCTTGGTGGATGGCCCGCCGAGCCTGGCCGGGTTGGATGGCGTGCCACTGTGCGAAGAGCAACTGGTGTTGATCACCAGCCCCGAACACCCGCCCGTGCACACGGCAAAAGACGTGGCAGGCAAGGCGGTGTTCACCTTCCGCCAAGGCTGCTCGTACCGCATGCGCCTTGAAGCCTGGTATGCCCACGCGCATACGCCGATGGGGCGAGTGATGGAGATCGAGTCCTACCAGAGTATGCTGGCATGCGTCATCGCCGGCGCCGGCGTGGCGATGATGGCGCAGTCCATGCTCGACAGCCTGCCGGGGCGTGACCGGGTGCGGGTTCATCGCTTGCAGGCGCCGTTCGATCAGGCGGTGACCTGGTTGATGTGGCGCCAAGGGATGCGAGGGGCGAATTTGCAGGCGTGGATCGATCTGCAACAAAGCGAAACGATTAGCCAGTCGTCGGAATGCGGCGTTTCCCCTTGATCCGCGTCAAAATGGCCCCTATCTCTAGGAACAGATACATGCGCAATACAGGACATCGGGCTATGATCTGTATGAAACATGACTGGATTGATTGACCGTGAGGCTGACCCGTCAAAGGGGGCACTATGAAGAAACCACTGTTCAACTGGCTCCACGACTTGGCTGTCGCACTGGGGCTGATACCACCACCCTTGCAGCCGGTGCCGATCCCGACTGACGAAGAGCAGCGCAAGCGCCAGCCGCGTCGTCGCTGAAATGAAAAAGGCCGCCGCATCATGGCTGATGCGGCGGCCTTTTTGTTGCCGGTGTTATCTAAGGGTGTATCGGCTATCAGGCCAGCTTCATCGCTGCTACCGATTTACGCGTCATCAGGCTGATCCCCACAAAGCTCACCAGGCCAATCGTCAGGCTGTAGTAAATCGGCGTGTTGGCTTCCAACCCATCCTTGAACATGAACAACAGCGCGGTGGCGAAGCCCAGCGACATGCTGGCGATTGCGCCTGCGGTGGTTGCGCGCTTCCAGAAGATCGCACCGATCAGCGGGATCAGCATGCCGCCGACCAGCAGGTTGTAGGCCAGGGTCAGGGCGTTGATCACATCGTTCACCACCAGGGCGATACCCAGCACCACCAGGCCGGTGAGCAAGGTGAACAGGCGGCTGATGCCCAGGCTCGATTGCTTGCCGCCACGCAGCTTGGGCAGCAGGTCTTCGGTCAGGGTGGTGGACGCGGCCAGCAGGCCGGCGCTGGCGGTGGACATCATGGCTGCCAGGGCCGCCGCCATCAGCAGGCCGCGGATGCCATCGGGCAGGGTGCTCTTGATCATCTCGGCAAAGGCATTGTTCGGGTTTGCCAGGTCTGGCATCAGCACGTGTGCAGCCATGCCGATCAGGGCGCAAGCCAGGCCGTACACTACGCAGTACACACCTGCGGTGGTACCGGCGCGCTGGCAGACCTTCTCGTCACGGGCGGTGAACACCCGCTGCCAGATGTCCTGGCCGATGAGGATGCCGAAGAAGTAGATCAGGAAGTAGGTGATGATGGTGTCCCAGCCGATGCTGGTCAGCTGGAAGCTCGACGCTGGCAGCTTGGCCACCAGGGTGTCCCAGCCGCCGGCCTTGTACAGGCAGACTGGCAGCAGGATGAACATCAGGCCGACGGTCTTGATCACGAACTGGACGATGTCGGTCAGGGTCAGCGACCACATGCCGCCGATGGTCGAGTACAGCACCACCACGCCACCGCCGAGCAGCAACGACATCCAGAACGGCAATTCCAGCAGCACCTGCAGTACGGTTGCCATGGCCAGGGTCGAGGTGACGCCGATCATCAGCGCATAGGCCAGCATGATCGCTGCACTGGCCTGGCGTGCCATGGGGTTGTACCGACGCTCCAGCACCTGGGTGACGGTGAAGATGCGCAGGCGCAGCAGCGGTTTGGCGAGGAACAGGTTGAGGGCGATGATGCCCAGGCCCAGCGCAGCGCACAGCCAGAAGCCCGAAATACCGTGGACATAGCCCAGGCGCACGGTGCCGACGGTGGACGCGCCGCCCAGCACGGTGGTGGCCATGGTGCCCATGTACAGGGTGGGGCCGAGGTTGCGTCCGGCCACCAGGTAGTCTTCGTGGGTTTTCGCACGCCGCATGCCATACCAGCCAAGCCCGAGCATGCCGGCGGTATAGATCATTACAACAATGATGTCCAAGGCCATTGGGAGTCTCCCGATTATCTTTATTATGGCGAGATCGACCGCCCGGGCACCTTACGGCACCTGGCGGTCTTGTCTTGTGTTGACGGGCCTCAATGGCCCTCCCTCATGGCTCCTGCCAGGGTATAGCGGGTATCGCGGTTGGCGCGGCGCAGGCCTGGTTCAGCGACGCACTACGCCAGGTAGCACGCAGAGCATTTCGAACAGCAGGTTGGCGCCGAGCAGCGAGGTGTTGCCGGTGGTGTCGTAAGGCGGGGAGACTTCGACAAGGTCACAGCCGATCAGGTCCAGGCCGTGGCAGCCGCGAATGATCTCCATCGCCTGGATCGTGGTCAAGCCCCCAATTTCCGGCGTGCCGGTGCCCGGTGCCCAGGCAGGGTCGATGCCGTCGATATCGAACGACAGGTAAACCGGGCCACCGCCGACCTTTTCGCGTACTTCGGCCATCAGCGGTTCCAGCGATTTGTGCCAGCATTCCTCGGCCTGAACTACGCGAAAGCCCTGGCGACGGCTCCAGTTGAAGTCGTCGGCGGTATAGCCCTGGGCGCGCAGGCCGATCTGTACCACGCGGTCGCAATCGAGCAGGCCTTCTTCCACGGCGCGGCGGAAGGTGGTGCCGTGGGCGATCTTCTCGCCAAACATGTGGTCGTTGACGTCGGCGTGGGCATCGATGTGCACCAGGCCGATCTTGCCGTGCTTTTTATGCAGGGCGCGCAGGATTGGCAGGGTAATGGTGTGGTCGCCACCCAGGGTCATCGGGATGACGTTGTGCTCGACGATCTCGTCGTAGGCTTCTTCGATGATGCGCACGGCGTCGAGCAGGTTGAAGGTGTTGATGGCCACGTCACCGATGTCGGCTACCGACAGCGAGTCGAACGGCGCAGCACCGGTGGCCATGTTGTACGGGCGGATCATCACCGATTCGGCGCGGATCTGCCGTGGGCCGAAGCGGGTGCCGGAGCGCAGGGAGGTGCCGATGTCCAGCGGCACGCCGATGAACGCGGCGTCCAGGCCGGCGGCGCTTTGCAGGTGGGGGAGGCGGAGCATGGTGGCGATGCCGCCGAAACGCGGCATTTCGTTGCCGCCCAGTGGTTGGTGGAGAGTCTTGTCCACGGTGGGCCTCATCAGTCGGTCGATTGTTGTGTTTGTTCGAACCTGTGCCGCGGCGCGCCTGTTTGCTTTGGTTGTGCCGGCGGGCAGGACATTTCGGCCGAGTTTGCGCAAGGTAGTGCCCGGGAAGAATCGCTACCGGCAAATACTTACTTCAGGAATTTCTGAACTAATGCCTGCGCAACCGGTTAGACTTGCCGCCATTAACTTTGCGGAACCGTTGCACCATGGCCTCGACCCTGCCCGATCTGAAACTGCTGCGCATCTTCGTCAGCGTGGTGCGCCACCAGGGCTTCGCCAACGCCCAGCGCGAGCTGAACCTGTCGACGTCGGCCATCAGCACCTACATGAGCCAGCTGGAGGGCGGGCTGGGGATTGTCCTGTGTCACCGTGGGCGCGGCGGTTTCAGCCTGACCAGCAAAGGTGAACTGTTCCACCAGGAGAGCCTGCGCCTGCTGGCCGAGCTGGATGGCTTCGAGCAATATGCCGCGGCGCTCAAGGGCGAGCTGCGGGGCACGCTCAACCTGGGGGTGATTGACTCGACCGTGGGTGACCGCGCGTTGCCACTGGCCGAAGCCATCGGTGCCTATAGCCAGGAGCACCCGGGGGTTCACCTGCACCTGTCGGTGTCCAGCCCCTACGAGCTGCAATTGGGGGTGCAGGACAACCGCCTCGACCTGGCCATCGGGGCGTTTTCGTCGCGCATGAGTGGCCTGGTCTATCAGCCCCTGTACCGTGAGCAGCACTGGCTGTACTGCAGCAGCCGCCACCCGTTGTTCGCCGAGCGGCGCATCCCCGAGCAGGTAGTGACCCAGCAGCGCATGGTCGGGCGCGGCTACTGGAGCCAGGCAGAACTGGCCCGGCACGGCTTCAAGCACAGTGCGGCGACCGTGGAGAGCATGGAGGCGCAGCTGATTCTGATCCTGTCGGGTGCCTACATCGGCTACCTGCCAGAGCACTACGCCCAGGCATGGGTGGACAAGGGCGACCTGCGCGTCTTGTCGCCGTCTACCTTCGGCTATCAGGCGCCATTTTCGCTGATCGTTCGCCGCGGCCGTAGCCGCGAACCGTTGATTCAAACCTTCCGCGACCTGCTTAAAAGCCAACTCAACGTCGGCTGATGCACAGTGTGTTCATGCATTCCGTCGGGACGGGCTCAATTCCTACAAAACAGGACCGCTAACCTGATAGCGCTCTGCTAAATATCAACTTGCGCTGATGATTTCCCCCTCTTCATCCTGCAAGGATCGCCCAAGATGCGCATGAATTTGCCCGTCACTGAGCACGAAAGAACCTTCTCCAGCGATCAACGCCTGATCTCCACGACGGACCTCAACAGCCGCATCACCTACTGCAATGACGCCTTCGTGGCGATCAGCGGGTTCACTTACGACGAACTGGTCGGCCAGCCCCACAACCTGGTGCGCCACCCCGACATGCCTCCGGCCGTCTTCGGCCACATGTGGGACACCATCAAACAAGGCAAACCCTGGATGGGCGTGGTCAAGAACCGCGCCAAGAACGGCGATTATTATTGGGTCAGCGCCTACGTCACCCCGGTGTACGAGCAAGGGCGGGTCAGCGGCTACGAGTCGGTACGCTCGGTGCCGACGCGCGAGCAGATTCGCCGTGCCGAAGCGCTATACGCGCGCCTGCGTGCCGGCCGCTCAGCGGTACCCTGGGCCGCGCGGCTAGGGCATCAGCTGGGCCGCGGCTGGCCGCTGATTGGCGCAGGCCTGCTCTCGGCCGCAGGTTATCTGTGGTTGCCGCCGTATGCGGCGCTGGGGGTATTGATGGCCAGCCTGCTGCTGGCCTGGTACTTGATCGAACACCGGCAGAGCCAGGCCATCCGGCGTACCCTGGGCGAGCACCCGAAAGCCTTCACCAGCCCGTTGGTGGCGTTGACCTACAGCGACAACCCGGGGCTGCAAGGCCAGCTGGACCTGGCCATCATCAGTGAAGAGGCGCGCTTGCAAACCGCCTTGACCCGCTTGGTGGATGCAGGAGTCGGGGTCAAGTCACGTGCGGCGCAGTCGGCCGACCTGTCAGACGCCCAGGCGCAGATGCTTGACCGCCAGCGCAGCGAAACCGACCAGTCCGCCACGGCGATCGCGCAAATGGCAGCGACCATCCAGGAGGTTACCCATAACGTGCAAAGCACCGCCCATGCCGCAGGCGATGCCGACCAGTTGGCGCAGCATGGCAGCGAGTTGGCCCAGCAGAGCCTGAAGGCGATGGGGAGCATGAGCGATGCGGTGAATGATATCGGCCAGGCAGTCAATGCACTGGCCGAGCAGACCCAGTCGATTGGCAGCGTGGTCGACACGATCACTTCGATTGCCGACCAGACCAACCTGCTGGCACTCAATGCCGCCATCGAGGCAGCGCGGGCCGGTGAACAGGGGCGCGGGTTTGCCGTGGTGGCTGATGAGGTGCGTTCGTTGGCCCAGCGCACCCGTGCCTCGACCGAAGAGATTCATCAGATCATCGCCTCGTTGCGGGTGGGGGCAGAGCGGGCAGTGAGTACCGCCACCCGCGGCGAGCAGATTTCGCGCGACAGCGTGCACAGTGTCGAGGCGGTGCAAGTGGCGTTGGCCGGTATCGCCCAGGCGGTCAGCCGCATTACCGGCATGAGCCAGCAGATGGCGACGGCTTCGGAGCAGCAAAGTCATGTTGCCGAGGATATCAACCAGCAGATCGTGAGGATTGCACACCTGTGTGACCAGAGCGCGGGGCAGGCCAGGCAGGGTGCGCAAATCAGCCAGGACCTGGAGCGTATGGCCGAATACCTGCACAGCCTGGCTGAGCGCTTCAACCGCTGAGGCAGGGGATTTCGAACAAGCTGTGGCACACTGCGCCCGGTAAGGAGAGCCCTATGCCCAGACCCCGCTGCGAGCGCTGCCAGCGCCCGCTTGACCACTGCCTATGCCCACTGATCCCCTCGCTCGGCAGCCGCACCCGTATCGTCCTGCTGCAGCACCCCAGTGAAACCGCCCATGCCCTGAATACCGCGCGCCTGGCGGCCCTGGGGCTGAACAATGCCGAGTTGCGGGTCGGGGAGGTGTTCGAGGGCCTGGATGAGCTGCTTGCCACGCCCGGTTACCGTGCCGCGTTGCTGTTCCCGGGCGATCAAGCCCAGGTGCTGGCGGCTTATACCGAAGTGGATGACCAGCCGTTGCTGTTGATCGTACCCGACGGTACCTGGCGCAAGGCCCGCAAGCTGCTGTACCTGAACCCAATGCTTGCGGCATTGCCGCGGGTGACGCTGGGCGCGGTTGCGCCTTCGCGCTACCGGCTGCGCAAGGCGCCGGAGGCGGGGGCGTTGTCGACCCTGGAGGCGGTGGTCGAGGCGCTGAACGTGCTGGAGCAGCCAGTCAGCTTTGACGCGCTGCTCAAACCGTTCGACGCGCTGATCGAGGGGCAGATAAAGGCCATGGGCGCCGAGACCTTCCAGCGCAATCACGGCCCTTCATAGGCGCTCTGAGGCTTGCACTCAGCGCATGTCAGGCAGCCTGGCTTCGGTCTTCACCTCATTGCTGGCAATGGCTTCCGGCGGCAGCGAGATACGTTGCTTGCTCAGCAGCTCACCCATGGTTGCCAGTACCCGGTACATCGAGAACTCCTCGGTGTAGCGCACTTCGGTGTAACGGCGGTCGGCGTTGTACAGCTCGTTCTCACTGTCGAGCACGTCGAGCAGGGTACGCTGGCCAAGGCCGAACTGGTCCTGGTAGGCAGCACGCACACGCTTGGTGGTCTCGGCGTATTCACGCGCGGTCGGGGTCTGCTTGCGTGCGTTGTTCATGGCGTTCCAGGCCAGGCTCAGGTTCTCGGTCAGCTCGCGCAGGGCGTTGTTGCGAATGTCCAGTGCCTGGTTGATCTTGTGGGCATCGGACTGCAGGCGGGCCTTGTCGCTGCCGCCGCGGAACACGTTGTAGTTGAGCTCGACACCGGCCTGCCAGTCGTTGTTGCTGTGGCCTTTCTCGCCGCCGAGGTTGTTGTTGGCGCCGGTGGCCAGTATCGCGTCCAGGCGTGGGTAGAAGGTCGACTTGGCCACTTCGTACTGCTGCTCGGCAGCATTGACGTCGGCCTGGGCAGACTTGATGTACGGGTTGTTCTGGCGCATGCCTTCACGGGCATCGTCGAGGGTGCCGGGGATCTCTACCTTGATCGATTGCGGCCCCTCCAGTTCATCGGGCTGTCGGCCGATGACGCTGAAGAAGTTGGCCTCGGCATCGGCCAGGTCGACTTCGGCGGTGTCCAGGTTGTTTTCTGCCAGTGCACGACGGGCGCGGGACTGATCGAGGTCGGCGGTGCTGCCGACGCCGCGCTCGGTGCGCAGGCCGATCTGGTCGTTGACCCGCAGGTGCGCTTGCAGGTTGTTCTTGGCCAGCGTCACCAGCTCACGGCGCTTGAGTACTTCCAGGTACACCTCTACCGCGCGCAGGGCAACATCCTGGGCGACGGCCTGGGTGTAGTAGGCGCGCGAGGTGGCGACCGCTTCGGTGCGGCCTACTTCGTTCGAAGTGTTGAAGCCGTCGAACAGCATCTGGCGCAGGCGCAGTTCCGACTGGGTGTAGCTGAGGGTGGCCTTGTCGTGGCTGCGCGTACCGTCGGCATTGGTGCCGCGGGTGCTGAGGTTGTCCGAACGCTGGCGACCATAACCTGCAACCAGGTCCACGGAAGGGTAGTAGCCGCCACGCGCGAATTTCACGTCTTCATCAGCGGACAGCTTGCTGTTGCGGTTGGAGCTGATCTGCGGATGGTAATCCACGGCGCTCTGGACAGCCTCGGTAATCGACATCGCCTGTACGTTGGCACACGCCATGGCCAACAGTAATGCACTGGTGATGGGGTTCAAAACGCGCATGGGTACCTCTCCCTGATCCTAAAATAAGTCCTGCTTGTCGCCAAAAAAATGACGATATAGTTATCCTGCAAATCGTGTCAGGTTTTTAACAACAGAGCTAAGAACATTCAATCAAAGTCGTAAGAAGATTTTCTCATAACAAATTCTGTTATCTGATTTATGTGGTCTAAGAGCAAGCGGGAGCTGATCCACAACAGCGAAATTGAAAGCTGCTGAAAGTCTCGTTTTTCAAGGTTTACAGCGAGTTCCAGAACTTTTGTAGCTAAAAAAAAGCCTGGATAGGCGAAATAGATATTTGGCGACAAAAAATTGACTGACTGTGCTTTTCGACGGCCACGGCACGCCCTGCGAGGGTGCCTTTACTGGCGCGCCGCATTCAGCGTGGTCTGTGCAGGGTCTTCTGCTTGAGGATATACAGGCTCACCAGTACCGCACTGGTGAGCATGAAGGCGCGTGCCCAGAACAGCGGTACCAGGTAGCACGACAGGCCGATGCTGGCCCACATCAGGCCGATAGCGTAGACCTTGCCTTTGAGGGGGATGCCTTCGCCACTGAGGTAATCGCGGATCCACGGCCCGAGCTTCGGGTGATGGACCAGCCAGTGATGAAAGCGCGGCGAGCTGCGGGCAAAGCAGGCTGCCGCCAGTAGCAGAAAAGGGGTGGTGGGCAACACCGGCAGGAATATCCCCAGCACCCCCAGCGCGACGCTGAGCCAGCCGATGGCCAGCAGCAGGTAGCGCACAGCCGACTCAGTGGTGGCGTGGCTTGAGCAGCGCCGGCTTCTCGTCAGGGGCGTGCAGCAGCAGGAACAGCGCGCTCAGTGCCTCTGGGATCTGCACGATCATGTCGTCCTGCAGGTTGGCATTGCTGGCGATGTCGGCAAACTCTGGCTGTTCGTCGAACAGGCCCGAACCGACCATGATCGGCAGCAGCATCTCGCTGACTTCTTCCTCGGCGCTCTCGAACCAGGCCTCTTCACGCAGGAACACACCCTCCATGAAGCCGATGCACCAGCCGCGCAGGTCGGAATCGTCCGGCTCGTCGGTCAGGTCCAGGTCGCATGGCAGGTCGAACTCCTCGTCGCTGGCCAGTTGGCGGGCGATGTGAGCTTTGAGCGCCACCAGGGTCGCTTCGATCTCGGTGCGCTGGGCATCGCTGGCGTAGTGCGGCTCTTCGGCGAACAGGGCGTCGATCCACTCGCGCTCGGGAACGTCCTCGGCATTGATCGAAAGTGCCGTGAGGTAGCCGTGGGCGGCGACGTAGTCCAGCGCTTCTTCGTGCAGCTCGTCGGCGTCGAGGAAGGCTTGCAGGCGGGTGAGTTGCTCGGCGAAGGACATTACAGGGCTACCTTGGGGAATAAACGATAACGAATTCTAGCATCTTGCGGCGAAAGCAGGGCAAAGGGAACGTCTGTCACCGCAGCCTCCTGCGGGGGTTGGCACTGGGGTATAATCCGCGATTTTTCATCCAGGGGCGGGCTGTTGCGGCCGTCTGGCAAAAACCGCTTACGCATTCGGCGTGTGCGGGGCGGGTTTTTCGTCCAGCCTGTATCCAGGATGGTACGGCGATTTGTGGAGTTGCACATGCTCGAACAGGCTCAGCGCGTTCTCAAGGATATCTTCGGCTACGACAGTTTCCGTGGGCGCCAGGCAGCAATCATCGAATGCGTGGCCAACGGCGGCGATGCGCTGGTACTGATGCCCACCGGCGGCGGCAAGTCGCTGTGTTTCCAGGTGCCTGGGCTGTTGCGCCCCGGCCTCACGGTGGTGGTTTCGCCGCTGATCGCGCTGATGGACGACCAGGTCGCCACGCTCGATGAGCTTGGGGTGGCTGCGGCCGCGCTGAACTCCACCCTGAACGCCGAGCAGCAACGTGAGCTGGCCGGGCGCATGCGCCGCGGTGAGCTGAAGATGCTGTACCTGGCACCCGAGCGCCTGGTGCAGCCGCGCATGCTCGATTTCTTGCGCGAGCTGGACGTCTCGCTGTTCGCCATCGACGAGGCCCACTGCGTGTCGCAATGGGGCCATGACTTCCGCCCGGAATACCTGCAACTGGGCCAGTTGGCCGAGCTGTTCCCGCATGTGCCGCGCATCGCCCTGACCGCCACCGCCGACATGCGCACCCGCGAAGAGATCGTCCAGCGCCTGCACCTGCAGGGCGCCGAGCGTTTCCTTTCCAGTTTCGACCGGCCGAACATCTTCTACCGCATCGTGCCCAAGGAAGCGCCGCGCAAGCAGCTGATGGCCTTCCTCGGCGAGCGTCGTGGCAACGCAGGCATCGTCTACTGCCTGTCGCGCAAGAAGGTCGACGAGACCGCTGCTTTTCTCTGCGATCAAGGCTTCCCTGCGCTGCCTTACCACGCCGGCCTGGCGGCCGAGACGCGGTCTGCCAACCAGCACCGCTTCCTCAACGAGGAAGGGCTGATCATGGTCGCCACCATCGCCTTCGGCATGGGCATCGACAAGCCCAACGTGCGCTTTGTCGCCCACCTCGACCTGCCCAAGTCGCTCGAGGCCTACTACCAGGAAACCGGCCGTGCCGGGCGTGACGGCTTGCCGTCCGATGCCTGGATGGCCTACGGCCTGCAGGACATGGTGATGCTCAAGCAGATGTTGCAGAACTCTGAAGGCGACGAGCGCCACAAGCGCATCGAGCAGCACAAGCTCGATGCCATGCTGGCCCTGTGTGAAGAAACCCGCTGCCGCCGCCAGTCGCTGCTGGCCTACTTCGACGAAACCCTGGAGCAGCCCTGCGGGCATTGCGACAACTGCATCGACCAGGTACAGACCTGGGACGCCACGGAGCCGGCTCGCCAGGCGCTGTCAGCGGTGTTCCGTACCGGTCAGCGCTATGGGGTCGGGCACCTGGTCGATGTGTTGCTGGGCAAGGACACCGAGAAGGTGCGCAATTTCGGCCACGAGAAGCTCTCGGTGTTCGGTGTCGGCAAGTCGCTGGCCGAAGCCGAGTGGCGCTCGTTGTTCCGCCAGTTGGTCGCGCGCGGCCTGGTGGATATCGACCTGGAAGGCTACGGCGGCTTGCGCCTCTCCGACAGCTGCCGGCCGCTGCTGCGCGGCGAGGTGAACCTGCAACTGCGCCGTGACCTCAAGCCGCAGACCGTGGCCAAGAGCGCCTCAGGCGGCGGCAGCCCGGCCAGCCAGTTGGTGCGTGCCGAAGAGCGCGAACTGTGGGAAGCGCTGCGTACCCTGCGGCGCAAGCTGGCCGAGGAGCACAGCGTGCCGCCTTACGTCATCTTCCCCGATTCGACGCTGCTCGAGATGCTACGCAGCCAGCCGGCCAGCCTCAGCGACATGGCCCAGGTCAGCGGCGTGGGCGCGCGCAAGCTTGAGCGCTATGGCCAGGCGTTCCTTGAGGTGCTCAACAACAGCGGTGGCACTGACGAGGCACCGAAAGTGGTGCTGGACCTGCGTCACGAGCTGGTCAGCCTGGCACGCGCGGGGATGACCCCGGCGCAGATCGCCGGGCAACTCAACTGCAGTGAAAAGAACGTCTATAGCCTGCTGGCCGAGGCGCTCGGCCGCCAGGAACTGAGCCTTGATCAAGCCATCGACCTGCCAGAAGACTTGCTGGCGGAGGTGCAGGACGCCTTCCTTGACGGGGAGGGCGAACTGCCGCCGGTATCGACCATCGCGCCGCTGTTCGGGTCGCGCATACCTGAAGGTGTGCTGTATTGCGTGCGCGCCGCGTTGGCGGCGGAGTTCGAGCTCTGAGCGCGACAAGGTTCCAGGCCAGACCCGCCAACTGCTGACCTTTGTCATGTTTTTTGACGATTATCGGACACTGGCAAGGGCCCGAGCCTTGCCACGTGGTCCGGGTCATGGTTAGCTGCCTAATAATTAGATCTATCCAATGAGTTGCTTATGCCCCTGACCGACAACCAACACCGCTTCGGCATGCAGCTGGCCCAGATGTCCCGGGGTTGGCGTGCCGAGCTGGATCGCCGCCTGGCCGGGCTCAACCTGTCCCAGGCGCGCTGGCTGGTGTTGCTGCACCTGGCCCGTTTCGAGGAGGCCCCCACTCAGCGTGAATTGGCCCAGAGCGTTGGGGTCGAAGGCCCGACCTTGGCACGCTTGCTCGACAGCCTCGAGGCGCAGGGCCTGGTGCGGCGCCAAGCGGTGCTTGAAGACCGGCGGGCGAAGAAAATCCTGCTATGCCCACCGGCCAAGCCGCTGATCGAACAGATCGAGACCATTGCCAATGCATTGCGGCTTGAGCTGTTCACCGGCGTGGATGAAGCGGACCTGGAGGTGTGCATGCGCGTGCATGCGAAAATCCTCGGCAACCTCGAAAAGCCCTGATTTTTGGGGGCCGCACAGCGGCCCCACGTTTCAGAACGTATGCCCCAGGTTCAGATACACCGCCTGCTCATGTGCGCTGTTGGCCCCGTAGCTCAGGTTCAGCGGCCCCAGCGGCGTCTCCATCCCCAGGAAGATGCTCGCTGCATTGATATAGCCGCTGTCAAATTCGTTGTCGTTGTTCCACGCCCGGCCACGCTCCAGCGACCCGCCGATATACAGCGGGAAGTCCAGTGGCACGTAGGCCCGCGGGGTCAGGCGGCGGTAGTAGACCATGCGCAGCAAGCTGACGTTTTGCCCCGACACCGAGTCCTGGCGGAACCCTGACAGCTCCCGTGCGCCGCCCATCACGAAGCTCGACGTCACCACCTCCGTTTCATCCAGTGTGCGCCCGTAGCGCCCGCCCAGCACCCAGGTGTTCGGGCCACTGCTGATGGCCTTGTCCAGGCTGAACAGCCACTGGCGATAGTCCTGGTCGGAATCGAGCGATTTGTCGTACTTGCGCAAGGTCAGGCCGATGTCTTCGCCACTGTGCGGGAAGTACACGTTGTCGAGGGTGTCGAACGAGTACTTGAGCTCGTAGAAGCCTTCATTGAAGCTGACCTTGGGCAGGTCCTGGTCGCCGATGCGCACTTCGGCTTCGCCCCAGGCCTTGCCCGCACCCAGTCGCACCTCGCCGTAGGTGCCGATCTGCCGGCCCACATTCAGGCCGAAACCGTAGCGCTCCAGGCGGTACTCGGCGACCGGGTCGTTGTCCAGGGTCGCCTCGATGTTGCGCGAGCCCACGTCCAGGTAGGGGGCAATGAAGAAGCGCGAGCCTACGTCCAGCGGTTGGTAGAACTCGCTGTAGAGCTCCTGTTGGTCGCCGATCTGCGCGCGGGTCAGCCATTCGGCGCCCAGGCTGTTGATGCCGTTGACCCGGTAGCTGGCGCCGAGGTTGAAGGCACTGTCGCCGCGCAGGTCGTCCGAGAGGTTAAGCCCCAGGCGCAGGTAGTCGGTGCCGCCGCGTCTGCCACGGGCATTGATCACCAGCGTGTTGTCGGCGCCCTTGTGCACCACACGGTATTGCACCCGGTCAAAGTAGTCCAGGCCATACAGCGTGCCCATGTCGGTCTGCAGGCGGTCCAGCTCCAGCGGCGCATTGATCGGCTGGCGGATATAGGAGCGGATCACGTCGTCGCTGACCTTGGAGTCGTTCTCTACCCTGATGGCGGTAATCACCGGGGTGCGTTGGTGCGGCGAGCGGGCAATGGCCAGGCTGCTGTCACCTTCGGGCTGGCGCAACGCCGCCAGACGCGGGTCGAGCAGGCGCGTGGCACGGTAGCCGGCTTCGATCATTTCGCGGGCCCGGCCGAAGTCGGTCACGCCAAACGCGGCCAGCGGTGGCTGCACCAGGATGTCATCACGGTGCAGGCTGGCCAGCTGCTCTTCGGAGTTGCGCCGGGTCATCAGGGTGATCGACTGGTTCAGCACATCGACCACCGTGGCCAGTTGCTTGCGGTCACGCAGTGGCGTGCCGATGTCGACCACGATGGCCAGGTCCACCCCCATGTCGCGGGCCACGTCCAGCGGAATGTTGTCGACCATGCCGCCATCCACCAACAGTCGGCCATCCAGCTCGACCGGGGCGAACACGGCAGGGATCGACATGCTGGCGCGGATCACCTGGGGCAGGTGGCCGCGGCGGAACACCACCTTTTCGCCACTGGCGATGTCGGTAGCCACAGCACGGAAAGGGATCGGCAGCTTGTCGAAGTCGCGGGTGTCGGCGGTGTGGGCCAGTTTGCTTTCAAGCAGCAGCGACAGGTTCTGGCCCTGAATCACGCCCAGGGGCAGGCCCAGGCTGCCGTCGTCGCGAAAGCTCAGCTTCTGCTTGACCAGAAAGTCGCGGTCGTCCTGCTTGCGCCGGAAGGGGATGTCCTTGCGCGGGGGCGCGTCGGACAGCGCCTGCTGCCAATCCAGGGTGGTGGCCAGCTTTTCCAGTTCTTCGACACTGTAGCCGGAGGCGTACAGCCCGCCGATCACCGCGCCCATGCTGGTGCCGGCGATGGCGTCGATGCGCACGCCCTGTTCCTCCAGGGCCTTGAGCACGCCGATATGGGCCAGGCCACGGGCCGCGCCGCCAGACAGCACCAAGCCGACCTTGGGCCGAGCCTGTTCGGCGGCATGTGCCGTAATAGCAACGAATATCGACAACAAACAGAACAGCAAACGGCGCATCGTGAGTCTCAAACCGTGGGCGAAAGACCGCTAGTATAAGCGGCCCCTTACCTGGAGATGCTTCACCATGGCCATCAGCAAGCCGGAAATCGTCATCATATATTGCACCCAGTGCCAGTGGCTGCTGCGCGCCGCCTGGTTGGCCCAGGAGCTGCTCAGTACCTTTGCCGACGACCTCGGCCGGGTGGCGCTGGAGCCTGGCACCGGTGGCATCTTCCGCATCACCTGCAATGGCGTGCAGATCTGGGAGCGCAAGGCCGACGGTGGGTTCCCGGAGGCCAAGGTGCTCAAGCAGCGGGTACGCGACCAGATCGACCCGCAGCGCGACCTGGGCCACAACGACCGCTGATTACGTACCCTCTGCCAAAGGCCGGGGCTTGGCGGGTTGTTCGGCAGCCAGGCGGCTGGACAGCACGATGGCGAAAATGATCAGCGCGCCCCCCAGCAGCATGCGCATAGTAGGGGTCTCGGCGAACACCGCCCAGGCCACGGCGATGCCATACACCGGCTCCATACCGAACACCACGGCGGCGGTACGCGCCTTGATCACGGCCAGGCTGGCGACGAACAAGCTGTGTGCCACGCCGGTGCAGAAGATGCCGAGCAGGGCGATCCACACCCAGTCCATCGGCGTCACCGCCGCCAGCCCCGACGCTGCGAACGGCAACAGGCAGAGGCTGACCACCAGGTTCTGCCACAGCGCTGCCTGCACTGCTGGCAAGCGCCCGGAGCCGGCGCGGTTGGTCAGCGACAGCAGCGAGAACAGCAGCCCCGACAGCATTGCCCAAAGCAGGCCCCCGGTGGCCTGGCTGGCCAGGTCGAATGCCGGGGTGACCAGCACCAGGCCGATGCACACCAGCACGACCAGCACGGCTTCGTTGCGGCGGATGCGTTCGCGGAACAGCACCCCTTCAAGGATCACGGTAAAGGCCGGGAAGCTGGTAAAGCCCAGGGTGGCGATGGCTACACCGCCGACCTTGACGGCAATGAAGAAGCTGACCCAGTGACCCGCCAGCAGTACCCCGCCTAGCAGCAAGCGGCGCACATCCGGGCCCGTCAGCCGGTGCCAGCCTTTGCGGGCGAACTGGGCGAACAGCGCCAGGGCGATGACGGCGAAGGCCGCGCGGCCGAAGACGATGATCGCCGGGCTGGCGCTGGCGGCCAGTTTGCCAAACACCCCGGTGAGGCCGAAAAACAGCGCGCCGATGTGCAGGGCGCCTAGGGCAGTGCGGTGGTTCATGGTGGGTCCTTGAGCAAGAGCAGGTCAGCACTGCCCCGCGAAAGGGCCAGTGCAGGCACAGTGTAAGTCCTCAGGCCAATAGGATCTGTCGCGCACCTAGCGTCCGTTGTCGCCAGACGCTCGCCGCAAGGCTAGCGGTGTACAGCCAAACGCCCGTAGCATCGCCGCCGAAAACGCACTCTGCGAGCTGTACCCCACCTGCGCCGCAATCTCGCCCAACGGCAGCAAGGTCCGCTCCACCAGCTGCCGCGCCTTGAGCAGGCGCCGCTGGCGAATGTAGTCCATCGGCGTCATCGCGCATTCGGCGATGAAGCGCGCATGCAGCCGCGCAGTGGACAGGCCGGCCAGGCGCGCCAGGTCGGCCACCTGCAAGGGGTGGGCGGCATGTTGCTCGATATGCGCATCGAAGGCGGCATAAGGCAGGCGCTGGCTGGGCCGGATGCTTGCGGCTGCCGCGGGGTTGAGGCTGGCCAACAGCAGCGCCGCGCCTTGCCGGGCAATCAGCGGGTCGTCGATGGGGCTGGTCGCCAGCCAGTCGACCAGCTGCTGCTGGCGGCTATCCAGGCCCAAGGCAGCGGGGCGATCGAGCAGGCGACGGCTGGCATCGGCATGCTCGCCCAGCTGTTCACGCAACCAGTGCTCCCCGGGCACATCCAGCACCAGGCAATCGCTGCCAGCATCGCTGGCGCAGGTGTGATGTGCGCCTGCCGGCACCACCATCAGGCCCTGGCGATCAACCCGTGCCCCGTGGCCCTGGACCTCGAAGTGCAAGCGTCCAGCCAAGCCGAACACCAGTTGCGGATGTTCGTGGCTGTGGGTAATCAGGCTGTTCCGGTAACGGCGCAGCGAGAGAATCGGGCCGGTGGTCATGGGGCGTCCTCGCAGGGCAGGTGCGCATTGTGCCTCATTCACGGCAGGCCATCACGGGTAACCGTTTTGCCACTGCACTGTCATCTGCACCTGCCAGGCTCCAGCAAACTGCGCCGGAGCCCGCCCATGACCCATGCCGAACTCTCCCGTCCTTCGCGCAAGCAGCGCGTGCGCACCTTATGGATATCCGATGTACATCTGGGCACCCGTGACTGCCAGGCCGAGCATCTGTCGCGGTTTCTCAAGGGCTACCAGGCCGACCGCATCTACCTGGTGGGCGATATCATCGATGGCTGGAAGCTGCGCGGTGGCATCTATTGGCCGCAGGCCCACACCAACGTGATCCGACGCCTGTTGACCATGAGCAAACGGGGCACCGAGGTGATTTATGTCACCGGCAACCATGACGAATTCCTGCGCCGCTATTCCAAGCTGATGCTGGGCAATATCCAGTTGGTGGACGAGGCCGAGCACCTGACTGCCGATGGCCGACGCCTGCTGGTGATCCATGGCGACCAGTTCGATGTGATTACCCGCTACCACCGCTGGCTGGCGTTTCTGGGGGACCGCGCGTATGAGTTCACCCTGGTGCTCAACCGTTGGCTCAACCATTGGCGTGCCCGTTACGGCTATGGCTACTGGTCGTTGTCGGCCTACCTCAAGCACAAGGTCAAGGGCGCGGTGAACTTCATCAGTGACTTCGAGGCTGCCATTGCCCATGAGTGCACCCGCAGAGGCTTTCATGGGGTGGTTTGCGGGCATATTCATCATGCCGAAATGCGCAAGGTGGGGGAGGTCGAGTACCTCAATTGCGGGGATTGGGTGGAGTCGTGCACGGCGTTGATCGAGCACTGGGATGGCAGCATCGAATTGTATCGGCTGGCGGATGTGCAGGCGCAGAGCGCGCAGAAGGTGGCGACGGTGCGCGAATCGGCGTGAGGCTTGAGGGGCATGGGGCGCGCAATGCGGCCCCGGCGATTTACAGGCTGATCTTGCCCAGCAGAATATCGCGGAACATGGCGAAATCACCCATCAGGCTATAGAACGGGTATGTAAACGTCGCCGGCCGGTTCTTCTCGAAAAAGAAATGCCCGACCCAGGCAAACCCATAGCCGAACAGCGGCACGGCCAGCAGCAGCAACCATTTGCCGCTGCCGATGGTGTACGCCAGCAGGGCAATTACCAGGCTCGTCCCGACAAAGTGCAGGCGGCGGCACGTGGGGTTGCTGTGCTCGCCCAGGTAGTAGGGGTAGAACTCGGCAAAACTGCGAAACTGCGCTGTGCGGGTCATGGCAGTGCTCCGGGATTAATACTTGTGGATAAGATGCACGGCGTGGAGCCTGAATCGAGTCTAGAGTCATTGGCGGGGCCTACCAGTGACAATAGGCGCCAATTGAGTATCCTTGGGGTTCACCGCAGGAGCGGTCAGCATAAGAAGCCTGTCATGAGTGAAAGAACCACGTCAGCCAGCTGGGCATCAGGGATCGTCAAGGCACTCGAGCTGGAAGGGCTCGACTGCCCGGCCATGTTCAAGCAGCTAGGGCTGGACTTCGCTGCCCTCGATGACCCCGACGCGCGTTTCCCCCAGGACGCCATGACCCGGCTCTGGCAACTGGCGGTAGAGCTGTCGGGCAACGAAGCCATCGGCCTGAACATGGCGCGGGTGGTGCGCCCGGCGTCGTTCCATGTGGTGGGCTATGCGTTGATGTCCAGCCGCACCCTGGCCGAAGGTTTCGAGCGGCTGGTGCGGTACCAGCGCATCATTGCCGAAAGTTCCGACCTCAGCTTTCGCCTTGGCCCAGAGGGCTATTCGCTGGTTCTGACCGTGCATGGCGACCATCTGCCGCCAACCCGGCACAGCGCCGAAGCGTCGTTGGCGTGTGCGCTTGCGTTGTGCACCTGGCTCAGCGGGCGTGACATTCAGCCACGACGTGTGCTGGTTCAGGGGCCGCAGCCCAAGAACGTCGAACCTTACAAGGTGGCGTTCCACTCACCGCTGGTGTTCGACGCACCGCACGATGCACTGGTGTTCGAGCGTGCCGACATGGAGGCGCCGCTGCCGACTGCCAACGAGGCGATGGCGGTGCTGCATGACCGTTTTGCCGGTGAGTACCTGGCGCGCTTCTCGGAAAGCCGGGTGACCCACAGGGTCCGCCAGGTGCTGTGCCGCATATTGCCCCAGGGCGAGCCCAAGCGCGAAACCCTGGCCCAGGCCCTGCACCTGTCTCAACGTACCTTGCAGCGGCGCCTGCAAGAAGAAGGTACCAGCTTCCAGACCTTGCTCGACGATACCCGGCGTGAGCTTGCCGAGCAGTACCTCGCCCAGCCGGGCATGACCTTGCTGGAAACCGCCTACCTGTTAGGCTTTGCCGACCCGAGTAATTTCTACCGGGCGTTCCGTCGCTGGTTCGATGCCACACCCAGCGAGTACCGTGCCCGTCTGGGCGCGGAGCCTGAGGGGCTCAGTGACGCCAGAACGCCGGCATGCACAACACTAGCACCGTGATGATCTCCAGGCGGCCCAGTAGCATGCCGCCGGCGAGGATCCACTTGGCGGCGTCCGGCAACGTGGCATAGTTGCCGGCCGGGCCGATCACTTCGCCCAGCCCCGGGCCTACGCCCGATACCGTGCCGGCAGCACCGGTCAGTGCGGTCATCCAGTCCACGCCCAGCAGCGACAACAGCAATGCCATCACGCAGATGGTGATCGCGAAGAAGAACGAGAAGGTCAGGATCGAACGCACGATTTCTTCGTCGAGGCGGTGCCCGTTGTACTTCTGCTTGATCACTGCGCGTGGGTGGATCAGTTGGTTGAGGCTGGCCTTGAGCAGGATGTAGGCGACCTGGAAGCGGAAAATCTTGATACCGCCTGCGGTCGAGCCAGAGCAGCCGCCGATGAAGCCCAGGTAAAAGAACAGCATCAGCGAGAAATTGCCCCACAGGCTGTAGTCGCCCAGGGCGAAGCCGGTGGTGGTCACCACCGAGGTCACGTTCAGCGCCACGTGGCGCAAGGCATCCAGCCAGTGCAGGTTGGTGGTGGCCCAGTACCAGGAGCCCAGCACCAGCCAGGTGACCACCAACATGCCGAGCAACCCCTGAACCTGCTGGTCGCGGAGTAACGCCCTACGGTTGCCGCGCAGGGTCGCCACATACAGGGTGAAGGGCAGGCTGCCAAGGATCATGACCACCACCGCGACCCAGTGCACGGCAGGGATATCCCATTTTGCCAGCGACTGGTCGGAGGTCGAGAACCCGCCGGTGGAAATCGCCGACATGGCATGGTTGATGGCATCGAACGGCCGCATGCCGGCCCACCAGAAGGCCAGCGCGCCGAGCACGGAGAAGCCGACGTACACGCCGACGATCGACTTGGCCACCATGTGCGAACGGGGCATGACCTTTTCGGAACGGTCCGAGGACTCGGTCTGGAACAGGCGCATGCCACCAATGCGCAGCAGCGGCAAAATCGCGACCGCCATGGCGATGAAGCCGATGCCGCCGAGCCAGTGCAGCATCGAGCGCCACATCAAGATCCCCGGCGACATGCTGTCCAGGCCGCTGAGCACCGTGGCGCCGGTGGCGGTGATGCCGGACATGCTCTCGAAAAAGGCGTCGGTGTAGCTGATGTGCTGGGTCAGCAGGAACGGCAGGGCGGCGAACACGCACACCACCAGCCAGCTGCTGACAGTCAGCAGGTACATGTCGCGCGGGCGCAGGTGCACATGCTCGGGGCGGCCCTGTACGACCATGAGCAGGCCGGCAATGAACGTGATCAGGCTGGACCAGAGGAACGACGGCATGTCGCCGGTGCGCTCGAAGATCACCAGGGTGGCCATGGGCACGACCATGCTGACGGCCAGGGTGATCAGAAAGATGCCGATGATGAAACCAATGATCCTTAAGGTCGGCAACGCCATGTGATCTGCTCTGACTCGAAACGGAAGGGCGCCATTCTACCTATGGGTCTGGTGATGTAAACGCTAGAATGGCCGCACATTCACCTGCCAGGAGGGTAGCCGATGGAGGCTCTCGACGCATTGCTCAACCGTGTTTCCGTGCCACGCCTGACCGACCCCGCGCCCAATGATGCCCAGCGCGAGGCGTTATTCCAGGCCGCATTGCGTGCACCGGACCATGGCCAGCTGCGCCCGTGGCGGTTTCTGACCATCGAAGGCCAGGGCCGCGAGAAGCTCGGCGAGTTGTTCGCCGAAGCGGTACAGAACAAGGGTGATGCCAGCCAGGCAGCGCTGGACAAGGCTCGCGCCATGCCGCTGCGTGCGCCGTTGCTGATCGTGGTGATCGCCAAGCTGCAGGACCACTTCAAGGTGCCCAAGTCCGAGCAGCGCCTGGCGGCGGGGTGTGCGGCCCATGGCATTCTGATCGCGGCGCATGCCCAGGGGGTTGGCGCGGTGTGGCGTACCGGTGACATGGCCTTTGACGCGCATGTGCACAAGGGGCTGGGGTTGGCCGAGAGCGAGGAGTTGATCGGTTATCTGTATGTGGGCACGCCGGTGAACGAGCCGCGTACGGCGCCAGTGCTGGAGACTGCTGATTTCGTCAGTGCCTGGGGTGAGTAACCGCTGAGAATGCTGGGGCGCGTAGCGGCCCCGGCAATCTCAAACCATGACCTCCGTTACAGGTAACTCCAGCCTGGCCACAAACCCGCCCTGCGGATGATTCGCCAGTACCAGGCTGCCGCCATGGCGCTCCGCCGCCTTGCGCGCAATCGCCAGCCCCAGCCCATGCCCAGCTGCTTGCTGCCCCGGCGCACGGAAGAACGGCTCACCCAGCTGCGCGAGGTACTCAGCCGCTACCCCGGGGCCATGGTCGCGTACTGTCAACACGATACGGTCCTGCTCACGCTCGGCGCTGATTTCGATCGGCTGCCCGGCCGGGTTGAAGCGCAAGGCATTGCGCAGCAGGTTGTCCACGGCGCGCTCGATCAGTGTTGGCCAACCCTGCAAGGTCAGCCCTGCTTGCGCCTGCAGCCGCACCTCCTGCTCCGGTGCGCTGAGCAACGCATCCTTGCGCACGCCGCCCAGCAAGGCGTTGAGGTCGACCGGCTCGGCGTGGGCCTGCTCGGCATCGACGCGGGCCAGGGCGAGGATTTCGCTGATCAGGTCTTCGAGCCGGTCGCATTCACGGGTCAGCCGTGGCCACAAGGCCTGGCGCTGCTCGGGCTCGGCACGCTCGGCCAATGCCAGGGCAATGCGCAGCCGTGCCAACGGTGAGCGCAGTTCATGAGACACATCGCGCAGCAACTGGCGCTGGCTGCCGATCGTACTCTGCAGGCGGGCGCCCATCTTGTTGAAGTCGTTGGCCAGTACCCCGAACTCATCGCGGCGGGCGGCCAGGCGGGCCAGGCTGTTCTGCTGGTAGCTGGTTTGGCCGAGGTCGTGCACGGCGCTGCGCAGGCGGCTCAAAGGGCGGGTGATGGACAGGGTCACCAGCAGGCTGAACAGGGTCAGCACCACCAGGGCGATGCCCAGCGCACTGAGCGGCCAGAGCAGGCTCTCGCGGTGCCAGGCGTCCAGCTCAGGGTGGGGGATGCGGTAGATCAGCAGGTAGGTTTCACCGCTGTAGGGGCTGGTGTATTCCTCGGTCAGACGGCGCCACGGCAGGCGCCGCTCGTCATTGTGCTGGCGTGCCTCGAACGCGGCGGCGCGGCGCGGGAAGGTACCAGGCACGACGGCGTCGCCGCTGTCGTCGAGCACCTGCACGTCGATCTTGAAGCGTTGCTTGCGGCGTTCGAGAAAGTGCTGCGCCGAGTCCATGCCTTCCTGTTCGTAATGCTTGGCCCAGTGGCTGGCCAGGGTGTTGAGGCCCGGGTGGCGGCTGAGGATCCAGGCGTCCTGGTTGAGCATGTGGCCGAGCAGGATCGACAGGCCCGCAACCAGGGTAATGGCCAGCCAAAAGCTGGCCAGGATGCGCCAGAACAGTGAACGCAAGTGCACCTCCTGCAAACGGGAAAAGCCCGGCCCGCAGGGGTGCGGGCCGGGCGTGGGGCGGACAGCTTACTGGGCCTTGCCGCCTTTTTCAGCTTTCCAGGCCTGGAACTCTTGCCATTCGGCTTTCTTCGCGGCGCGTTCTTTTTGCAGCTCGTCGAACTGCTTCTGTTGCTCAGGCTTGAGCAGGCCGCGGACCTGGCTGTCGGTCTTGTCGCGGCTGGCCTTGAGTTCGTCCTTCATGGCCTTCTGGTCGGCGGCCGGCAGCTTGGACAGGTAGCGCTCGGTGATGTCGCGGCGTTGCTTCATCTGCTCGCCCATCAGCTTGCCAATCTGCTGGCGCTGGTCGCGGCTCAGGTCCAGTTGGGCGAAAGGCGCATCACCGCGATGATGCGGGCCGTCGTGACGCGGGCCGCCTTCAGGCATGGCCATGGCCACGGTCGGCAGGGCGGCGGCGAACATCAGGGCGATAAGGGTCTTGCGCATGGTGTCTCTCCTTTCATAGGCCGGTGGTTACCGGATGAGCACAGTCTACGCAACTGACCGTCAAGGGCGGTCAGGGGAGGGTAAAGGCTGGGTAAAGATGAGTTGCCGAGCGTGTTGGGGCTGCGAGGCGGCCCCGGCACGTCACAGGCTGTAGTAATAGCCACGGCTGCGCAGCGCAACGATGCGCGGGCGCCCATCGGCATGCGGCCCGATCTTCTTGCGCAGGTTGCTGACGTGCATGTCCAGGCTGCGGTCGTACAGGGTCAGCTTGCGGCCCAGGCCGATCTGCGCCAGTTCCTGCTTGTCCAGCGGCTCGCCCGGCTGGCGCAGCAGGGCTTCGAGGATGCGGCTTTCGGACAGGGTCAGGGTCATCTCGCGGCCATCGATGCTGGCCACGCCACGTGCCGGGCTGTAGACCAGGTCGCCGATCTCTACCTGGGTGGTGGTGGCTGCCGGGTGGCTGCGGCGCAACACGGCGCGCAGGCGGGCCGTGAGCTCGCGCGGGTCGCAGGGTTTGGCCAGGTAATCGTCGGCGCCGAGCTCAAGGCCGAGGATGCGGTCCAGGGGTTCGCCCCGTGCCGAGAGCATCAGCACAGGCAGGTCGGCATGTTCGCTGCGCAATTGCTTGAGCAGTTCCAGGCCGCTGCCGTCTGGGAGCATCACATCCAGCACCACGGCGGCCGGGGCATGTTCGGCCAGGGCCTGGCGTGCGCTCAGGCCATCGTGGCAGGCGCGGACGGTAAACCCTTCCTGGGTCAGCCAGCTGCCGAGCAGCTCGCACAGCTCCTGGTCATCATCAATCAGTAACAGCTCGCTCATGACTCACTCAATTCAACCATTGACGGCGAGTATTCGGCCCGCCAGTGGCAAAGATACCGCAGACTGATGGCAAGCGTATAACCGCCAGTACCGCGCGGCCCTGTGGGTGCGGCTTTACCCGCGAAAAGGGCCGCGCGGTGTCGGGTCAAGGCAGGACTTGCTTGAAGGGTTTGACGATGACGTTGTCGTACACGCCCGCAGCAATATACGGGTCGGCATCGGCCCAGGCCTGTGCCGCAGCCAGGGAGTCGAACTCGGCCACGATCAGGCTGCCGCTGAAACCGGCTTCACCTGGGTCGTTGCTGTCGATGGCCGGATGTGGGCCTGCCAGCACCACGCGGCCTTCGGCCTTGAGCTGCTGCAGGCGCTCGATGTGTGCCGGGCGGGCAGCCAGGCGCTTTTCCAGGGAGTTTGCGACGTCGCTGGCGATGATGGCGTAGAGCATGTCAATCCTTGGGTTTGGAGGTAGTAGGGTCGTCGTGCAGGTGGCGTGACAGGTACACACCTTGGGCCACCAGGAAGATCACGGTCATGCCCAGGCTGCCGAACACCTTGAAGTCGACCCAGAAGGCCTGGAAGGTGAAGGCGACGAACAGGTTGGCCGCACCGCAGACCAGGAAGAAGCAGATCCAGGCCAGGTTCAGGCGGGCCCAGATGGCATCGGGCAGGGTCAGGGCGTGGCCCATGATGCGCTTGATCAGCACCCGGTCGCCGATGAAGTGGCTGCCGGCGAAGGCCAGGGCGAACAGCCAGTTGACCACCGGCGCTTTCCATTTGAGGAAGGTTTCGCTGTGGAAGGTCAGGGTCAGGCCGCCGAACACCAGGCAGGCGATCAGGGTCAGCCATTGGCCCTTTTCCAGCTTGCGCTGGCGCAGGAACAGGGCACCGTAGACCACCAGGGAGCTGACGATGAGCATGGCCGTGGCGCTGTAGATACCGCCGAATTCGAAGCTGTGGCCGGCAACCTCCAGGGGCCGCGGGTCGAGCTTGTAGACGATGAAGAACAGTAGCAACGGGATGAAATCGATGAATTGTTTCACAATGGCAGCCAGAATCGGGATGTGACGGCATAATAACAAACATCGATTCCAGCGAAAGCGCTCCTCCATGAATGTTGATCTGCACTGTCACAGCACGGCCTCCGACGGCGCCCTGTCGCCCACGGTCCTGGTCGCCCGGGCCCATGAGCACGGGGTGCAAACGCTGGCACTCACCGACCACGACACCCTCGAAGGGCTGGCCGAAGCGCGCCAGGCCTGCCGCGAGCGCGGCATGCACTGGATTAGCGGGGTAGAGCTGTCGTGCACGTGGGGTGGGGCGACCATCCATGTGCTGGGGTATGACTTCCCCCTCGACGCACCGCCGTTGCTCGAAGCCATCGAAGCCCTGCACCATGGCCGCTGGCTGCGTGCCGAGGAAATCGACAAACGGCTGGCTGCCAAGGGCATGCCCGGCGCGCTTGAGGGTGCCAGGGCCGTGCAGCAAGCGTTGGGCGACAGTGGCAACGCCCCGGCGCGCCCGCACTTTGCCGAGTTTCTGGTGCGTGCCGGTCACGTCAAGGACCGCGGCGAAGCGTTCCGCAAGTGGCTGGGCGCCGGCAAGCTGGGTGACGTCAAGCAGCACTGGCCGACCCTGGATGAAACTGTCGCTACGCTGCGCCAGTCCAACGCTTGGGTAAGCTTGGCGCATCCGATGCATTACGATCTGACCCGCAGCAAGCGCAGACGGCTGATTGCCGACTATATTCAGGCAGGCGGGCAGGCGCTTGAGGTGGTCAACGGGATGATGCCGGCCGAGCAGGTGGGCACGATGTCCATCCTCACCCGCGAGTTCGGCCTGCTGGCAAGCGCTGGCAGTGACTTCCACGGCCCCGGCACCTGGGGCGAAATCGGTGCCTACCGGCCTTTGCCCGAGGACCTGCCACCTCTGTGGCGCCGATTCAGCCATGAACAGCCTTTGGCGGTATGAACAGGAAGACTACGTGAGCCAATTTTTCCAGATACATCCGGAGAATCCGCAGCAGCGGCTGATCCGCCAGGCGGTGGAGATCATCCGCAAGGGCGGGGTGGTGGTCTATCCGACCGATTCGGCCTATGCGCTGGGTTGCCAGATTGGCGACAAGGGCGCGGTGGAGCGCGTACGGCGCCTGCGTGGCCTGGACAAGACCCACAACTTCACCCTGATGTGCTGCGACATGTCGCAACTGGGGCTGTATGCCAAGGTCGATACCGGTACCTTCCGCCTGCTCAAGGCGCATGTGCCGGGGCCGTACACCTTCATTCTCAACGGCACCCGTGAAGTGCCGCGCCTGCTGCTGCACGAGAAACGCCGCACCATCGGCCTGCGCGTGCCGGACCACGCCATCACCCTGGCGCTGCTGGCTGAACTGGGCGAGCCACTGATGAGTGTCAGCCTCATCCTGCCGGGCGACGACCAGCCGATGACCGACCCCTACGAGATCCGTGAGCGGCTGGAGCATCATGTGGACCTGGTGATCGACGGCGGTTTCGGTGATCTGAAGGCATCGACCATCATCGACCTGTCCGGCGACGAGCCCGAGCTGATCCGCGAAGGTTGTGGCGACCCCACGCCATTCATGGTCAATGCGTGAGCCAGGTGGAGGCGCCCGAGGCGCCGGCCGAGGAGGCCGAGTCGCCTCAACAGTTGCAACTGGCCCTGGTCTATGGCGAAGCCCTGACCGAGATGCCGGTAGACCTGTACATCCCGCCGGATGCGCTTGAAATCATTCTCGAGGCGTTCGAAGGCCCGCTGGACCTGCTGCTGTACCTGATCCGCAAGCAGAACATCGATATCCTCGACATCCCGGTGGCGGAGATCACCCGCCAGTACATGGGCTATGTCGAGCTGATGAAGAGCGTGCGCCTGGAACTGGCAGCCGAGTACCTGGTCATGGCGGCCATGCTGGCCGAGATCAAGTCGCGCATGTTGCTGCCCCGCTCGGCCGAGATCGAAGAGGAAGAGGGCGACCCGCGCGCCGAGCTGATCCGCCGCTTGCAGGAGTACGAGCGCTTCAAGGCCGCTGCAGAAGGGATCGATACACTGCCACGGGTGGGTCGCGACATTGTCGTGCCGCGCCTGGAAGCACCGCAGGCCAAGGTGCGCAAGCTGCTGCCCCAGGTCAGCCTGGAGGAGCTGCTGGTATCGATGGCCGAGGTGATGCGCCGCAATGACCTGTTCGAAAGCCACCAGATCACCCGCGAAACGCTGTCTACCCGTGAGCGCATGAGCCAAGTACTCGAACGCCTCAAGGGCGGCGCCTTCGTGCCCTTCGTCGAGCTGTTCGGCGCAGAAGAGGGCAAGTTGGGGGTGGTGGTGACGTTCATGGCGATTCTTGAGCTGGTGAAGGAATCACTGGTCGAACTGGTGCAGAATGAGCCTTTCGCCGCGATCCACGTCCGGCTTCGCGCCGAGTTTGTTGAAGAACCTGATGAACCTGAATGAACCCCGCGACCTGGCGTCGCTGATCGAAGCTTTTTTGCTCGCTTCGGGCAAGCCGCAGTCCCTTGAGCGCTTGTACGAGCTGTTCGAGGAGGTCGAGCGCCCGGAGCCCAAGGTGTTCAAGAAGGCCCTGGAAGTGCTCGGCAAGTCCTGCAGCGGGCGTGCCTTCGAGCTCAAGGAAGTTGCCACCGGCTATCGCCTGCAGATCCGCGAAACCTTTGCTCCGTGGGTTGGGCGCCTGTGGGAAGAGCGGCCGCAGCGCTATTCCCGTGCGCTGCTTGAAACCATGGCGCTGATTGCCTACCGCCAGCCCATCACCCGTGGCGAGATCGAGGACGTGCGCGGCGTGGCGGTGAACAGCAATATCATCAAGACCTTGATGGAGCGCGAGTGGATTCGCATCGTGGGTTATCGCGAAGTGCCGGGGCGGCCGGCGATGTTCGCCACCACCAAGGCATTTCTCGACCACTTCAATCTCAAGAGCCTTGAGGAGCTGCCGGCATTGGCCGAACTGCGCGAGATGGAACCGGAGCCGTTGCTCGACCCCGATGACGCGCCAGTACCTGCGCACCTGCAGGCGCTGGCCGATGCCAGCCTTGGCGAGGGCGAAGCCGAGGCCGAGGTGCCGAAGGATGAGACCAGCTTCCGCAGCCTGCTGGTGGAGCTGGATGCGATGGAAGAGGGGCTCAAGACCGATTTCGATGATTTGCGTGAAGAAGAGGACGTGATTGAACCCGAGGCTTCACTGGAGGACGAGGGCAAGTTGCAGACCTGAGGCTTATGCTGGCAGTGCGGGCCTCTTCGCGGGGCAAGCCCGCTCCTACAGGTTTGGCCGCTCACCGTCAGAGCCCACAAACCGGTGGGAGCGGGCTTGCCCCGCGAAGAGGCCCGCACTGACAGCGCAAAACCACTGGGCAGAAAACCCTGCCGGCCCCCGCAAAACCCACTACGCTCGAGTGCGTTCCTGATACGAACCGCGTATGATGCGCGGCCCTTTGGCGCGTTCGTCGCCAAGACCCCTTTTTCATTCCTACACCGGGAGGTGCCCAGATGAGTGAGCAAGACCTGCAAAATACCGAAATTACCCCTCCATCCGGCGAAAAGCTGCAGAAAGTACTGGCGCGCATTGGCGTCGGTTCGCGCCGTGACGTCGAGGCCTGGATCAGCCAGGGCCGCATCAAGGTCAATGGCGTGGCCGCCACCCTCGGCCAGCGCGTCGACCTGCACGACGCCATCGCTGTCGATGGCAAGCTGATCAAGCGCGAAGAAGCCGCCGAGGCCACCCGCCGGGTGATCATGTACAACAAGCCCGACGGCGAGATCTGCACCCGTGACGACCCGGAAGGCCGCCCGACGGTGTTCGACCGCCTGCCGCGGCCGAAAGAAGGGCGCTGGATCAACATCGGCCGCCTGGACATCAACACCACCGGCCTGTTGCTGTTCACCACCGACGGTGAGTTGGCCAACCGCCTGATGCACCCTTCCTACGAGATGGACCGTGAGTACGCGGTACGTGTGCGGGGCGAGGTCGACGACGAGATGCTCGATCGCCTCAAGGCTGGCGTGATGCTCGAAGACGGCCCGGCCAAGTTCACCGACATCCAGAAGGCACCGGGCGGCGAAGGCTTCAACCACTGGTACCACTGCGTGGTGATGGAAGGCCGTAACCGTGAAGTGCGTCGCCTGTGGGAGTCGCAGGGCATGGTGGTCAGCCGCCTGAAGCGCGTGCGCTTCGGCCCGGTGTTCCTCAACTCCGACCTGCCGATGGGCCGCTGGCGCGAAATGACCCAGGGTGAAATCGACATCCTGGCCGCTGAAGTGGGCCTGCAGCCAGTTGCGCTGCCGACCTTGAACCTCAAGGCCAAGGACAAGATGGAGCGCATGCAGCGCAAGTCGAGCCGTCCGATGGGCCGTGGCGAGCGCGTGCGCAACCTGCGCCCTGCCAGCGAAGGGGCTGCCGAGCGCCCAGCACGCCAACCGCGTGACAGCGCGGGTGAGCGCCCAGCCCGCCAACCGCGTGATACCACCGGTGAGCGCCCTGCGCGCCAGTCGCGTGACGACGCGCGTAAAGGCAACCGTGGCAGCGCGGTGGCCGAGCGCCCGAGCGAGATGCGCAAGCGTACCGCCAAGCCAGACGGCGACAAGCCGGCAGGCCGTGGTCGCGGCAAGCCGCGCGGTTGATCAGCAGCGCTAGATAAGAACCAGCCTCCGGGCTGGTTTTTTTTGCTTTGGATTCAGCGGCGGCACCTTAGGCTGTCGCCAAGATATTGAACAAAAAGAATTTTTCTGACGACTGGCAAGTTTTCAAACCGGCCTGTAAAGAAATTTATACGGGTGCAGGCAAAATACGCCCTGAATTCAGATTTCCCCTACCTGTGTAAACATAACTTGCCGCACCCCGCGCGGCGAGGCACCCCTGTCGCTCGCGCCCCCTATTGCCCAAACCCCCGCCGCACGCTGATATAGCGGCCATTGCCGTGTGCAAAAGCCCGCCCAGAGAGGCGTGCTGACAAAACAACAAATGGAGGCGCCATGTACGCCGATCACTTCGCCTTTCAAGGCCTTTACCACAGGATCGCTGCGTTTTTCCCCGGGGAAATGACGCAACGCGTTGACGCCTGCGCGCTTGCAGGGGTATACAGTGCGCCGCGTTTTACCTGTGACCCTCTTGCGTACCGCGCACTCTTGATCACACCCGGCTGACCCGCCCTGGCGGCGCCCGCGTTCAAGAAACCCAAGGTAACCACCTTGCCCATTCCGCTGCGCCACGAGCGCGGTGGGTCCGATTTCGTCACAGATAAAAACAATGCAGGTGACTTCGTTCATGAGTGGACAAAACATGCATTCAGGCGAGCTAAAGCGGGGCCTGAAGAACCGCCATATCCAGTTGATCGCCCTCGGCGGAGCGATTGGTACCGGCCTGTTCCTGGGTTCGGCAGGCGTGATGAAATCCGCCGGCCCGTCGATGATTCTTGGCTATGCCATCTGCGGCTTCATCGCCTTCATGATCATGCGCCAGCTGGGCGAGATGATCGTCGAAGAGCCGGTGGCCGGTTCGTTCAGCCACTTTGCCCACAAGTACTGGGGCGGCTTCGCCGGCTTCATGTCGGGCTGGAACTGTTGGGTGCTGTACATCCTGGTGGGCATGTCGGAGCTGACGGCGGTCGGCAAGTACATCCACTACTGGTGGCCAGAGATCCCGACCTGGGTCACGGCGGCGGGCTTCTTCCTGCTGATCAACTTCATCAACCTGATGAACGTGAAAGTCTTCGGCGAGGCAGAATTCTGGTTCGCCATCATCAAGGTCGTGGCCATCGTCGGCATGATCGGCCTGGGTGCGTACCTGCTGACCAGCGGTAGCGGTGGCCCCGAGGCTTCGGTTACCAACCTGTGGGCGCACGGCGGCTTCTTCCCGCATGGCGTCAGCGGCCTGGTGATGGCGTTGGCGTTCATCATGTTCTCCTTCGGTGGCCTGGAAATGCTCGGCTTCACCGCAGCCGAGGCCGACAAGCCGAGGACCGTGATTCCCAAGGCCATCAACCAGGTCATCTACCGCATCCTGATCTTCTACATCGGTGCGCTGGTCGTGCTGCTGTCGCTGACCCCGTGGGACAACCTGGTCGCCAGCATCGACGCTTCTGGCGGCAGCTACGGCAGCAGCCCGTTCGTTCAGGTGTTCTCCCTGCTGGGCAGCGACGTGGCCGCCCACCTGCTGAACTTCGTGGTCCTGACCGCAGCGCTGTCGGTGTACAACAGCGGTACCTACTGCAACGCCCGCATGCTGCTGGGCATGGCCGAGCAAGGTGACGCCCCGGCGGCCCTGGCGAAGGTCGACAAGCGCGGTGTGCCGGTGCGTTCGATCCTGGTGTCGGCTGCAGTGACCCTGATTGCAGTGCTGCTCAATTACTTCATTCCGCAGAATGCGCTGGAGCTGTTGATGTCGCTGGTCGTGGCGACCTTGGTGATCAACTGGGCGATGATCAGCTACTCGCACCTGAAATTCCGCCAGCACCTCGACCGCACTGGCCAGAAGCCGCTGTTCAAGGCGCTGTGGTACCCCTACGGCAACTACATCTGCCTGGCGTTCGTGGTGCTGATCCTCGGCATCATGCTGCAGATTCCGGGTATCAATATTTCGGTGTATGCGATCCCGGTGTGGTTGTTGGTGATGTTCATCTTCTACATCTTCAAGCCCAAGCGTGATGCACAGGCCAATGGCACCGCTGCCGGTACTGTTGCCAAGTAAGCGCTGCAGGCGATAACGCAAACCCGATGTCAGGTCATTGGCATCGGGTTTTTTGTTGCCAATAAAGCTGTCAAAAACTCAGATCTGCTCGAGCAACCAGCTGCGAAACGCCCGCAACGACGGCAGCGCTTCATTGCGCGGCGGGTAGATGAGGTAATAGCTGCGCTGGCTGGCAAATGCTGCGCCGGGGCTGAACAGCTCGCCCTTGGCCAGCTCCTCTTGCACCAGAATCCGCGGCACCAGGCCAATGCCGATGCCGGCCCGCACCGCCTGGATCAGGTGTGAGGTCAGCTCGAAACTCGGCCCCAGGCGCATCGCCCGATGCGGCAGCTGGTGATGCGAGAACCACTCGCCCCAGGCATGCGGGTTGTTGGCGACATTGAGCAGCACTTCCTCGCTGACCCGGGCGGGGCTCCAGCCATGCGGGTCGGCGGCTGCCTCTGGCGGCAGGATCACCAGCAGCTCCTCGGCATGCAGGCGGTGGCAGATCAGCCCTGGCAGGTCGTGGCTCGCCACCCCGATGGCCGCATCAATCTCGCTGGTGTCGAAGTTGATCGCTTCGATCCGTGAATGGATATGCACCAACATGCCCGGGTGGGCGCTGTAGAACGCATGCAGCCGCGGCAGCAACCATTTCGAGCCGAAGGTGGGCAGGGTGGCCAAGCGCAGCGTGCCGACGCCCGACTGGTAGGCCAGCGCCTGCAGCGTGGCGCTGCGGATGCGCCCCAATGCCTCGCTCAGCTCGCGCTGGTACAGCCGGCCGACGTCGGTCAATTGCACCTGGCGGCCCTCGCGGCGAAACAGCGTCAGCCCCAATTGCTGCTCCAGCGCCTGAACCTGGCGACTGACGGCGCTCTGGGTCAGTGACAGTTCGGCGGCGGCGCGGGTGTAGCTTTCATGCCGCGCGGCGGCTTCGAATGCCAGCAGCAGTGACATGGACGGTGTCAGGTGGCGGTAATTCATTCATAAAAGTCATCGATAGCGGCAGGATTATCCGTTTGCCCCTGGCGCGAAAGTACAGGAACATTGACCTATTCGTCATCAGGTGTGAAACGACTCATGCCGGTGTGACAGGATTTCCGTGAATTAGCCCATATCAAGAGGCCATCCTTCGATGATCGCCCAGCTGCCGACCAGTGCACCGTCCGCGAACTACCCAGAATTCCTCGAAGCCCTGCGCAACAGCGGCTTCCGTGGCCAGATCAGTGCCGATTACGCGACCCGTACGGTGCTGGCCACCGACAACTCGATTTACCAGCGCCTGCCCCAGGCGGCGGTGTTCCCGCGTGACGCCGATGACGTGGCGCGGGTCGCCGCGCTGATGGGAGAGGCGCGCTTTGCGCAGGTCAAGCTGACCCCGCGTGGCGGCGGTACCGGCACCAACGGCCAGTCGCTGACCGACGGCATCGTGGTCGACCTGTCGCGGCACATGAACAGCATCCTCGAAATCAACGTCGAACAGCGTTGGGTACGGGTCCAGGCCGGTGTGGTCAAGGACCAGCTCAATGCCGCGCTCAAGCCCCATGGGCTGTTCTTCGCGCCTGAACTGTCCACCTCCAACCGCGCCACCGTCGGCGGCATGATCAACACCGACGCCAGCGGCCAGGGCAGCTGCACCTACGGCAAGACCCGCGATCACGTGCTCGAATTGCACAGCGTACTGCTCGGCGGCGAACGCCTGCACAGCCTGCCCATCGATGACGCCGCGCTAGCCCAGGCCTGCGCCGCGCCGGGGCGGGTTGGCGAAGTCTATCGGGTGGCCCGCGAAATCCAGGAAACCCAGGCCGAACTGATCGAAAGCACCTTCCCCAAGCTCAACCGCTGCCTGACCGGTTACGACCTGGCGCACCTGCGCGACGAGCAGGGGCGCTTCAACCTCAACAGCGTGCTGTGCGGTGCCGAAGGGTCGCTGGGTTACGTGGTCGAAGCCAAGCTCAATGTGCTGCCGATCCCGAAATACGCGGTACTGGTCAACGTCCGTTACACCAGCTTCATGGATGCCCTGCGTGATGCCAATGCCTTGATGGCGCACAAACCCTTGTCGATCGAAACCGTCGACTCCAAGGTACTGATGCTGGCGATGAAGGACATCGTCTGGCACAGCGTCGCCGAATATTTCCCCGCCGACCCCGAGCGCCCGACCTTGGGTATCAACCTGGTGGAGTTCTGTGGCGATCAGCCTGACGAGGTCAATGCGCGGGTGCAGGCGTTCATCCAGCACCTGCAAAGCGACACCAGCGTCGAGCGCCTTGGGCACACCCTGGCCGAGGGCGCCGAGGCCGTCACCCGCGTCTACACCATGCGCAAACGCTCGGTGGGCCTGCTTGGCAACGTCGAGGGCGAGGTGCGCCCGCAGCCATTCGTCGAAGACACGGCAGTACCGCCAGAGCAACTGGCCGACTATATTGCCGACTTCCGCGCGCTGCTCGACGGCCATGGCCTGGCCTATGGCATGTTCGGCCACGTCGACGCCGGCGTGCTGCACGTGCGCCCGGCGCTGGACATGAAAGACCCGGCTCAGGCCGCACTGGTCAAGCCGATTTCCGATGCCGTGGCGGCGCTGACCCAGCGCTATGGCGGGCTGCTTTGGGGTGAGCACGGCAAGGGCCTGCGTTCGGAGTACGTGCCCGATTACTTTGGCGAACTGTACCCGGCGTTGCAGCGCCTCAAGGGTGCATTCGACCCACGCAACCAGCTCAACCCCGGAAAAATCTGCACACCGCCAGACAGCGCCGAAGGCCTGACCAAGGTCGATGGCGTGACCTTGCGCGGTGACCTCGACCGCACCATCGACGAGCGCGTCTGGCAGAACTTCAGCAGCGCCGTGCACTGCAACGGCAACGGCGCCTGCTACAACTACGACCCCAACGACGCCATGTGCCCGTCGTGGAAGGCCACCCGTGAGCGCCAGCACTCACCCAAGGGCCGTGCCTCGTTGATGCGTGAATGGTTGCGCCTGCAAGGTGCGGCGGATATCGATGTGCTGGCGGCAGCGCGCAACAAGGTGTCCTGGCTCAAGGGCCTGCCGGCGCGGCTGCGCAACAACCGCGGGCGCGACCAGGGGCAGGCAGACTTCTCCCACGAAGTCTACGACGCCATGGCCGGTTGCCTGGCGTGCAAGTCGTGCGCGGGGCAATGCCCGATCAAGGTCAACGTGCCGGACTTCCGCTCGCGTTTCCTCGAGCTCTACCACGGCCGCTACCAGCGCCCGCTGCGTGATTACCTGATCGGCTCGCTGGAGTTCACCATCCCGTACCTGGCGCATGCGCCGGGGCTGTACAACGCGGTAATGGGCTCGAAGTGGGTCAGCAAGCTGCTGGCCGACAAGGTCGGCATGGTCGACAGCCCGTTGATCAGCCGTTTCAACTTCCAGGCCACCTTGACCCGCTGCCGCGTCGGCGTGGCCAGCGTGCCGGCCCTGCGCGAGCTGACGCCGGCCCAGCGTGAGCGCAGCATCGTACTGGTGCAGGATGCCTTCACCCGTTACTTCGAGACGCCGCTGCTGGCTGCCTTCATCGACCTGGCTCACCGCCTGGGCCACCGGGTATTCCTGGCGCCATACAGTGCCAACGGCAAGCCCTTGCATGTGCAGGGCTTCCTGGGGGCCTTCGCCAAGGCGGCGATCCGCAACGGTACCCAGCTCAAGGCCCTGGCCGATTGCGGCGTGCCGCTGGTGGGGCTGGACCCGGCCATGACCCTGGTGTACCGCCAGGAGTACCAGAAGGTGCCGGGCCTGGAAGGCTGCCCGAACGTGCTGTTGCCGCAGGAGTGGCTGATGGATGTGCTGCCCGAGCAGGCGCCGACCGCACCCGGCAATTTCCGCTTGATGGCCCACTGCACCGAGAAAACCAACGTACCGGCCAGTACCCGGCAGTGGGAGCAGGTGTTCGCGCGCCTGGGCCTGAAGCTGGTGACCGAGGCTACCGGTTGCTGCGGCATGTCCGGCACCTACGGGCATGAAGCGCGTAACCAGGCGACTTCACGGACCATCTTCGAGCAGTCCTGGGCGACCAAGCTGGACAAGGAAGGCGAGGCGCTGGCGACAGGTTACTCGTGCCGCAGCCAGGTCAAGCGCATGACCGAGCGGCAGATGCGTCATCCGCTGGAAGTGGTGTTGCAATACGCGCAGCGGTAAACCTGTAAGGCCCTCTTCGCGGTGTTGCCCGCGAAGAGGGCAGTCCAGGCCTTGCAAGCTCAAGCATCCTGGGCCTGTTTGCGGCCATGTCGCGCCTGCCGATACAGGTACAGGCTCAACACCAGCCCGCACCCCGAAGCCCCCGCCGCAAACAAGAACATCGAAGCAAACCCGAACCCCGCCGCCACCGCGCCCACCAACGGCCCGGTAATGCCCAGCGACAAATCGATGAACAGCGAATACGCGCCCACCGCCGCCCCGCGGTTGGCCGCCGACACCTGGTTCACCGCCTCGACCCCTAGTGCCGGGAACACCAGCGAGAAGCCAAAACCACTGAGCGCCGCCCCGGCCAATGCCAGCTCGGCGCTGGGCGCCAGCCACAGCATCAGCAGGCCAAGCGCCTCCACCGCCAGGCAGGCGATCGCCACCCTGAAGCCGCCCAGCCGGTTGATCAGGTTGCCGAACAGCAGCCGCGCACAGATGAAACTGGCCCCGAACAGGCTCAGGGTCAGTGCCGCATTCGCCCAGCCACGGCTGGCGTAGTACAGGGTGATGAAGGTGGCGATGGTGCCAAAGCCGATCGAGCCCAGTGCCAGCCCCGAGCCATGCGGGAACACTTTGCCCAGCACCCGCAGGAACGGCAGGCGCACCCCGCTGACCACTGGCGCGGCGCGCTTCGGCCAGGCCAGCAGCAGGCCGAGCACGCACAACAGGATGATGCTTGCGCCCATGCTCCACAGCCCCAGGCTCTTGACCATCAGCACACCCAGTGGGGCGCCGATGGCCAGCGCGCCGTAGCTGGCGATGCCGTTCCAGGAAATCACCTTGGCCGTGTTTTCGGCGCCCACTCGGCCGATCCCCCAACCAATTGCGCCAGAACCCACCAGGCTTTCGGCGCTGCCCAGCACCAGGCGGCCGACCAGCAGGCAGGTCAAACTCAGCCAGGGCAAGTGGGTGAGGAAGGCGCAGGCCAGCATGAATACGCCGCTGAGCCCGCATCCGGCCAAGCCGTACATCACTGCCTTCTTGCTGCCGAGGTTATCGATGATGCGGCTGGCCGTAGGGCGGCTGAGCAATGTGGCCAGGTACTGCACACTGATCACCAGGCCGGCGATCACGGTGCTGAAGCCCAGGTCGTTATGCACATAACCCGGCAGCACGGCCAGGGGGATGCCGATATTCAGGTAGCCGATGAACGTGAAAAGGACGATGGACACCACCTGCGCGGTGATCGCAAGGTGTGACGTGGATTTGGCGGGCATGGCAGATCCATTGGGCTAGACGGGCGAGAACGGTGTAATCATATCCACCCTGGCCCGGCCTGTGGGCAGGTCTTTGATGAACAAGCCTGCCCACGGCGCACGGTTACTCCTTGTAGTCCACCAGCCAGCTGACACTGAAGGATGCTGCGCCATGGTCCAGTCGCAGACGCGGCAGCACGTAGCCTCCGCATGAGCGGCAGGTACTGAACAGGGTGAAGACGTCGATGCTGCGCACGCTGGCGTGCGTGGCAAGCAGGTCGTCGTTGAGCACTGTGGCGATCAAGCGTTCGGAGTCCAGGTGCCTATGATGCTCGACGATATTCAAGTGGTCGGGGCGACGCAATGTGGGCAGCTCAGTAAAGCGGGGGGACGGTGGCTGGCCCTCCATGCGCGCGCGTGCATCGATGTAGGTCACGCGTGTGTGCGGTTCGGCTGGCGGTGTTGGTATGCCTACCTTGCGATTTTTCCAGCCACCGGACAGCGAAAAGTAGACCCGGCGGCTGCCATCTTCCAGTGTCGCGGTGGCGAAAGCCAGGTTAGCACCAGGCAAGTGTCGGCGAAGTTGCAGCGCGCCAGCTTCGCTGAGCAGTTCGGCCACGCTCATCGGCATGAAGGGTGCGTCGGTGCCGGTGGCGGGCAGCAAGGTATTGAGGACAAGGGCTACGTGATCCTGCTCAGTCAGCGCGGCTTGGCGCAGTGGCCGCCAGGCGGGAATGATTTCCCGGTTCAGACCTGCCAGGTTGAGCTTGGCGACACCGGTGAGGGCATCCTGGGCGTTGGGAGCCGTGAGAATGCTCTTGGCGTATTCCGGCAGCATGCGCGCCTCGGCGGCATCGAGTACTTCCTTGAACACGCTGGGCGCCGGCGGGTGGCTGGCGCGGCTGTGTTCAAGCCAGTCGCGCAGGAGGGCGGTCAGGTTGTCGATGTCACGCTGCAGATTGGGGCGAGTCGCGACGATCCGGTAGGTTTCGCTGACCTGCAGATAACGTTCGATCATCTTGTCGTCGCGCACCCGCGACAGGGTTTGTCGCGTGCTGGAGGGTGGCGTGGGCAGGTCACCTGGCCGCAATGTACCGGCTGCAAGCGCGTTCAACTGGCGTGCTTGCCAGGGCGATATCACCCACTGCGCTGCATAGAAGACGCCGACATCGGCCTCGACGATTATCCAGTCGCGGCTTTGCCACGCGATGATTGCCGCCCTCAACGTGCGGCGGTCGGGCACGGTTCTGGCCAGCCCGCCCAGGCGCACCGGTGGGCAGACGCGGGCGATCAGTTGCACTTGGGCGGCTGAAAACGTTTCGGGCAAGCCAAACCAGAATTCCGCCAAAGGGTCGGCAGTGATGCGTCGGTGGTAAACCGGGGGGGTGATGATGCCCAGGCGAACCTGAGCCTCCAGTGCCTTTATCGGGGCGAGCGGTTTGGACGGCTGGCCGGTGTAGTTCACCACCTTGCCCTCATGCACCATGGCCTGTGTCCAGGCGTCAAACCGGCTGTCGCCTCCGTGCATGCGTATGGGCGCAGGCTCGATACGCACATGCTGGAAGGCATGGCTTACCTGCTGGCCGAACAGGGGGGTATGCGCTTCGTTGGCGGCCGGGGAGAAGCTCAAGGCGATATGCCTGTCACCTTCGTTACGGTACGGCGCGTTTTGCAGGGTTGGGGCAGGTGCAGACGACAACTTCTGGTTGTCGATGCGGCGAAGCGTATTGCTGAGTTCGCCGGGGTGATGGCGATAGGTAGCGCCGTTGATGAGTGTATCCACCTGGCCATCGCTCCTGGCAATTGACAGGGGGCGGGGATGGCCTTGCCACGCCAAAGGTGCATCCGGCGGTGTCAGGCGGTCGCGCATGAACTGGCCGGGGGTCAGGCCGGGCGGGGGCGGCTGATCGAGCCTGAAGTTGTCCGGCCAAGTGGCATGAGTGGGAAGTTCAGGCTGACTGTGCCAGCGCCTGGGCCCAACGGTTCGGGCATAGACCGCAGGCGGCAATTCGGATAACTCGGACCAGCGCCTGGCTGATTTGACCAACCCTAGGCGCATCGCCTGAGCGGCTTGGCTGTTGGCAGCGGACAGGCGCGCCAGTGGGTTGGCTGCGCGGCGGATCGCACGGGTTGCCGAGCCTGCGCCGGCCACCACGTCCAGTATGCAACTCACTGCATCCTGCCCGTTCTGGGCATCGATGCACGCAGCCCCCGGCACAGTGTGTTTGATCAGCTTCCACAGGTAACCCCAGTTGCTGGTTTGGCGCTTTTCGGCAAGAAATGCCTCGTGTCGCGTGGCGCCTTTGCTGACAGCATGCAACGCTGCGCTGTTACCTAGCCCGACGTATTGGACGTAGGCGTTGGTCAGAGCCTCCAGTCTGTGCTTCGCCGGCGCTTGGATGATGGTGCTCAGGCTGGAATGGAACGTGGCGACATCCCAGGTAGGGGGCGCTTCGTTATAGGCCTGATAGGGCAGTGTCACAATGTCCGAGAGGCGGTGGGCGGCAGCCGAGGGGATGGCGCGCTCGTTCCATGTCAAGCGCTGCGGGAACAGTTCCAGCAACGTGTGGTCGTGTTCACCTTGCAACAAAACCAGCATGCCCAGTGTGCCTACCTCTTGCTGCCAGTGTTCCTCGGGGCTGTCACCATAGGGCGGGACCGGGCCAGGTTGCCGATAACGTGGCCAGGTCGCGGCGTAACAGGTCCACGGGCCTTCGCGCAGTGCCTGCAGATAATCTTCCGGTAGATGCCTGAGCAGCCGTTGCATCAGGCCTTCATGGAGTATTCGGGCTGAGGCCAGCCAGCGGTCAAATGCCTCTTCGAACCATTGCGTGACGTCTGGTAGGCCTTTCGCGCTGTAGCGGGTTTGTAGATCGAGATACGCTTCAAGGTGAAGCTGGCCATCGGCGTTGTGCCCGGCCGGGTCGATGTTGGCCGCCTCCAGCAACCTGCACGCTTCGGCAATGCGGTCTGGCTGCTGCTGCAGTTGCGCCACATCCCAGGCAATCAGGTAGTGATCGTAGACCGTGCGCCATTGCTGGGCCGACCACGGCGGCATGTACGCGATGTGACCTTGCAGCGGCCCCCACTGGGCGAGCGTGTCGCGCAGGGCTTCACTGCTGCCAGCGGAGTCTTGGACGGTCTGGCTGAGTATCTGCTCTGCCTGTTCATGGCTCAGCGGGCGCTGCAGGTCGCGCAGCAGCATGACCCCTTGGCGCAGAATGGCCCAGTTCAGGTCGGGCCGATAAGGTATCGCTGTGGGGGTGTCGTCGAGCAGCAGTTCGGGGGCGAAATGGCGCAGCAGTAACTCGGCGGCCAGTTCGGCAACGGCGGGGCGGCAGCCGAGGCTTGCCTGCACACTGTTGGTCAGGTCCAGGCGTATGTCGGCATAGGGCAGCCTCTGGTTCTGCGGGTTGAACAGTTCGAAGTCCAATACATAGCCGGCACGTCGCGCATGCGGTGGGTAGAGCCAATCGGTCATGGCCTGCTCGGCAAGGTCACGGCTGTTGATTGCCTCGGGCAATTGCAGGGCTTGTGCCAGGCGAGCGGCCCACTGGCTGAACGCTTGGGCGTGCAGCAATGCATCCAGTACATGGGCGACGGGGGCATTCAATGCTGCACCCGGCAAGGTGACTTTGCCGTATTGGTTGGGCTCATGGCCGGCTTCGCGTTCACGCAGGGTCGGGGGGCGATAGCGCAGCCCCTGGTAGTAGACGTCTGCCTCAAGTGTCGCGAACAGGTGCTCGGCTGGGTTGGTGCCGGCCGGGGTGGCCAGCAGGTGGTGTGACAAGGCATTGAGGTCCAGGGCATGCGCAAGTTCCACTGTCGTTGCCGGCGCAAGGGGTAGCGGGGCCTCGTCGGGCAGGTCGTTGTGAAGCAGCAGGGCCGCTATGAGGAAGGCGTCACGGCGCTTGTGGCAAAGGTGCCTGGCCCAGAGTGTCTGGGCCAGGCTGCAGCTTTGATAGGCAGCGGCACCCGATGGGCCAGTAAGGTCGTCGGGAAGTGCCCGTGCCACCAAGGTTCTGAAAAAATAGGCACACTCGCCGGTGGCCAAGGGGGTGGCTGGCGGGCGTTTGAAAAAGGCGTTGAGGTGGCTCGCGGCTGCCTGGCTGGCAAAAGCCTGGTTCAGGGCCTCGCGCAACTCATGGTCCTGGAGCTGACGCGGAAACAGGTCGTCGAAGTCGAATGCCCGGTCAAAGTGCAGGCTCAGCGAAGTCTTCAGGTCGAGGGGGCCGGACGTATCATTCGCCAGCAGGATGTCCTGGGCAGTGATCGCCTCTATGCGGCGGCGGTACTCGTCGGGAGCGGGGGAGGGTGAATGCATGGTGCAATCTCCGGTAAGGGAGCCGCAACGATGCATAGCCTGGCAGGTGAGCGGGGGGTAGCAGGCTACTGCCTGAGGCTGAACGGTGTGAAAACGTGTTGACCGCGGTGGCCCGCAGGTCAGCCGTTTTCACACAGTTGTGATGCGCGGTTTATTCCTGATCAGCGCTGGATTGATCGTCACCATCCTGGTCGACGGCAGGCGTCGGCTCGGCGTGGACGGAAACGGTTTGCTCTTCTGGGTTCAGGCTTGGGAAGGGAAGATTCGGGATTTCATGCATCTCGTCGTTCCTCGCAAGTGTGAGTGAAAAGGCTGCGCCAGGCGCGTTTAGGGCTTCGGAAAGCTGGGGCAGGATACAGCAGTCTAGATGACAGTTTGAACTTTTTCCCGTTCGCTTGTCGGGTTTACGGGCGAATAACGGACATTTGTCTTACAAAAAAACGGGGCCGCTGTGCCCCCCCTTCGCGCCGGAACGCCGTATAGGGGGGGGCACAGCGGCCCCGTCTTCAGGTGTTACTTGCGGCCTTCAGCCGACTCGGCAACCTTGTCGGTACGCGCGCACATGATGAAGTCGTTGCGGTGCAGGCCCTTGATCGAGTGGCTCCACCAGGTCACGGTGACTTTGCCCCACTCGGTCAGCAGGCCAGGGTGATGGCCTTCGGCTTCAGCGATTGCACCCACGGCGTTGGTGAAGTCCAGGGCATGCTTGAAGTTCTTGAACTTGAACACGCGCTCCAGCTCCATGTGGCCGTCGCGCACTTCGATGTTCCAGTCCGGGATTTCGCGAATCAGCTCTGCCAGTTCCTCGTCGCTGACTTTCGGTGCATCGGCGCGGCAGGCTTCGCAATGGGCTTGGTTCAAGGCATTCATGATTACTTTTCCAGTTCGAGTTGTTATCAGGGTGGCTTCAGGCAGCAACCTTGGGTGGAAACTTGGGGGCGTGCAGGCCCAGCTGCATGGCCTGCTGAACCATGCCCATGATGTCTTCATGGGCCAGGTCGAACAGCCGCTTGAGGTTGGGCAAGACGAAGTACAGCGGCTGCAGGATGTCGATGCGGTACGGCGTGCGCATCGCCTCTATCGGGTCGAACGCCTGGTGTTCCGGTTCATTCGACAGGCTGTAGACCGTTTCTTTCGGCGAGGAAAGGATGCCGCCGCCATAGATCTTCTGACCTTGCGGGGTCTCCATCAGGCCGAACTCGATAGTCATCCAGTACAGGCGTGCCAGGTACACGCGCTGCTCTTTGCTCGCGGCCAGGCCGAGTTTGCCATAGGTGTGGGTGAACTCGGCGAACCAGGGGTTGGTCAGCAGCGGGCAGTGGCCGAAGATCTCGTGGAAGATGTCCGGTTCCTGCAGGTAGTCCAGTTCTTGCGGGGTGCGGATGAACGTGGCAACCGGGAAGCGCTTGCTGGCCAGCAATTCGAAGAAGGTCTGGAAGGGGATCAGTGCCGGTACGCGGGCGACCTGCCAGCCAGTGGTGGCGCCCAGCACCTTGTTGACCTCGCCCAGTTGCGGGATGCGGTCGTGGGGCAGCTTGAGCTGGTCGATGCCGTCCAGGTATTCCTGGCACGCACGGCCTTCGATGACTTTCAGCTGACGGGTGATCAGCGTATTCCACACCGCATGCTCTTGCTGCGGGTAGTCGATAAAACCATGCGCATCGGGCTCGCGTGCCACGTATTGCGTCTGTTTCATGTGGCTCTCCTGGTGAGGGCTTTTCTTGTTATGTGCTTACCCTAGGAATATCCCCTCATCCGGCAATTTGCACGGGGGTAGGTGTTTCTGTCAGGTGTTGGGTTGGCAGCTGTTCGTAACGAAAATTTTACAAAACGACGCGCGTGACGGAAAATCCGGGGCATAGGGCTGATGGTTTGCCTGTTTTTGTCAGCTTATCTTTACGAATTTTCCGCGCCCAGGTGAAAAACATCGGCGCTTAGAGAGCTCTCATGCGTATCAAAGTGCATTGCCAGAACCGCATCGGCATCCTTCGCGACATCCTCAACCTGTTGGTGGAGTACGGCATCAACGTGCTGCGCGGCGAGGTGGGGGGGGATCATGGCAATGCCATCTACCTGCACTGCCCGAACCTGATCAACCTGCAGTTCCAGGCCCTGCGGCCGAAATTCGAGGCCATTGCCGGGGTGTTTGGCGTCAAGCGCGTGGGTTTGATGCCCAGTGAGCGTCGGCACATGGAGCTGAATGCTTTACTGGGCGCGTTGGACTTCCCTGTGCTGTCGATCGACATGGGCGGCAGCATCGTTGCCGCCAACCGAACGGCGGCGCAGTTGCTCGGGGTGCGCGTCGACGAGGTGCCGGGCATGCCGCTGGCGCGTTATGTCGAAGACTTCGACCTGCCCGAACTGGTGCGGGCCAACAAGTCGCGCATCAACGGCTTGCGAGTCAAGGTCAAGGGCGACGTGTTTCTCGCCGATATCGCGCCGTTGCAATCCGAGCATGACGACAGCGAGGCGCTGGCCGGCGCGGTGCTGACTTTGCACCGCGCCGACCGTATCGGTGAGCGTATCTATAACGTGCGCAAGCAGGAGTTGCGCGGCTTTGACAGTATCTTCCAGAGCTCGCGGGTGATGGCGGCGGTGGTGCGTGAGGCGCGGCGCATGGCGCCCCTGGATGCACCCTTGCTGATCGAAGGCGAGACGGGCACCGGTAAAGAGCTGCTGGCGCGCGCCTGTCACCTGGCCAGCCCGCGTGGGCAGTCGCCGCTGATGGCGCTCAATTGCGCGGGGTTGCCCGAGTCGATGGCCGAGACCGAGCTGTTTGGCTACGGGCCCGGTGCCTTCGAAGGGGCGCGGGCCGAAGGCAAGCTGGGGCTGCTGGAGCTGACGGCTGGCGGTACGCTGTTTCTCGATGGGGTCGGGGAGATGAGCCCGCGGCTGCAGGTGAAGCTGCTTCGTTTTCTGCAGGACGGTTGCTTTCGCCGGGTAGGCAGTGATGAAGAGGTGTACCTGGATGTGCGGGTCATTTGCGCGACCCAGGTGGACTTGTCCGAGTTGTGCGCACGCGGCGAGTTCCGCCAGGACCTGTATCACCGCCTCAATGTGTTGTCTTTGCACATTCCGCCCTTGCGTGAGTGCATGGATGGGCTGGAAGGGCTGGTGCAGCACTTTCTCGATCAGGCCAGCCGACAAATTGGCTGCGCGTTGCCGCGCCTGCTGCCGGCAGCAATGGATAAACTCAGCCAGTACCACTGGCCCGGTAATGTGCGGCAACTGGAAAACGTATTGTTCCAGGCGGTTTCGTTATGTGAAGGCGGTGTGGTTAAAAGCGAGCATATTCGTTTGCCCGACTATGGCGTGCGTCAACCGCTGGGGGAATTTTCCCTGGAAGGGGATCTTTCGCAGATTGTCGGGCGCTTTGAAAAGGCCGTACTGGAAAGTTTGATGGGGGAATTTACAAGTAGCCGCGCATTGGGCAAAAGATTGGGTGTTTCGCACACGACCATTGCCAACAAGTTGCGTGATTATTCGCTGGGCAAGACGCCAGAATAATAGTCGTCGATGTAAGTTTGAATGGCGGGTGGCAGCGGATTTTCCCGCGAAGGGCCCCAGTGGGGCCCTGATCTCAAGGGTTAGCCGTTAGAGCAGCCATTCCCCATCACGCGGTATTCAAGAATGTGCGTCTGGCCCTTGGAGTCCTCGTAGGTCATGCGGGCGGGCACGACTTCACAGACGTTGGGCACTTCGCTCATGGAGATGACGCGGGCAATGTCCAGGTGCTGCGAATAACTGTACTGTTCAACCGGAATCTGCTCGGCATCGTTTGCTTCGCCGGCCATTGCCGCGCCGCAAAGACTGCCAAGTACCAATACCAGTAAAGCTTTCATTTTCTATTTACCTGTCTAAGGTCGTGAGGGGGTGCGCGGCGTTTGTAACGCCGCACGTGCTGCGGGTTTTAACTATCGAAGTAGAGGGGGATTAACGCTTGCCTTCGTGGGGGCTGTTACCAGAAGTTAATCGCCTTGCCGTTGTTGGCGAGATGAATTTTAGGGGGGCGGCTTGCGCTGAAACAGTAGGCCTTTTGATAAAGTGTTTTGACAGAATCTGTAACAATCACCCCAAAAGCACCCTGCTTTTTTCGGGCCAGGGCTACGAGCCGCTAGCTAGAGCGCTCTGCTCGTACGTCAGTACCAAATTCGGCCGCTTTACTACCAACGTCGAATGGCTTTTGTCGCTCTGGTACAGTTACAAACGGTTCCATACAAAAACAACTATTACACCGAGGTAACACAGATGAGTGCGGCTCCACTGTATCCCGTTCGTCCCGAGGTTGCGGCCACTACCCTGACCGACGAGGCCACCTACAAGGCCATGTACCAGCAATCGGTGATCAACCCGGACGGCTTCTGGCGCGAGCAGGCCCAGCGTCTGGACTGGATCAAGCCGTTTACCAAGGTCAAGCAGACCTCCTTCGATGACCACCATGTCGATATCAAGTGGTTTGCCGATGGCACTCTGAACGTTTCCTCCAACTGCCTGGACCGCCACCTTGAAGAGCGTGGCGACCAGTTGGCGATCATCTGGGAAGGCGACGACCCTTCCGAGCACCGCAACATCACCTACCGCGAGCTCCACGAGCAGGTCTGCAAGTTTGCCAACGCCTTGCGTGGCCAGGACGTGCACCGCGGCGACGTGGTGACCATCTACATGCCGATGATCCCCGAGGCCGTGGTCGCCATGCTGGCCTGTGCCCGCATCGGTGCAATCCACTCGGTGGTATTCGGCGGCTTCTCCCCCGAGGCGCTGGCCGGCCGAATCATCGACTGCAAGTCCAAGGTAGTGATCACCGCCGACGAAGGCTTGCGCGGCGGCCGTCGTACCCCGCTCAAGGGCAACGTCGACCTGGCCCTGACCAACCCTGAAACCAACAGCGTGCAGAAGATCATCGTGTGCAAGCGCACCGGTGGCGAGATTGCCTGGCACCAGCACCGCGACATCTGGTACGAAGACCTGATGAAAGTGGCTTCCAGCCACTGCGCGCCGAAAGAAATGGGTGCCGAGGAAGCGCTGTTCATCCTTTATACCTCCGGCTCCACCGGCAAGCCCAAGGGCGTGCTGCACACCACGGGGGGTTACCTGGTGTATGCCGCGCTGACCCATGAGCGGGTGTTCGACTACCGCCCGGGTGAGGTCTACTGGTGCACCGCAGACGTGGGCTGGGTCACCGGCCACAGCTACATCGTCTACGGCCCGCTGGCCAACGGCGCCACCACCTTGCTGTTCGAGGGTGTGCCGAACTACCCGGACATCACCCGGGTGTCGAAAATCATCGACAAGCACAAGGTCAACATCCTCTACACCGCGCCTACCGCGATTCGCGCCATGATGGCCGAAGGGCAGGCGGCCGTTGACGGCGCCGATGGTTCCAGCCTGCGCCTGCTGGGTTCGGTCGGCGAGCCGATCAACCCCGAGGCATGGAACTGGTACTACAAGGCGGTCGGCAAAGAGCGTTGCCCGATCGTCGATACCTGGTGGCAGACCGAAACTGGCGGCATCCTGATCAGCCCGTTGCCAGGCGCCACCGGCCTCAAGCCGGGTTCGGCAACCCGTCCGTTCTTCGGTGTGGTGCCGGCGCTGGTGGACAACCTGGGCAACCTCATCGATGGCGCCGCCGAAGGCAACCTGGTGATCCTCGATTCCTGGCCGGGCCAGTCGCGTTCGCTGTATGGCGATCACGACCGTTTCGTCGACACCTACTTCAAGACCTTCCGTGGCATGTACTTCACCGGTGACGGCGCGCGCCGCGACGAAGATGGTTACTACTGGATCACCGGCCGTGTGGATGACGTGCTCAACGTGTCCGGCCACCGCATGGGCACTGCCGAAATCGAAAGTGCCATGGTTGCCCACGCCAAGGTTGCCGAGGCGGCCGTGGTGGGTGTGCCGCACGACATCAAGGGGCAGGGCATCTATGTCTATGTCACCCTCAATGCCGGCGTGGAGCCCAGCGAGCAACTGCGCCTGGAGCTGAAAAACTGGGTGCGCAAGGAGATCGGGCCGATTGCTTCGCCGGACGTGATCCAGTGGGCGCCTGGGCTGCCGAAGACCCGCTCGGGCAAGATCATGCGGCGTATCCTGCGCAAGATCGCCACGGCGGAGTACGGCTCATTGGGGGATATCTCGACCCTGGCCGACCCGGGTGTGGTACAGCACCTGATCGACACGCACAAAGCGATGAACCTGGCTTCGGCGTGATGCGCAGGGGGTTGTAGCACGCCCCCCCCTGAGGCCCTGATAAAAACCCCGCTCGGGCAACCGGCGGGGTTTTTGCTTTACTGTTACCCGACATTCATCGGTAACTCTTCTGTCACCTTGGGTGATCGCAAACGGGGCGCGAGGAAACAGTTCGGCCCACTTTCGGTGCATTTTTGCAGGCATTTTTGCCTGGGTGGTACGCTGCACTTGCCGTGACACAAGGCTTTGCCAATAATAGGCCCAGTATTTGCTAGTTCAATGGGTTCTAATTCTTGCGCTCTTGCATATCTTGCAATGGCTGTCAACATCGCCCGCAGCGGTTTCAAGCGCTTCTGTAAGTAGTTGTCGCTTTGAAGAAATATCGACTACCGGGCTGTCGTTAAAATGCCACTCACTCGCTCGTGGTCTCCGACCGACCCTGCGCGGCTCGCGTTGTACCCATTCGCATATCGGGCAGCCGTTACCTGCCTTGTATTGCCCCGTACCGATGGAGTTACCTGATGAAGAAGCTCGCACTGCTTGGCGCCCTGGCGCTGTCCGTGTTTTCCCTGGTGTCGCAGGCCGATGAAAAACCATTGAAAATCGGTATCGAAGCCGCCTACCCACCCTTTGCCTTCAAGCAGCCCGACGGCAGCATTGCCGGTTTCGACTACGACATCGGCAATGCCCTGTGTGAAGAGATGAAAGCCAAGTGCACCTGGGTCGAGCAAGAGTTCGATGGCCTGATCCTGGCACTGAAGGTGCGCAAGATCGACGCGATTCTGTCGTCCATGTCGATCACCGAAGACCGCAAGAAGTCGGTCGACTTCACCAACCGCTACTACCTGACCCCAGCACGCCTGGTGATGAAGGAAGGCACCACCGTCAGCGACAGCCTGGGCGAACTGCAGGGCAAGAAGATCGGCGTGCAGCGCGGCTCGATCCATGACCGCTTCGCCAAGGAAGTGCTGGGCGCCAAAGGTGCCACCGTGGTTCCTTACGGCACCCAGAACGAAATCTACCTGGACGTGGCTGCCGGCCGCCTCGATGGCACGGTGGCTGACGCCACCCTGCTGGAAGACGGCTTCCTGAAAACTGACGCAGGCAAAGGCTTCGCCTTCGTTGGCCCAGCGTTCACCGACGCCAAGTACTTCGGCGACGGCATTGGCATTGCCGTGCGCAAGGGTGACAAGGCCAACGTCGACCGCATCAACGCGGCCATCGACGCCATCCGTGCCAATGGCAAGTACAAAGAAATCGAGAAGAAGTACTTCAACTTCGACATCTACGGTCCAGACTCGAACTAAGACGTCGGGTTTCACCTGTGCAATGGTGCAAACAGCAGAGGCTCTGAGGTTTGCACCATTTTTCATTCTTTAGGTCGAGGACCTCATCATGTTGAAAGGCTACGGGGCAGTCATCCTCGACGGGGCGTGGCTGACGCTGCAGCTCGCCCTGTCGTCGATGGCCCTGGCCATCGTGCTCGGCCTGATTGGCGTGGCGCTGCGCTTGTCGCCGGTGCGCTGGCTGGCCTGGTTGGGCGATATGTATGCCACGGTGATCCGTGGTATTCCGGATTTGGTACTGATCCTGCTGATCTTCTACGGCGGGCAGGACATCATCAACCGGGTAGCGCCGCTGTTTGGCTACGAAGACTACATCGACCTGAACCCGCTGGCTGCGGGCATCGGCACCTTGGGCTTCATCTTTGGCGCGTACCTGTCGGAAACCTTCCGTGGCGCCTTCCTCGGCATCCCCAAGGGCCAGGCCGAAGCCGGCGTGGCCTATGGCATGAGCAACCTTCAGGTGTTCTTCCGCATCCAGGTGCCACAGATGATCCGCCTGGCCATTCCGGGCTTCACCAACAACTGGCTGGTGCTGACCAAGGCCACGGCGCTGATCTCGGTGGTCGGCCTGCAGGACATGATGTTCAAAGCCAAGCAGGCGGCTGACGCCACCCGCGAACCCTTCACCTTCTTTCTGGCGGTGGCGGCCATGTACCTGGTACTGACCAGTGTCTCGCTGCTGGCCTTGAAGTATCTTGAAAAACGCTACTCGGTGGGCGTCAAGGTGGTTGAACTATGATCTTCGACTACAACGTGGTGTGGGAGGCCATGCCGCTGTACCTCGGCGGGCTGCTGACCACCCTCAAGCTGCTGGCGCTGTCGCTGTTCTTCGGCCTGCTCGCAGCGGTTCCGCTGGGCTTGATGCGGGTGTCCAAGCAGCCGCTGGTTAACCTCAGTGCCTGGCTGTACACCTATGTGATTCGCGGCACGCCGATGCTGGTGCAGCTGTTTCTGATCTACTACGGCCTGGCCCAGTTCGAAGCGGTGCGCGCGAGTATCTTCTGGCCGATGCTGTCCAGTGCCACCTTCTGCGCCTGCCTGGCCTTTGCCGTCAACACCAGTGCCTACACCGCAGAGATCATCGCCGGCAGCCTCAAGGCCACGCCCCATGGTGAGATCGAGGCAGCCAAGGCCATGGGCATGTCGCGCTTCAAGATGTACCGGCGCATCCTGCTGCCGTCGGCCTTGCGCCGGGCGCTGCCGCAGTACAGCAACGAAGTGATCATGATGCTGCAGACCACCAGCCTTGCCTCGATCGTTACCCTGATCGACATCACTGGCGCGGCGCGCACGGTCAATGCCCAGTACTACCTGCCTTTCGAGGCCTACATCACGGCGGGCGTGTTCTACCTGTGCCTGACCTTCATCCTGGTGCGCCTGTTCAAGATGGCCGAACGCCGCTGGCTCGGCTACCTGGCGCCGCGCAAGCACTGACCGCTCTGTGAGAATCGACAGCATGTACAAACTCGAAGTCCAAGACCTGCACAAGCGCTACGGCAGCCATGAAGTGCTCAAGGGCGTGTCCCTGGCGGCCAAGGCTGGCGATGTGATCAGCATCATCGGCTCCAGCGGTTCGGGCAAGTCGACCTTCCTGCGCTGCATCAACCTGCTCGAGCAGCCCCACGCCGGCAAGATCCTGCTCAACAACGAAGAGTTAAAGCTGGTCGCCGGCAAGGATGGCGCACTCAAGGCGGCCGACCCGCGTCAGTTGCAGCGCATGCGCTCGCGCCTGTCGATGGTGTTTCAGCATTTCAACCTGTGGTCGCACATGACTGCGCTGGAAAACGTCATCGAGGCCCCCGTGCACGTGCTCGGGATGAACAAGAAAGAGGCCCTGGAAAAGGCCGAGCACTACCTGGCCAAAGTCGGTGTCGCCCACCGCAAGGATGCCTTCCCGGGGCACATGTCCGGTGGCGAGCAGCAGCGCGTGGCGATTGCCCGTGCCCTGGCCGTGGAGCCTGAGGTGATGCTGTTCGACGAACCGACCTCGGCGCTCGACCCCGAGCTGGTGGGTGATGTGCTCAAGGTCATGCAGGCGCTGGCCCAGGAAGGCCGGACCATGGTGGTGGTGACCCACGAGATGGGCTTTGCCCGCGAGGTGTCGAACCAGTTGGTATTCCTGCACAAGGGCCTGGTGGAAGAGACCGGTTGCCCGCGCGAGGTGCTGGCCAACCCGCAATCGGAGCGGCTCAAGCAGTTCCTCTCCGGCAGCCTCAAGTAAAGAACGCTGCATCTTTGCACCAGAATAGGGCATGCTGCGCAGCGAGCGCAGCCTGACCCTGCGCCACAGACTCGAACGACCCCAGGTTTCGGACCGCACCCTATGACCACCCAGCGAATCGGTTTTCTCATCTGGCCCAGCACCAAGCCCTTGACCCTGGCGCTGGCCGAGGAAGTGTTGCAGGTGGCCCAGCGGGTGCATCCGGATGTGGTCTACGAATTGGCCTTTCTTCAGGCCGAGCCTGCCGTTGAGGGTGCCTGGCGCCTGCCGGGCGAGCCGTGGAATGGCCGCCTGGAGGGCTTTCAGAAGCTCTTGTTGCTGGCCGACGAGCCACCGCAGGCCGTCGGCTCGGTGCTGTCGACCGCGCTCAAGCAGCAGGCGCGAAGTGGTTGCGTGATCGGTGGCTTGTCGGCCGGTGTGTATCCGCTGGCCCAGCTTGGCCTGCTCGACGGTTATCGTGCGGCGGTGCACTGGCGCTGGCAGGACGATTTTGCCGAGCGCTTCCCCAAGGTCATCGCCACCAGCCACCTGTTCGACTGGGACCGTGACCGCCTGACCGCCTGTGGTGGCATGGCGGTGACTGATCTGTTGCTGGCCGTGCTGGCCCGTGATCATGGTGCGGAGCTGGCGGGGGCGGTGTCTGAAGAACTGGTGGTCGAGCGTATCCGCGAGGGGGGCGAGCGTCAGCGTATTCCGTTGCAGAACCGCCTGGGCTCCAGCCACCCCAAGCTGACCCAGGCCGTATTGCTGATGGAAGCCAATATCGAAGAGCCGCTGACCACCGACGAGATCGCTCAGCATGTGTGCGTGTCGCGTCGGCAGCTGGAGCGCATCTTCAAGCAGTACCTGAACCGGGTACCCAGCCAGTATTACCTCGAGCTGCGGCTTAACAAAGCGCGGCAGATGCTGATGCAGACCAGCAAGTCGATCATCCAGATCGGCTTGTCGTGCGGGTTCTCCTCGGGGCCGCATTTTTCCAGTGCGTACCGCAATTTCTTTGGCGCGACGCCGCGTGAAGACCGCAACCAGCGGCGTAACAGCAGCCCGTTCGAGTTGAGTTCGGCGCCCGCCGAGAAGGGTTGACGCTTGTCTGACGGTGCAGGCCCCACGAATGGGTCGGTGCCGGCAGCATCCAATCCCGGTGTGAACACCCGTTCACCCAGCCACCCACTCCCGTTACACTGCGCGATTGCGACAGTGTTTGTCGCATTGCCGAAAGCCTGGGTAAAACAGGGTTTTGCGCTGTAACAAGTTGTCGCTTGGCCGCAAGGACAGGCGCCCATCAGTCCTTACAATCCCCCCATCGCTCGCCACTTCCAGGCCAGCGTTCCTCTTCAGGAGACTCAGATGTCCGTTGAGCAAGCCCCGGTGCAACGTGCCGATTTCGACCAGGTCATGGTCCCCAACTATTCGCCGGCGGCCTTCATTCCTGTGCGAGGCGAGGGTTCCCGAGTCTGGGACCAGTCGGGTCGCGAGCTGATCGACTTCGCTGGCGGTATCGCCGTCAACGCCCTGGGTCACTGCCATCCGGCACTGGTCAAGGCACTGACCGAGCAGGCCAACACCCTCTGGCACGTATCCAACGTATTCACCAACGAGCCGGCGCTGCGCCTGGCCCACAAACTGGTGGACGCGACCTTTGCCGACCGAGCCTTCTTCTGCAACTCCGGTGCCGAAGCCAACGAGGCCGCCTTCAAGCTGGCCCGTCGCGTTGCCCATGACCGTTTCGGCCCTGAAAAGCACGAAATCATCGCCACCGTGAACAGCTTCCACGGGCGCACCCTGTTCACCGTCAGCGTCGGCGGCCAGCCGAAGTACTCCGACGGCTTCGGGCCGAAGATCACCGGCATCAGCCATGTGCCGTACAACGACCTGGAAGCGCTCAAGGCACAGATTTCCGACAAGACCTGCGCCGTGGTGATCGAGCCGATCCAGGGCGAGAGCGGTGTGGTCCCGGCCGACAAGGCTTACCTGGAAGGCGCACGCAAGCTGTGCGATGAGCACAATGCACTGCTGATCTTCGACGAAGTGCAGACCGGCGTCGGCCGTACTGGTTCGCTGTACGCCTATCAGCACTACGGTGTGACCCCCGACATCCTGACCAGCGCCAAGAGCCTGGGCGGCGGTTTCCCGATCGGCGCCATGCTGACCACCACCGAGCTGGCCAAGCACCTGGCTGTCGGCACCCACGGCACCACCTATGGTGGCAACCCGCTGGGCTGCGCCGTTGCCTGCGCCGTGCTGGACGTGATCAACACCCCGCAAACCCTGGCCGGTATCAAGGCCAAGCACGAGCGTTTCAAGGCCCGTCTGGAGCAGATCGGGCAGAAGTACAGCCTGTTCACCCAGGTGCGTGGCGTTGGCCTGCTGATTGGCTGCGTGTTGACCGACGCCTGGAGGGGCAAGGCCAAGGACGTGCTCAACGCCGCCGAGAAAGAAGGGGTGATGGTGCTGCAAGCCGGCCCGGACGTGGTGCGTTTCGCGCCTAGCCTGGTGGTTGAAGACGCCGACATCGATGAAGGCCTGGACCGCTTCGAACGCGCCGTGGCCACACTGACCCAGGGCTGATAAGCCTGCGGTCCTGTCGTCGGCCCAGAAGGGGCCGGCGATACCTGAATTCCAGCGCGGGCGCGTGCTTGCAGTGTCAATCGCGCGCCCGCCGTTTTTTCGTGCCGCCTTAAGCGGCCCGCTTTACCAAAGGAGTGACACCATGCTGGTGATGCGCCCCGCGCAAATGGCTGACCTGAACGAAGTGCAGCGCATGGCTGCCGACAGCCCCATTGGTGTCACCTCGCTGCCGGACGATTCTGCCCGTCTGGGCGACAAGATCGCCGCGTCGGAAACCTCCTTCGCCGCCGAGGTCAGCTTCAATGGCGAAGAAAGCTACTTCTTCGTGCTCGAAGACAGCGTCACCGGCAAGCTTGCCGGCTGTTCGGCCATCGTCGCCTCGGCCGGCTACTCCGAGCCGTTCTACAGTTTCCGTAACGAGACCTTCGTGCACGCCTCGCGCGAGCTGAAGATCCACAACAAGATCCATGTCCTGTCGCTGTGCCATGACTTGACCGGCAACAGCCTGCTGACCAGCTTCTACGTCTTGCCTGAACTGGTCGGCAGTGGCTGGGCCGAGCTCAACTCGCGTGGCCGCCTGCTGTTCATGGCCGCGCACCCGGAGCGCTTCGCCGACTCGGTGGTGACCGAGATCGTTGGCTACAGCGATGATCAGGGCGAATCGCCATTCTGGGATGCCATAGGGCGCAATTTCTTCGACCTCAACTACGCCGACGCCGAGCGCCTGTGCGGGTTGAAGAGCCGCACGTTCCTGGCCGAGCTGATGCCGCACTACCCGATCTATGTGCCGCTGCTGCCCGACGAAGCCCAGGAAGCCATGGGCCAGGTTCATCCGCGGGCGCAGATCACCTTCGACATCCTAATGCGTGAAGGTTTCGAGACCGAGCACTACATCGACATCTTCGACGGCGGGCCGACCTTGCATGCGCGGGCTTCGGGCATTCGCTCGATTGCCCAGAGCCGTGTGGTGCCGGTCAAGCTTGAAGATGCCCCGGTCAAGGGCGGGCGCCCGTACCTGGTGTGCAACGGCCAGTTGCAGGACTACCGTGCAGTGTTGCTGGAGCTCGACTGGGTGCCCGGCAAGCCGGTCAGCCTGGGGCGCGATGCGGCCGACGCCCTGGGCATTGGTGAGGGTGGCAGTGTGCGTCTGGTTGCCGTCTGAGGCGCGAGCCTGCGCAGACCGCTCGTAACAGCAAGCTCGAAACGAAGCGTTTCGCGGTGGCAGAGGTCGCCGCTCAAGGAGATAGCATGATCGTTCGTCCCGTACGCAGCAGCGATTTACCCGCGCTGATCGAACTGGCTCGCAGCACCGGCACCACTGGGCTGACTACGCTGCCGGCCAACGAAGAACGCCTCGGGCATCGCGTGGGTTGGGCCGAAAAGAGCTTCCGTGGTGAAGCCGAACGTGGCGATACCGACTACCTGTTCGTGCTGGAGAATGACGAAGGCATGGTGGTGGGCATCAGCGCCATCGCCGGTGCCGTCGGCCTGCGTGAGCCCTGGTACAACTACCGGGTCGGCCTGACCGTCAGCGCCTCGCAGGAGCTGAACATCTACCGCGAGATCCCCACCCTGTTCCTGGCCAACGACCTGACCGGCAACTCCGAGCTGTGCTCGCTGTTCCTGCGTAGCGACCACCGCTCTGGCCTCAACGGCCGCTTGCTGTCACGCGCACGCATGCTGTTCATCGCCGAATTCCCGGAGCTGTTCGGCAAGAAGATCATCGCCGAGATGCGCGGCATGTCCGACGAGCAGGGGCGTTCGCCGTTCTGGGAAAGCCTGGGCCGGCACTTCTTCAAGATGGAGTTCAGCCAGGCCGACTACCTGACTGGGGTGGGCAACAAGTCGTTCATCGCCGAGCTGATGCCCAAGTTCCCGCTGTACACCTGCTTCCTGTCCGAGGCGGCGCGCAATGTGATCGGCCGTGTGCACACCGACACCGAGCCTGCGCTGGCCATGCTCAAGCAGGAAGGGTTCAGCTACCAAGGCTATGTCGACATCTTCGACGCCGGCCCTGCCATCGAATGCGAGACCGCGAAAATTCGCGCCGTGCGCGAAAGCCAGACCCTGGTGCTGGCGGTCGGCACCCCCGGCGATGACGCGACGCCTTACATCATCCACAACCGCAAACGCGACGACTGCCGCATCACCGCCGCGCCTGCACGCCTGGCGGCAGGCACTCTGGTGGTCGACCCGCTGACCGCCAAGCGCCTGCGCATGGGGGCTGGCGACAACGTGCGGGCCGTGCCGCTGTCGGCTAGCCGGGAGGCCCAGTAAATGACCACGCATTACATCGCCGGCAACTGGCAGGCCGGCCAGGGCGCCGCCCTGCAATCGCTCAACCCGGTGAGCCAGGCCGTAGTCTGGGAAGGGCAGGGTGCCGATGCCAGCCAGGTTGATGCCGCCGTGCGGGCCGCTCGCCAGACCTTTCCGGCCTGGGCACAACTGAGCCTGGAAGCGCGTATCGACGTGCTGGAAAAATTCGCCGAACAGCTGAAGCAGCATGCCGAGGCGCTGGCGCATTGCATCGGTGAAGAAACCGGCAAGCCGCTGTGGGAGTCTGCGACCGAAGTCACCAGCATGGTCAACAAGGTGGCGATTTCGGTGCAGAGCTACCGCGAGCGGACCGGCGAAAAAAGCGGCCCGCTGGCCGATGCCACCGCCGTGTTGCGGCACAAGCCACATGGTGTGGTGGCGGTGTTCGGGCCTTACAACTTCCCGGGCCACTTGCCCAATGGGCATATCGTGCCGGCGCTGCTGGCGGGTAACTGCGTGGTGTTCAAGCCCAGCGAGCTGACGCCCAAGGTTGCCGAGCTGACCGTCAACTGCTGGATCGCTGCCGGCCTGCCCGCCGGTGTGCTCAACCTGGTGCAGGGCGCGCGCGAAACCGGTGTGGCGCTGGCGGCCAACCCGGGGATCGACGGGCTGTTCTTCACAGGCTCCAGTCGCACCGGCAACCTGCTGCACCAGCAGTTCGCCGGGCGCCCGGACAAAATTCTCGCGCTGGAGATGGGCGGTAACAACCCGCTGGTGGTGGACGAGGTCAAGGACCTCGACGCTGCGGTGTACACCATCATCCAGTCGGCATTCATTTCCGCTGGCCAGCGCTGCACCTGCGCGCGTCGCCTGCTGGTGCCGCAAGGGGCCTGGGGCGATACGCTGATCGCGCGGCTGGTCGAGGTGTGCAGAAGCATCACGGTGGGCGCATTCGACCAGCAGCCAGCGCCGTTCATGGGCTCGGTGATTTCGCTGCAGGCGGCCCAGGCGCTGCTTGCAGCCCAGGCCGACCTGGTGGGCAAGGGCGCCGTGAAGTTGCTGGAGATGACTCAGCCGCAGGCCGACGCCGCACTGCTGACGCCTGGCATCCTCGATGTCAGCGCCGTTGCCGGGCGCCCTGACGAAGAGTTCTTCGGCCCGTTGCTACAGGTGATTCGCTACACCGACTTCGATGCCGCCATCGATGAGGCCAACAACACCCAGTACGGCCTGGCCGCCGGGTTGCTCTCCGACTCCCGCGCGCGCTACCAGTATTTCTGGCTGCGCAGCCGGGCGGGCATCGTCAACTGGAACAAGCAGCTGACCGGTGCCGCCAGCAGCGCGCCGTTCGGTGGCGTCGGCAACAGCGGCAACCACCGCGCCAGTGCCTACTATGCAGCCGATTACTGCGCTTACCCCGTGGCCTCGCTGGAGACCGCCAGCCTCGCCTTGCCGGCAACCCTGACGCCGGGCGTCACCCTATAACAAACGGTCTCGGAGCCTAGCCGATGAAATCCTACGAAGTGAATTTTGATGGCCTGGTGGGGCCAACCCACAACTATGGCGGCTTGTCCTACGGCAATGTGGCTTCGCAGAGCAACAGCCAGCAGTCGTCCAACCCGCGCGAAGCCGCGCGCCAGGGCCTGGCAAAAATGAAGGCCCTGGCCGACATGGGTTTCAAGCAGGGCGTGCTGGCCCCGCAGGAACGGCCAGACGTGGCCGCGTTGCGCCGCCTGGGCTTCTCAGGCAGCGATGCCGAGGTGATCCAGCGCGCAGCCAGGGAAGCCATGCCCTTGCTGGTCGCCAGTTGCTCGGCGTCGAGCATGTGGGTGGCCAATGCCGCCACGGTCAGCCCCAGTGCCGACACGGCCGATGGTCGCGTGCATTTCACGGCCGCCAACCTCAACTGCAAGTACCACCGCAGTATCGAGCACCCGACCACCAGCCGTGTGCTGGGTGCGATGTTCGCCGATGACAGGCACTTCGCTCACCACCCGGCGTTGCCGGCGGTGGCGCAGTTCGGCGACGAGGGTGCGGCCAACCACACACGCTTCTGCCGTCGCTACGGCGAAGCGGGCGTCGAATTCTTCGTCTACGGCCGCAGCGCGTTCGACAGCCGCTACCCCGCGCCGCAGAAGTACCCGGCGCGCCAGACCCTGGAAGCGTCCCAAGCCGTGGCCCGGCTGCACGGCCTGAGCGACGACGGCGTGGTCTACGCTCAACAGAACCCGGCGGTGATCGACCAGGGCGTGTTCCACAATGACGTGATTTCGGTGGGTAACGGCGAGGTGCTGTTCTACCACGAAGACGCCTTCCTCGAGACCGATGCGGTGCTTGGCCAGCTGCAAGCTAAACTGGCCAGTAAGGGTGGCAACTTCCAGGCCATCCGTGTGTCGCGTGCGGCAGTGGCGGTGGAGGATGCGGTGCGTTCCTACCTGTTCAACAGCCAGCTGCTCAGCCGCGATGACGGCTCCATGCTGTTGGTGGTGCCGGAAGAATGCCGGAGCAACGAGCGGGTCTGGGCTTATCTTGGCCAGTTGACCCAGCAGGGCGGCCCGGTAAGCGAGGTCAAGGTGTTCGACCTCAAGCAAAGCATGCAGAACGGCGGGGGCCCTGCTTGCCTGCGTCTTCGCGTAGCGTTGAAGGAATCGGAACTGGCGGCGGTCAATCCAGGCGTTATCATGACCGCGCCGCTGTACGACACGCTGCTGCAGTGGGTAGACAAGCATTACCGCGACCGCATGGGCGAAGCGGACCTTGCCGACCCGCAGTTGTTGGTCGAATGCCGTACGGCACTGGATGAGTTGACTCAGATTCTGCAATTGGGTTCGGTCTATCCGTTCCAACGCCAACCTTGAAGAGAGACTAAGTAATGACCGATGCCCTGCGCCTGATCCTCGAAGACGAAGACGGCACCCAGCTGGAAACTTCCTGCACCCGCTTTGCCGTTGTCTGGCAAGGCAAGGAAGTGTGGATTCAGCAGGACGGCCGCGGCCAGTTGCTGATTGGCGTGGACGTCGAGGAAGACGACACCGAGTACGCCAACCTGCTGCTGCGCCCGATGGCCACCAACCTGGTCAGCCTGCAGCTGGAGATGGAGCCGGCCGAAGTCGCTGACGGCGACGATCACGTCCATGGCCCCGACTGCGGCCACCAACACTAAGGAAGTGCCTATGCTCGCCCTCGGCAAATTGCTTGAGCTGACCTTGACCGATCACGAACCGGCCGAGAAGACCCAAGTTACACCCAAGGGCGTGCGTTTGCGCTGGCTGGGGGAGGGCGCACTCGAAGTGCGCCCGACCGAGGCTGAAGATTGCGGGCTCGACCTGCTGTTGTCGGCCGGCATCCATGGCAACGAAACAGCGCCGATCGAATTGCTCGAACGGCTGCTGCATGGCGTGGCCAATGGCAAGATCAAACCGTGCGCGCGGGTGTTGTTCCTGTTCGGTAACCCGGCGGCCATCCGCAAGGGCGAGCGCTTCATCGAGCAGGACATCAACCGCCTGTTCAATGGCCGTCACGAGCTTTCCAGTGGTTTCGAGGCGCTGCGCGCCGCGGAGCTTGAGCAGTTTGCCCGGGTGTTCTTCAGCAAGCCCGAGCGCTTGCGCTTGCATTACGACCTGCATACCGCCATCCGTGGTTCGAAGATCGAGCAGTTCGCCCTGTACCCGTACAAGGAGGGGCGCAAACATTCTCGTCGAGAGCTGGCGCGCCTGGCGGCAGCCGGCATGGAGGCGGTGCTGCTGCAGAGCAAGTCGTCCATCACCTTCAGTGCATTCACCTATGAGCAGCTCGATGCCGAGGCGTTTACCCTGGAGTTGGGCAGGGCGCGGCCGTTCGGGCAGAACGAAGAGGTCAATCTGGACAAGCTGGAAAAGCGCCTGATCCAGATCATCGAAGGCACCGAACCCGAGGCGCAAGACTCGCTCGATGGCCTGAAACTGTTCAGTGTCGCCCGCGAGATCATCAAGCACAGCGAGGGCTTCCGCCTGCACTTGCCGGCGGATATCGAAAACTTCTCCGAGTTGAGCAAAGGTTACCTGTTGGCTGAAGACCTGGCCGAGATGCGCTGGGTAGTCGAAGAGGAGGGTGCGCGCATCATCTTCCCCAACCCCAAGGTCAGGAATGGCCTCAGGGCAGGGATTCTCATCGTGCCTGATGAAGGGCGTAGTCTGGCCTGAACCGGTCAGTCGGCTGACGTTGGGGCAGGGGCCAGCATGTCTGGTGCCAGTGCGTCATAGGCCTGCTGCAGGATTCTCGCCAACGTGGTCAGTCCGTCGAGGCCGCTGGCGTCATAGGGGTCGTAAAGCACAGCGGTGTAGCTGCCCGGCAGCAGATGTGAATACTTGGCAGGGATCACGCGTTGCAGGTCAAAGCCCGGGCCCTGTTGCGGCGGCCCGGCATGGCGCTGCATGAGCACGATATCAGGCACGCTGGCGTACTGTTGGCGCGCTGTATCCAGAAGCCGCTTGAGTTCGGGGTAGCCCGGCAGAAGGGCCAGCTGTTCGAAGACGCGTGCCAGGAACTGTGGGGTGCCGTAGAGGTACAGGTTTTCGATGGCGGTGATTTCAAAATGCCTGTCCGGGTCGGCGCTGGCGTCAATGCGCAGCGGGCACGTGACGCCAGCGCCAATCGTTTCTGGCAGCGTTGTGCCCATGAACAGCAAATGAAGCCGCTGCTCAGGTGAGGCCTGCTGAATGATGAAAGATTCGCCTTCGACTTCCAGGGTGATATCGCTGCCCTGGCTCAATTTCACATTGGCGGTACTCAACCAGACCAGAATCTCGTCCAGGTTACCGACGTTTTCCTCGTCATCGATGGCCTCGATGACCCTGCGCTGAAAATGTACCAAGGGCGCCTTGTAGAGATCGAACAGCTCGTAATTGAAATACACCCGTGAGACGCCGAGCCCTGAAGGCGACGGGTTGTCATAGCCGATTGCTTCATCCATTTCGCCGAAACCGGCGCCTTTGCTTCTGTCATTACCGTCCACGCGCTGCGCAGTTACTGCATGGGTAGTCATGTGCATGTGCTCTGGGAAAAGGGTTGGCCAGACTAGGTATGAACGCAGGACACAGGGCGCTACACAGATAGCGCTGAGACATTCTTCAGTGTGCTATGGAGGGTGCCGCTTGCCGGTCGGCGCGGCCAACCCGCCGCCAGTGAGAGAGTCGGTTTGGATCCGATTTCGAATGAAAACCTTTTAATTCACCGTCTATTCCATTTTCCCTTCCCTTCGGCCGTAATGGGCTTGCCAGTGGCGAAAGGCTGCAATTAGCATCCGGTCATGTCATTTTCGTTTGCAACCGCCTGAAAACCGTCTAATCGACGTTTTCCATCGCATAAACACACTGCACCGAGCTTGCAGGACCGATATAATGCGGCCCTTTGCCGTCGTTTCGTCGACGCGTTTGCCCATCAGGGCCGCCGTTTCCGTGGAAGAACCTATGAAAAGCGCAGAAATCCGTGAAGCCTTCCTTCGCTTCTTCGAGGAGCAGGGGCATACCCGAGTCGCCTCCAGCTCCCTGATTCCGGGCAATGACCCGACCCTGCTGTTTACCAACGCCGGCATGAACCAGTTCAAGGACTGCTTCCTCGGCCAGGAAAAACGCGCCTACACCCGCGCGGTCAGCAGCCAGAAGTGCGTACGCGCCGGCGGCAAGCACAACGACCTGGAAAACGTCGGCTACACCGCGCGTCACCATACGTTCTTCGAGATGCTGGGCAACTTCAGCTTCGGCGACTATTTCAAGCGTGACGCGATCACCTACGCTTGGACCTTCCTGACCTCGGACAAGTGGCTTAACCTGCCCAAGGAAAAGCTCTGGGTTACCGTGTACGCCACCGATGACGAAGCCTACGACATCTGGACCAAGGAAATCGGCGTGCCGGCCGAGCGCATGGTGCGCATCGGTGACAACAAAGGCGCCCCCTACGCGTCCGACAACTTCTGGACCATGGGCGATACCGGCCCGTGCGGCCCCTGCACCGAGATCTTCTACGACCACGGCGCCGACATCTGGGGCGGCCCACCCGGCTCCCCGGAAGAAGACGGCGACCGTTACATCGAGATCTGGAACAACGTCTTCATGCAGTTCAACCGCACCGCCGATGGCGTCTTGCACCCGCTGCCAGCCCCGTCGGTAGACACCGGCATGGGCCTGGAACGGGTCAGTGCGGTACTGCAACATGTTCACTCGAACTACGAGATCGACCTCTTTCAGAACCTGCTGAGCGCGGCGGCCAAGGCCATCGGTTGCAGCAATGACAGCCAGGCGTCGCTGAAAGTGGTCGCCGATCACATCCGTTCTTGCGGCTTCCTGATTGCCGATGGCGTGCTGCCGTCCAACGAAGGCCGTGGCTACGTGCTGCGCCGCATCATCCGCCGCGCTTGCCGCCACGGTAACAAGCTGGGTGCCAAGGGCAGCTTCTTCTACCAGATCGTTGCCGCGCTGGTGGCCGAAATGGGTGAAGCCTTCCCTGAACTGAAAAGCCAGCAGGCGCATATCGAACGCGTGCTCAAGGCTGAAGAAGAGCAGTTCGCCAAGACCCTGGAGCAAGGCCTGCGCATCCTCGAACAGGACCTGGCGCAACTGCAGGGTGACGTGGTCCCGGGTGACGTGGTGTTCAAGCTGTACGACACCTACGGCTTCCCCATGGACCTGACCGCCGACATCGCCCGTGAGCGCGAGCTGACCATCGACGAAGCCGGTTTCGAGCGCGAAATGGACGCCCAGCGTGAGCGTGCCCGCTCTGCCAGTGCCTTCGGCATGGACTACAACAGCCTGGTCAAGGTCGACACCGCCACTGACTTCCTGGGCTATACCACCACTGAAGGCCAGGCCAAGGTCATCGCCCTGTACAAGGACGGCCAGGCCGTCGAGCAACTGGGCGAGGGCGAGCAGGGTGTAGTGGTCCTCGATCGCACGCCGTTCTACGCCGAGTCCGGTGGCCAGGTCGGTGACTGCGGTTACCTGCAGGCTGGCGCCGTGCGCTTCGACGTGCGCGACACCACCAAGACCGGCGGTGCCTTCCTGCACCACGGTGTGGTGGCCAGCGGTGCGCTGAGCGTGGGTGCCGAGGTCGAGGCCAAGGTCGATGCCGAAGTGCAGCACGCCACTTCGCTGAACCACTCGGCCACCCACCTGCTGCACGAAGCGCTGCGCCAGGTGCTGGGCGACCACGTACAGCAGAAGGGCTCGCTGGTCGACAGCCAGCGCCTGCGTTTCGACTTCAGCCACTTCGAGGCGGTCAAGCCAGAGCAAATCAAGGCGCTGGAAGAGATCGTCAACCGTGAAGTGCGCCGCAACACCGAAGTGCTGACCGAGGTGACCGACATCGAAACCGCCAAGCGCAAAGGCGCCATGGCCCTGTTCGGCGAGAAGTACGGCGACACCGTGCGTGTGCTGAGCATGGGTGGCGATTTCTCGGTGGAGCTGTGCGGTGGTATCCATGCCAAGCGCACGGGTGATATCAGCCTGTTCAAGATCATCAGCGAAGGCGGCGTGGCCTCTGGCGTACGTCGTATCGAAGCGGTTACCGGCGCGGCTGCGCTGGCCTACCTGAACGCTGCCGAAGAGCAGGTCAAGGAAGCCGCGCAACTGGTCAAGGGTAATCGTGACAACCTGATCGACAAGCTGTCGGCTGTGCTCGAGCGCAACCGTCAGCTGGAGAAGCAGCTGGAACAGCTGCAGGCCAAAGCCGCCAGCGCCGCCGGGGATGATCTCTCCAACGCGGCCGTTGAGGTCAAAGGTGCCAAGGTACTTGCCGCTCGCCTGGATGGGCAGGATGGCAAGGCCCTGCTGGCCCTGGTCGATCAGCTGAAGAACAAGCTCGGCCACGCAGTGATCCTGCTGGGCAGCGAGCATGAGGGCAAGGTCGTGCTGGTGGCCGGCGTGACCAAAGACCTCTCCAGCCAACTCAAGGCTGGCGATCTGATGAAACAAGCCGCAGCAAAAGTGGGTGGCAAGGGCGGTGGCCGTCCGGACATGGCCCAGGGTGGTGGCGTCGACGTCGCTGCGCTGGACCAGGCCCTGGCGCTGGCCGTGCCGTTCGCAGAGCAGGGACTTTGAGATGAGGGGGCCGGCGGGTAGTCGCCGGCCCCTTCATGTTGGATTGTTTTTTGGGGCCCTGTATGGGCTGAGGCACCATTGAAATGGCGTTGATCGTACAGAAATTTGGCGGCACCTCTGTCGGTTCCATCGAGCGGATCGAGCAGGTAGCCGAAAAGGTCAAGAAACACCGTGAGGCAGGCGACGACCTGGTGGTTGTGCTGTCGGCCATGAGCGGTGAAACCAATCGCCTGATCGATCTGGCCAAGCAGATCACCGATCAGCCGGTTCCACGTGAGCTGGATGTGATCGTGTCGACCGGTGAGCAGGTCACCATTGCCCTGCTGACCATGGCCTTGATCAAGCGTGGTGTGCCAGCGGTGTCCTACACCGGCAATCAGGTACGCATTCTGACCGATAGCTCGCACAACAAGGCGCGCATCCTGCAGATCGACGACCAGAAGATCCGTAACGACCTCAAGGAAGGGCGCGTGGTCGTGGTTGCAGGCTTCCAGGGCGTCGACGAGCACGGCAGCATCACCACCCTCGGCCGTGGTGGCTCCGACACCACCGGCGTGGCCCTGGCGGCGGCGCTCAAGGCCGACGAGTGCCAGATCTACACCGACGTCGATGGCGTCTACACCACTGACCCGCGCGTTGTGCCGCAGGCGCAGCGCCTGGAGAAGATCACCTTCGAAGAGATGCTGGAAATGGCCAGCCTCGGCTCCAAGGTACTGCAAATCCGTTCGGTGGAGTTCGCCGGCAAGTACAACGTCCCGCTGCGCGTGCTGCACAGCTTCAAGGAGGGTCCAGGTACCCTCATTACCATTGATGAAGAGGAATCCATGGAACAGCCGATCATTTCCGGTATCGCCTTCAACCGTGATGAAGCCAAGCTGACCATTCGCGGCGTGCCGGACACCCCGGGCGTGGCCTTCAAGATCCTCGGCCCGATCAGCGCCTCGAACATCGAAGTCGACATGATCGTGCAGAACGTTGCGCACGATAACACCACCGACTTCACCTTCACCGTACACCGCAACGAGTACGAGAAGGCGCAAAGCGTGCTGGAAAACACCGCCCGCGAAATCGGTGCCCGTGAAGTGATCGGCGACATCAAGATCGCCAAGGTCTCGATCGTTGGCGTTGGCATGCGCTCACACGCCGGCGTTGCCAGCCGCATGTTCGAAGCCCTGGCCAAGGAGAGCATCAACATCCAGATGATCTCCACCTCCGAGATCAAGGTGTCGGTAGTGATCGAAGAGAAGTACCTGGAGCTGGCCGTACGCGCGCTGCACACCGCGTTCGAGCTCGACGCTCCTGCCCGACAGGGCGAGTAAGGCGCTGCCTGGAAGGGCGCGGCTTGCCGCGCCCTTCGCGTTTCTGCTCGCCAGGCAGGCGCTTGCCCTGCGTGGCGAACAACCAGGGCCTGGGGCGTCGTCCACGGCCAGGCCCTGATACCCAAGACTGTTACCCCTGAAAGTTATGCGTAAGGAGAAAGCTATGTTGATTCTGACTCGTCGGTGCGCCGAGAGCCTGATCATTGGAGACGGCGAGATCACCGTGACGGTGCTTGGCGTCAAAGGCAACCAGGTGCGTATTGGCGTCAGCGCCCCTAAAGAAGTGGCTGTTCACCGCGAGGAAATCTACCTGCGGATCAAGAAGGAGAAGGATGAAGAGCCAAGCCTTTAATTTTTTTGAAGTTTTTTTCAAAAAAAGGGTTGCAAAGGTGAAAGAGGTTCTTTAATATTCGCCTCGTGTTGCGGTGAGGTGGCCGAGTGGCCGAAGGCGCTCCCCTGCTAAGGGAGTATACCTCATAAGGGTATCGGGGGTTCGAATCCCCCCTTCACCGCCATTATTCGCTTAGGGCGCTGTAATCGGTAAGAACGCTAAGTCGTTGAAATTAAACGAAAAAAGTTCTTGCTAAAATGATTCAGCGGCCTATAATGCGCGGCAAGACACGGACTCATAGCTCAGCTGGATAGAGTACTCGGCTACGAACCGAGCGGTCGCAGGTTCGAATCCTGCTGAGTCCGCCACTTTTGAAGTGGCTTTGCTTACAAGGCTACTTCAAACAACCAGTGGTAATCTGGTCTAAAACTACCTATTGCGGACTCATAGCTCAGCTGGATAGAGTACTCGGCTACGAACCGAGCGGTCGCAGGTTCGAATCCTGCTGAGTCCGCCACTTTTTGAAGTGGCTCTGCTTGCAAAGCTACTTCAGACAACCAGTGGTAATCTGGTCTAAAACTACCCATTGCGGACTCATAGCTCAGCTGGATAGAGTACTCGGCTACGAACCGAGCGGTCGCAGGTTCGAATCCTGCTGAGTCCGCCACACACAAACAAGAAGCCCGCTTATTCAAGCGGGCTTTTTGTTTTTCTGTTTCGCTGAATTGTCGGCGATGTCCAACTAAGCTTTTCTGTAATCGCTGGGGTGCCGCCAGAAGCTGGCGCGCCGCCTGCCAAGAAAACAAATGTGCTTCCTGATCCAGTACAGCCGTCGCACTGATAGCTTCGAGCGTTGTCCTAGCTTTATCTCGCAAACGATTGTTCTGGCCAAAAATTTAAGCGATCTGCCCGCCGAGGCAGTGTATGATTGCGCCCGTCAGCCCCGCCGGGGCTTGTGGAATACCACCATGGACTTACCCAGTAGTTACTCCTTAACAAGTTTCATACAGAAAGATCTGACCGATTGATTCCCCCGGCGTGCTCCGCTGCTGGGAGTGGAGCTCGCCTATGACTGAAGTAGAAGTAAAGAAAGCGCAAGAGAGCCTGCAGGATCGCCTGGCCCAGGTGGTCGAACTGCTGCAGCGTCAGCGCGTGGTCGAAGACCTCACCCACCGCCAGGAGGGTGCTCACCACGACCTGGTGGAGAACCTGGTCCACCGCCAGAACCTGGTCGAGCTGCAACGCAAGCTCGATGACCTGCACCCCGCCGACGTCGCCTACATCCTCGAAGCATTGCCCCTGGAAGACCGCCTGACGGTCTGGCAGCTGGTGCGCTCGGACCGCGACGGCGACATCCTGCTTGAAGTTTCCGATTCGGTTCGTCAGTCGCTGATCGCCGACATGGACGATCACGAACTGCTCGCTGCTGCCAAGGAAATGGACGCCGACGAACTCGCCGACCTGGCGCCGGAGCTGCCGCGCGACGTCGTTCACGAGTTGATGGAAACCCTCGATGCCCAGCAACGCGAGCGTGTGCGCTCGGCGTTGAGCTACGACGAGGAGCAGGTGGGTGCGCTGATGGACTTCGAGATGGTCACCATCCGCGAAGACGTCAGCCTCGAAGTCGTGTTGCGTTACCTGCGCCGCCTGAAAGAGTTGCCGAACCACACCGACAAACTCTTCGTGGTCGACTATGACGGCATCCTCAAGGGCGTGCTGCCTATCAAGCGTCTACTGGTCAATGACCCGGACAAGAAGGTGGCGGAGGTCATGGCGACCGACCCTGTGTCCTTCCACCCCGATGAAGATGCCTACGACGCTGCTCAAGCCTTCGAGCGTTACGACCTCGTATCCGCCCCGGTGGTGGACAAGAGCGATCGCTTGATCGGCCGTCTGACCATCGACGAAATGGTGGACCTGATCCGTGAGGAGAGCGAGAGCGAAGTGCTGAACATGGCAGGTCTGCGCGAAGAAGAAGACATCTTCGCTTCGGTCTGGCGTTCGCTGCGCAACCGCTGGGCATGGCTGGCCATCAACCTGATCACGGCGTTTCTGGCCTCGCGCGTGATCGGCCTGTTCGAGGGGTCGATCGAGAAGCTGGTGGCGCTGGCTGCGCTGATGCCGATCGTGGCAGGTATTGGGGGTAACTCGGGCAACCAGACCATCACCATGATCGTGCGCGCCATGGCGCTGGACCAGGTGTCGCCAGGCAATACCAGTCGGTTGATGCGCAAGGAACTGGCGGTGTCGCTGCTCAACGGCCTGATCTGGGGCAGTGTGATTGGTGTGGTGGCGTTCTGGCTGTATGACAGCTGGTCGCTGGGCCTGGTGATGACCGCGGCGATGACGCTTAACCTGCTGTTGGCCGCGCTGATGGGCGTGTTGATCCCGATGACGCTGACGCGTCTGGGGCGCGATCCGGCGATGGGGTCGAGTGTGATGATCACTGCGGTTACCGACAGTGGCGGGTTCTTCATCTTCCTCGGGCTGGCGACGCTGTTCCTGCTCTGAACCCCGGCGTGTGGGGGCGGGTGAACCCGGCTCCCACAGGCAGAACCAAAAAAGCCAGCTTACGCTGGCTTTTTTGTACTCGATTGCAAGCTGACGTCAGGAAGCGTCTGCGGCCATTTCCACATCGTGAGCGATGAGGGCGACCAGAGCGTTCTGCTGTCGGTGCGACAGTTGGCGGAAGCGCTGCAGCAACTCGCGCTCATGCAGGGACAGTTCAGGGCTGTCCAGGCGCATGCTCAGTTCGTCACCCAACGCACCTTCCTGGATAAGGCTCTGTTCCAGGCGCGCGATGATTTCGGAGTTCATGCTGCGGTGATGGTTGCGCGCTACCTCGGCAATGCGCTCACGCATCCCGTCTGGCAGGCGGACGACAAACTTGTCAGCAGTGCGGCTCGAATAAATAGCCTGTTTCAATGGGCGCATATAAATTGACCGGATTTTCTGGTTCAGGGGACGCGGTTGTCAAATTGGCCGCACGGGGGTGGAAGTACGACCGTGACGACGACAAAATGTTCAACCGACATGGAAAATTGGATGCTCATCTTGCCTCATGCTCGCCGTTTCCTTGGCGTCAATTCTGTGACAAATAGTGAGCTGGATAAAGGCTTTATGCCAGTACCAATTATCAGAAATGAGCACTGGTTTGAAAAGTTTTACCTGCCCCAACTTGCCCTGCCGTCATTCTTCTGCCGTCAAAAACTGGTAAAACGCAGCAAAAGGCCAAGAAAACACCTAGAATGCGCGGGTTTCCTTCCTTAGAGCATAGTGGCTATGCAACATGACGCAAGCGCTCGTCGATCAGCGACAGGCCGGCTGATATTTCTCATAGGACCCTCGGGTTCCGGGAAAGATTCCCTGATCGATGCCGCGCGCGAACAACTTGTTGCAGCCGGGGTGCAAATCGCCCGTCGCGTCATCACCCGTTCGGCCGAAGCCAAGGGTGAAGCTGCCCATGGCGTCACTGCCGAGCAGTTCGAAGCGCTGTGTGCCCAAGGTGCTTTCGCCATGCACTGGCGCGCCAATGGCCTGGGTTACGGCATCCCGCTACAGGTCGATCAATGGCTGCAGGCGGGCAGGCCGGTACTGGTCAACGGTTCCCGGGCCTACCTGAGCGAAGCGCGGCGGCGCTACCCGGGCCTTCTGCCGGTGCTCATCGACGTTAAACCGCAGGTGCTGCGCGAGCGCTTGCTTGCCAGAGGCCGGGAGACCGCGCAAGAGATCGAGCAGCGCCTGGCGCGTAACAGCGGGCTGCAGGCGGTCGCCGATTCGTCAGTGCATGTGTTGGACAACTCCACCACGCTCGAAGCGGCGGTGACCAGGTTGTTCAAACTGCTGCACGATGAAGGCGTGATTGCCGGGCCAGACGCGCCCGGCACCGGCCCACAGAAAAGGATTACGTGAAAAAGGCCTGTTGCAGCATGACAAACGCCAGCATGCTGGTTAACATGCTGGCCGTCCAACCGTGCAGTGCTCACTGCCGGTGTTTGCGTCTCAGTAGCTCAATTGGATAGAGCATCCCCCTCCTAAGGGGAAGGTTGCAGGTTCAATTCCTGCCTGGGACGCCAATATTCTCAAGGGTTCCGCCCTTTTTCGTTGCAGCCATTTAATCAGCCAGGGTGCATTATGGGTGCACGAATGGCCAAGGAAGGCACTCGTGGAAACCAACATGGCTCCGCTCATTGCTGAGCTCAATCAACTGATCGTTGATCTCCGTGCGCATGTGCCGGCCAATTCCGTGTTCAATATCAGCCACGGCAATTGGAGTTTCCCTGGCCTTACGCTCGATGACATCGTGGGGCCGATCAACGACCTGATAGCCCTCGTTGAACACGGTGCCGGTGGATTCGAAGCAGTACCGGAGATGGTCCAGAGCTTCACGCAGCGAATTACCTTTCTCCGTGGTAATACCGTCCCGCAGGTGTGGGGTAGCCCGCAAGCTGCTGTGCCCGCCATTTTTATGACATTGGACGCCATCAAACGTGTTGTTGGGCCGGTGACAGAGACGGTTGAAGCTCCCCAAGTGTTACAAGATCTGCGCGATGCATCCCGCCAGTTGCGAGGATTGCAAACCCGACTGCGCAATCTAGACCACGGAAGCGTAACGATGGAGGCAGTGTTTCAGGAAATTACTGCGGCTCACGCCGCTGCATTGCAGCTTCCGGAAGATGTGGAGAGCCTGAACGAGATTCGTCGTGAAATTTATCAACTTAAAATAGATGCTGAAAAGGATCGAGTCGCAGTACTATCAGCGAAGAATGGAGCTGAGGAAGCACAGCAAGCGTTGGCCGCTGCCGCTGCTGAGGCCGATGAGTCTGTTAAAAAGGCGAACCACGCTTATTCTGTTGCGACGAGCCAAGGCTTAGCCGCTGCATTCGCCGATAGGTCTCAAAAACTGTCGTGGTCGATGTGGGCGTGGGTTGCTGGGCTAGCATGCTCGCTGGGTATCGGCAGCTACCTGGGAAAGGGCCAGCTCATGCATCTTTCGGAGCTATTGAAGACTCCGGATGCATCTAACTCCGTTATTGTACTCAATTTTCTGCTTTCGGTACTCTCTGTGGGCGCCCCAATTTGGTTTGCCTGGCTGTCAACCAAACAAGTGGGGCAGCGTTTCCGCCTAGCGGAAGATTATGCTTTCAAAGCCTCAATTTCTAAAGCCTATGAAGGGTATAGAAGGGAGGCAAGCCGTATTGACCCGGCACTTGAAGTCAAATTGCTCACATCCGCTCTCACTCGGTTAGATGAGCAACCGCTTAGATTGGTCGAAACTGCTAACCATGGTAGCCCATGGCAGGACCTACTGTCGTCCGACCTCATGAAAGAAGCCGTTAGGACGATTCCTAACTTGAGTGGGCAGTTAACGGCTTATGTATCTTCACTCGTTAGCAAAGCTAAAGGTGCTAGTGCACCGAACGGATCCCCGACTCCAATTGTTCCGCCAGGCGAGGTGAAATCGGGTTGAGCTACTTGCCCAATCACTTTGGTTGCCGAGATACTCACATTCGTAGTCACGACTTTTTTCTTGAACGAGTGGTTCGGATCACGGCTTGGCGCTATTAAAGATACTGAGGGGGGATGGTGGAATCATCGTGCTCATGCCTGAATAAGCCTACTCTGTACATCGATCAAAATGTACTGAGCTTAATGGTGCATGGGGTAGATCCAGAGTTCTTTGAACGGTTGCCCTTGTTTTTTCATGTTCTAATTTCTCAAGAGACTTTCAGAGAGATTAAGCGCAGTGGCTGCCCTGATAAATATTTAGAGGCGCTGGAAAAGCTAAAGCCTAAAATTTTGATTTATGGGCTGGATAAAAGCTTTGATTTCACAGGTGATATCAGAATCTCGGACTTGAATCTGCGAGTTGCTTATTCTGAGTTTTGCCAGGTGGAACCAATTCAGGATCTTCTTTATAAGGCTACCAGATCTACAACCTTGAAGATTTTTGGCGGTCGGAAAGACGAAGATTTTGAAAGCGTGCAAGCCGAACAGAAACAGGCTTTTTCAGAACTCATGCACATGATTGACGGGTTTGTCAGTTCTGAGGGGCTTCCCGAGGATGTGGCTAGTGGGATGCGCGCTTACAGGGATCGATTGAAGTCTCAGTTTGATGAAGTAGTGGAAGTGTCTGGTGAGCAGATGCGTAAGTTTCTTCTGAGCGGTGAAGAAGTTTCGGGTGTAAAAAATTATCGTAAAAATACAGGGATAGGTCCTGTAGAGCTTAATAATATTAGACCTCCAAACGTACTGCAAAAAGTATTCTTAGCTCACTCTGAGTTGGAAGGTTACGCAGGGAAGGGTTTTTCCATTGACCAATTCTACGGTATTTCAGCTGGGCCGATTTATGGTCGGGAACAGTTTTTCCATGAGAAAGTGACCTCCATTTATAATGTTCTTAATATCGTAGGCTTTAATCAAGATACTCGACTTTCAAGGGAGGCAAGACAGATTTCATCTGCTAGCGATGCGGCCCATGCATCGATCGCGATTGGGGCGGAGTTGCTGGTGAGCTGCGATGAGGCTTTTTTGGTTAAAGTCAGAGCCATTTATGATTTTCTTGGATTGCCCACTCAAGTGCATAAACTAGAAAAGATTGATGGTTTGCTAAAAATTATTCCAAATGAGTAAGGACTACTCAGGAAGGACTGATGGTTATTTGATACTAGATTGGAGGTCCCCTCAGATTTGAGGGTACCCCTTTATCTATCAGCAGCCTGAATCAGACTGATTTCGTCGCTTCGACCATTTTTGAACGAAGCTGCTTCAGTGTTTGCTCCTGCATGTGGTGGACGCACGCCTCAACATTTTTGGCCACAGTATCACCGCAAATCTGCTCCACCATCAGCACGGCCAGAATCCTTCCCATCACCTCACCTTGCAAGCTGGCGCGCTCGGTGTAGGTCTTAGCCGATGTTCCTGGGCCAAGATCGCCAAACACAAAAGGCGACACTGCACCGGCGATCTGCACAATCATTTCTTCTAGATCCAGATCGGTAATTTTCATCGTCTCTCCTATCGCCTGGCCAGCAGTTGGCGGCCAGCGCCGTTGGTTCTGAAGTCTCGTAGCATCATTTCATAGCCACCCTGGGCGCCGTCGTATGCGGCCTTCTGCAAGTCAGCCTTGGACGCTGCATTTGCCCCACCGCTAAAGTGGAAGTGTTGAGTAATGCCGCCAAAGCTGACCGATGAACCACCGCCATCGCTGCCACCAGCTCCAGCGGCCATCACGCCCAGCGAGCCATCAGAGCCGCGATGAAGCGGCAAGATCGCCTCAGGCCCGGCCTCGGCAAAGATTCCCGCGCCCTTGGCGAAAGCGAACATCTGGGGGCTGTCGTGCACCTGGTTGGAGAATGAGGACAGGCTAGGCGAGTCATAAACGCCCCCCTTGGCGTTGGGGATGACCTCGCTGAAGCCGGTCATGGTGCCTTGGCCAAGTGCCGCACTGCCCCCGCTCAGGAAGCTGAAGGCGGTACCCAAGAACCCTGCAGCGGCTTGGCGCACCTGGATGCGGATTAAGTCCTCGATGATCGAGTCAGCAAAATCCCTGAACTCGAACTTGCCCGTTTTCACGAACTGGGTGACTCCATCCTCAAGGTTGCCGAATGCGTTGGTAAATAGGTCCTGTGTCTGCCGGGCAACGTCAGCAGCGCTGTCAAGGTAGTTATCAAGCGCTGCCGCCGTACCATTGGTCCAATCAGCCTGCGCGGCGTCAATTTTGGCGAAACTGTCTTCCTGCGCCTGCACCAGCTTCGCGCCGTATTCCTGCCTCAAGGCAATCTGCTTCTCCAGCTCCTGCCGCTGCTTCTCGGTCGAGGCGGTGGCCAGCTCGTCCCGGAGGGCCAGGATCCTGTCGTTGTTCTCCTGCTCGAGCGCCAGGCGTGACTGGGCGCGGCTGGACTGCTTGTCACCCATCCCAATCGCGGCGGCTGCCGCGTCACCTTGCTGCCGGGCGATCGCCAACTGGCGCTCAAGATCGGCTTGGTACTTCATGGCCTGTGATAGACCGGTGGAAGCCTGGACCGCAGAGTTGAACTGAGTGGCCAGCGCAGCGATACCGCGGCTGTAGTCCTCGGTGGTGATCTTGTTTTTGGATAGCAGCAGGTCCAGGTCTTCCACCTGCGACTTGAATTCATCTGCCGCAGCGCCTAGCGGGTCGTAGATCTTCTTCAGTTGCAGGTGCGATTTCGCGGCCTTATCCAGCATCTGAGCAAGTTGCGAAGTCGCTTTTGTGCCGTTCTTGGTTTCCTGGGTCGCTGCTTTGTCAGCCTCTTTCTGCGCATCGACCGCCTTTGCCCGCTCCCGGATCTGCTTGGCCAAGTCGCTCTCGGACTTGATCTTGTTGTCGGTGATAAAGCGCTCAGCGGCTTCGGCGGCGGTCTTGTCCTTGAGGGTGGCCAGCTGCTTGTCCAACGTGTCCAGGTACGTCTGACCGACCGAGGTAGCCTTGGCGTCAGCATCGCCGGCCGCGCCGGTTGTCTCTCGCGCGCTGTTCAGCTCCTTGGTGTACACCGACACGCGCTCACCGGCTTTCTGCGCATTATCTGCGAGAGCGGAGTAACCGCCCGCCGCCTCCCGCATGCTCCGCATGGCCTCTTGCGGGATCTTGAAGCGCTTGTTCAGGTCGTCAAGCCAGTCAGAAAGGCCCTTGCCAGCTTTACGCGCTTCCTCAGCCTCTCCGGAAATGCGGGCTCCCACCGTGGAGCCAACCCCTTGCTTCATCGTACTGAGGAAGTCCTTGAACGACTCATCAGCGGCAGCGGCGGCTTGCTCCTGCTCGCGCATGGCGGTTACCAGCTTCGAGTTGCGCTGGTCCTTGTCCAACTCCCTGAAAGCCTTGCGCAACTCCTCGATGGGGCGCTTCAGTTCTTCAAGGTCAGCGCCTGCCGACTGGGCGTTGCTACCCATGGTCAGAAACGCAATACCCGCTCCTACGGCAAGGGCAGCTAGACCGGCAGGACCGCCGAGGAGCGTCATCAGTATGCCGGACGACGATTTCACTGCCGCTTGAGCCACCCCAAGGCGGGTGGTTGCGGCTGCCTCGGCCATACGGGCCTGAGCAAGCTCAATCGACATGGCGGTCTGAACCGCCGTGCCCCGGGCTGCTGCCGCCTCTTTTTCTGCGCGGATTACGGCAGACGTAGCGGCAATCTGGTCGGCCTTTGCCGCCATCAGGGCGGCTTGTGCCTGGGCATTGGTTGAGCGAGTTGCCTCAATGCTCGACGCGATGCCTTTGCCGAGGGCAGCGACGTAACCGATGAAGCTTGCCGTCAGTTTGGTGCCGATCACGCCCAGCAGGATATTGACGTTATCCGCCAGGAACGCGATTGCGGTGCCCAGGGCTTCGGAGGCGCCGTTATCAGTCATCCCTTGGAGCTTGTTGGTGACGCTCTCGATGCCTGGCAGCAGCCCAACAACAAGCTGGCGGGCCGCACCATCCCACGAATTCTCCAGATCCTGGACCGACTTGTTCAGCTTGACCATCTGGCCGATATCGAACGCCGAGATGATGGCGCCCGTTGCCTCGGCTCGGTCGCCGGCCTCTCGGAATCCGGCGCCGGCATTCTTGAGCAGTGGCACCAGGGCGGTAGCCTCGTCGGCCATCTGCTCCATGTAGCTGGTGATCTGCTGCTGGCTGGCACCGGCTTTCTCGAGCGAGGTGTAATAGAGCTGCAAGGCTTCGGGGCCGGACAGGTTCTTGAAGCTCTCCGCAGTCACGCCTACCTGAGGGGCAATCTCTCGGAAGAAGTCCTGCAGCTCGCCGCCGCCGCGAGAGATAAACTCACCCACGCGGTCAGTGGTGTCCTTGAAAATGTCCGCGAGCTTTTCTTGCTCGACGCCCACAGTCTTCGCGCCTACCGACAAGCGCTGGAAGTCTTCTACCGAGGTGTTGGCCAGGCTGGCCAAGTTCTGGACTTGCTGCGCATAGTTCAGGGTCGATGTGGTCAGCGCCACCAGGCCGGCAACCGCGCCGGCAGCCGCGATCCCGACTCCTGTGAAGGCCCTGCTGACACCTTCGCGGAGGGCGACCGAGTGCGCCTCAACCCGGTCGAATGCGTCGTCTACCTGCTTAAGGCTGTTGTCTATTTTTCCACTGGCCTGGGCCACGCTCGAATCGGCTCGCGCAATCTCTTTGCGGAGCTGCGCGGTTGTTGCTTCGATGCGTACCAGCATGCCCTGAACGTCTGTTTCCGCCATGATGGCTCCTGTTAACTCGGAGGTTAAAGCGTTAACTTTTCGAGGTTAAATGTGTTAACTCGGTTAACATCCGCCAGAAGGTGCTAGCGGCGTCTATGCCTTTGTTTCCGTGGTTTCCAGCCCCATGCACGTTCGGCATGGTGTTAACCTCGTTTTAACTTTTTGTAACACGGGAAAAAATGTGTACGTGGGGTCGGAGGCGGTCTAGGTCAGCGAACCTTCCAGACTTTCGACCCGCCCCCCTCAGTAGGTCGGCGCGATGTACGGCGGCGCCGACCGGATCTGCTCCAGCGCTTCGGATGCGCTCAGGCCGCTGGCCAACAGGCGATCGATCTCTTTGCTCAACCGCTCACGCTCCTCCATCTGGCGCAACAGGGCGCGGCTGTGGGCGATCTGGTTGAGGGCTCGTTGAACTGGCTTGGGTAAATGGGTATGGCTCATGGTCTTCTCCGGTGTGAATGAAAAGGCCCGCGAGTGCGGGCCAGTGCCGGATCACCCCACAAAGGAAAGAAGGGCTCCGACTGCTGCGGTTAGGAG
>NZ_JABWRV010000012.1:0-171408 GCF_014269105.1 Pseudomonas sp. SWRI77 | reverse complement strand
CCTCCCGCCCGCCCTCAAACGGGCCAAAGCAAGGGCCAGGGCCACCTGCGCATCATCGCCGGCGAGTGGCGCAGCCGCCGCCTGGCGGTGCCTGAAGGCGACGGCCTGCGGCCAACGCCTGACCGCGTGCGCGAAACCGTGTTCAACTGGCTTGCGCCTTACATCGAAGGCGCCCGGGTGCTGGATGCCTTTACCGGCAGCGGTGCTCTGGTGCTCGAAGCCTTGTCTCGCGGCGCCGAAGATGCCGTGGCCCTGGACAACAACCCAGCCGCCATCAGTAACCTCAAGGACAACCTCGAGCTGCTGCGCTGCCCACGCGGGCAGATCCTGCAGACCGACGCGCTGCGCTACCTGCAAAACCCGGCCAAGCAGCAGTTCGACGTCGTGTTCCTCGACCCGCCCTTCCATCAGGACCTGCTGGCCAACACCTGCAACCTGCTGGAGCAGAACCAGTGGCTGCGTGAACAGGCGTGGATCTACACCGAAAGCGAGACCGCGCCCTCGGCCTTGCAAATGCCCGGTAACTGGCGCTTGCACCGCGAGAAAAAGACCGGCCAGGTGCATTACGCGCTTTGGCAGCGCGGCTGACCGCCCGACTGCACGCCGGTTTACCGTGTTGGCGTAATTAGTTACAGCACAGTAACCGGCGCCATGGCTGAAGCTGCTCCTTCGTTTCTTGCAGGAGCACTTGCGCCATGTCCGAACACCCGTTGCGCGGTGTTGCCAGGAACAACAGCCTGGCCGCGCTACTCACCAATACCACCTATCAGCGGCAAGCGGATGACCACCTGAATACCTACATCGAGCGCTTGACCCAGCTGCCGGCTATCGACCAATAGCGCAGGTACAGGGGCAGCGTTTCATGGCACTCTAGGCAGGCACATCACGAGTCGCCCAGCATGCCCAGCCTCACTGCCCATTTTCGCCCGGCCGTCGGCCTGTCCAATCCGCACCTGCAAACCTTATGGGGCCCGCTCTGGCGCAAGCTGCCAGCGCTGCAGCGCGACCGCGAACGGCTGTGGCTGGCCGATGGCGATTTCATCGACCTCGACTGGCATGGCCCGCACCAGGCGGATGCGCCGCTGGTGCTGGTGCTGCACGGGCTGACCGGGTCTTCCCACTCGCCTTACGTCAAAGGCCTGCAGCAAGCCCTGCAGGGCCGCGGCTGGGCCAGCGTGGCGGTGAACTGGCGCGGTTGTTCGGGCGAGCCGAACCTGCTGCCGCGCAGCTACCACTCCGGCGCCAGCGAGGACCTGGCAGAAATCGTCGCGCACCTGCGCGCCCAGCGCCCATTGGCGCCACTTTATGCAGTGGGTTATTCGTTGGGTGGCAATGTGCTGCTCAAATACCTGGGCGAAAGCGGCTCGGCCAGCCAGCTGGAAGCTGCGGTCGCGGTGTCGGTGCCGTTTCGCCTGGACCAGTGTGCCGACCGTATCGGCCAGGGTTTTTCGAAGGTCTACCAGGCCCATTTCATGCGCGAGATGCTGGCCTATGTACAGCTCAAGCAGCGCCACTTCCGTGAGAAGGGCGAACACGAGCGGCTAGCAGCCCTGCAACGGCTCGGGCCCCTGACCAAACTGCGCACCTTCTGGGACTTCGACGGCAGGGTCACTGCGCCGCTCAATGGTTTCAACGATGCGCACGACTACTACCGCCGCTCATCGAGCCGCTTCTTCTTGGGCGAGAACCGCACGCCGACCCTGATCATCCACGCCAGCGACGATCCATTCGTGTCCAGCCACAGCTTGCCTTTGGCAAGCGAACTGGCAGCGCAGACGCAGTTTGAACTGCACAATCGCGGTGGCCATGTGGGTTTTGTCGATGGCAGCCTGCGCAACCCGGGGTATTACCTGGAACGGCGGATTCCGCAGTGGCTGGTAGAAGGCGCGTAGCAGCCGCCCGGGTCAATCCCCGGTCGCCACCCCACGCGCCGGATCATTGATCCACTCGCTCCACGACCCTGCATACAGCCGCCCCAGCGGATAGCCCGCCAGTGCCAGGGCAAACAGATTGTGGCAAGCCGTCACCCCCGACCCGCAGTAGGCCACCAACTGCTCTGGCGAGCGCCCCGCCAACTTTTCGGCAAACCGTTGCTTGAGTGCGTCGGCCGGTAGAAAACGCCCGTCGCCCCCCAGGTTGTCGGTAAACGCCGCGCACTGCGCACCAGGAATGTGCCCAGCAACCGGGTCGATCGGCTCGACTTCACCGCGAAAGCGCGGCAAGCCTCTGGCGTCGATCAACGTCAGCCCCGCATCGCCCAAGTGCTTGGCCAAGTGCTCGGCATCGATCAGCAACGTGTTATCCGGCTCACCTGTGAACGTACCCTCGCGCTTGAGGGGTGGGTCAAGGCTCAACGGCAGGTGCGCTGCATGCCATGCCTTGAGGCCGCCATCGAGGATCGACACGCCACTGCGCTTGCCCAGCCAGGCCAGCAACCACCAGGCGCGGGCGGCAAATGCACCGGGGCCGTCGTCGTAGAGCACCACCTGGCTGTCATTGTCCAGCCCCCACTCGCGCAGGCGCTCAACCAGCCGCCCCGCATCCGGTAATGGGTGGCGCCCCGTGCGTCCCTTGCTTACCGGGCCACTGAGGTCGCGCTCAAGGTCGGCGAAGTGGGCCCCGGCAATATGCCCCTCGGCATAGCTGCGTTGGCCATAGTCCACATCCTCGAGGGCAAAGCGGCAGTCGAGGATCACCAGATCGGGCGAGCCCAGACGCTCGGCCAACTGTTGCGGGGTGATCAATTGCGCAAGGGGCATGACTATCTCCTGATCGATGGCACGCGTGCCCTGGTTTACAGTTCCAGGGCCTGGTTGAACGGTACGTGGAATTCCTGGCACAGCGCGTCCACGGCATTGCGGGCGTCAACGGTGACGAAGCCGAGCTCCAGCACCAGTACCTGATAGACGCCGCGCTTGAAGGCTTCTTCACCCAGGTGCGCGGAGTGCTCACGCGTGGTGCTGAGAAAACGCACCCATGACGTCAGCACGATCCAGGCGTTGATGGTCAGCGACTCGATCTGCGCCGGCGCCATGGCCAGGATCCCCGCGTCGACAAAGCCCCGGTAAATCGCCTGGCCCTGGCGCAGGCAGCGCTCGGAAAACCGCCGATAGCGCGCGGCCAGCTCGGGGTCGCTGTCCAGCAGGTGTTCCAGGTCGCGGTGCAGGAAGCGGTAGTTCCACATCGCCGCGAGCAGGGCCTTGAGGTAGAAACGCTTGTCTTCCACCGTTGCGGCTCGCCCTTGAGGCGGGCGCAGAAAACTGTCCACCAGCGCTTCGTACTGGCTGAACAACAGGGCGATGATCGCCTGCTTGTTGGGGAAGTGGTAATAGAGGTTGCCGGGCGAGATTTCCATGTGCGCGGCAATATGGTTGGTGCTGACGCTACGTTCGCCCTGCTGGTTGAACAGCTCCAGGCTGTTCTGCACGATGCGCTCTCGGGTCTTCATGCGCGGGGCCATGCTCAGCTCCCAGTCTGCGGGCCTTGGTCAAAGGGTCATCTTACGGCTTATCCGCTGTGGAATGCACCGCTCGAACCCCAGGAAAAATTCGCACCATGGTACCGATTAGAGTATAGGCTCTAGGGACTCCCTCGCCCGGACTCGCGCCGATATGACCTCGCCCGTTGCCTTGCCTCCTGTGCATTCCGACCTCGACTTGACGGCGAGGTTCGCCGCTCAACGCCAGGCTTTTGCCGGCAACCCCACGCCACCGGCGGCGCAGCGCCGCCAGTGGTTGAAGAGCCTGCGCGAGGCACTGCTGGTGGGCCAGGCGCAACTGATCGAAGCCATCGACCAGGACTTTGACGGCCGTAGTGCCGACGAGACCTTGCTGGCTGAACTGCTGCCCTCGATCCAGGGCCTGCGACACGCCGAAAGGCATTTGCAACGCTGGATGCGCCCCGGCCGGCGCCGCGTAGGCCTGGCCTTCCAGCCCGCCAGCGCGCAGGTGCACTACCAACCCTTGGGGGTCGTCGGCATCATCGTGCCGTGGAACTACCCGTTGTTTCTCGCCATCGGCCCGCTGACCTGCGCCCTGGCAGCGGGCAACCGGGTCATGCTCAAGCTCAGCGAAGCAACGCCGGCCAGTGCCCAGGCACTCAAGCAGTTGCTGGCGCGCGTGTACCCCGAAGACCTGGTCAGTGTGGTGCTGGGTGAGGTCGAGGTTGGCCAGGCCTTTGCTCGCCTGCCGTTCGACCACCTGCTGTTCACCGGCGCTACCAGCGTGGGCCGCCAGGTCATGCTGGCTGCGGCCCACAACCTGACCCCGGTGACCCTGGAACTGGGCGGCAAATCGCCGGCCATCGTCTCGGCCAGCGTGCCGCTGGACAGCGCGGCCGAGCGCATTGCCTTCGGCAAGACCCTGAACGCCGGCCAGACCTGCGTAGCCCCCGACTACGTGCTGGTGCCGCGCGAACGGCTGCAGGCCTTCAGTGACGCTTACCAAATCGCCGTTCGGCGCCTGTACCCACATATCGCCGATAACCCCGACTACACCGCCATCATCAACCCGCGTCAGCTGCAGCGCCTGCAGCACCTGCTGGACGACGCCCGCGACCAAGGCGCCGAGGTGCTCGACCTGTACCCTGGCGAACCCCGTCAGGGGCGACGCCTGCCCCCCCACCTGCTGCTAGGGGTGAACGATGGCATGCAGGTGATGCAGGACGAAATTTTCGGCCCGCTGTTGCCGCTGGTGCCCTATGACACCCTCGACCAAGCCTTGGCCTACATCAACCAGCGCCCACGCCCCCTGGCCCTCTACTACTTCGGCTACGAGCGCACCGAGCAGGAGCATGTACTGCGCCACACCCACTCCGGTGGCGTGTGCCTGAACGACACCCTGCTGCATGTCGCCCAGGACGACCTGCCCTTTGGCGGCATAGGGCCTTCCGGGATGGGGCACTACCACGGCCACGACGGCTTCCTGACCTTCAGCAAAGCCAAGGCGGTGCTGGCCAAGCAACGCCTGAACGCTGCCCGCCTGATCTACCCGCCTTACGGCAAGGCCTTGCAGCGCCTGGTCTACAAGCTGTTCATCCGCTGAGCCCTGGCCCATGCAGCGCCGCGACCTGCTCCGTTTCAGCCTGGGAGCCAGTGCGTTCCTCGCCACCACCAGCCTGGTCGGCTGCACGGCGCAGTCGCCCGCCACCGGCTACCGGGCACTGCGCGACGACGACCTGCCCCTGCTGAGCGCGCTGATCCCGGTGGTGCTTGCCGGCACCCAGGCCGTCGATGGGCTGGTGCTGCACAGCCTTGATCACAAACTGGCGGCGCTGTCGCCAGAGATGCTCAAGCTCACCCGGCAATTGTTCGACGTGCTCAGCCTGCCGCTGACCCGTGGCCCCCTGACCGGTATCTGGGGCGCCTGGCAGCAAGCCAGCGCCGAGCAGATCAACGCGTTTCTGCAACGCTGGCAGGGCAGCTCGCTGAACCTGCTGCGCATGGGCCATGCGTCGCTGCTGCAACTGCTGCTGATGGCCTGGTACGAACGCCCGGAAGCCTGGGCGGCCTGCGGCTACCCAGGGCCACCGAAGATCTGACCACAACAAGAGCACCGCCAATGCCTGTAATCGACCCGTTTCGCCAAGGCCTCGAACGCGGCTGGATCACCCACGACGGCTCGCGCCTGGCGAATGATCTGACCCTGCAAGCGGACATCGCCGTGATCGGCAGCGGCGCGGGCGGCGCCACCAGTGCGCAGTTGCTCAGCGCCGCCGGGTTCAAGGTATTGCTGATCGAAGAAGGCCCACTGAAGACCAGCAGCGACTTCCACCTGCTGGAGAGCGAGGCTTACGCGAGCCTATATCAGGAGGGCTTGGGGCGGATGAGCAAGGATGGCGCAATCACCATTCTGCAGGGTCGCGCCGTGGGCGGCACCACGCTGGTCAACTGGACTTCGAGCTTTCGCACACCGCCACAGACCCTGACCCATTGGGCCCAGGAGCACCAGGTCAGCGGTTTGAGCAACGAAGCATTAGCCCCCTGGTTCGAACGCATCGAACAGCAGTTGGGCATAAGCCCCTGGGCCTTGCCGCCAAATGCCAACAACGAAGTGCTGCGCCGTGGCTGCGAACAGCTCGGCTATCGTTGGGCGGTGATACCGCGCAATGTGCGCGGTTGCTGGAATCTTGGCTATTGCGGCATGGGCTGCCCGGTCAATGCCAAGCAGTCGATGCTGGTGACCAGCATACCGGCCACCCTCGACCACGGTGGCGAGCTGCTGTACCTGGCCCGGGCAGAGCGCTTTGAGCACGACGGCGAACGCATCGCCGGGTTGCAGTGCAGTGCCCTGGACGCCAACGGGATAACCACCACCGGCAAGCAGATCAGCGTAAGCGCCCGGCACTACATTCTGGCCGGGGGCGGTATCAACAGCCCTGCCCTGTTGCTGCGTTCCAACGCCCCCGACCCGCACGCGCGCCTGGGCAAACGCACCTTCCTGCACCTGGTCAACTTCAGCGCGGCACGTTTCAACGCCCGCATCGACCCCTATTACGGCGCCCCGCAATCAATCTACAGCGACCATTTTCAATGGGTGGGCGGCAGCGACGGCCCGATCGGCTACAAACTCGAAGTGCCGCCCCTGCACCCGGCCCTGGCCAGCACCCTGCTGGGCGGGCATGGCAACGACAATGCCCAGCGCATGGCCGAGCTGCCGCACACCCACGTGATGCTGGCGTTGCTGCGCGATGGCTTCCACCCCCAAAGCCAGGGGGGCGCCGTCGAGCTGCGCGGCGATGGCTCACCGGTGCTGGATTACCCAATCAACGATTACCTGCGCGACGGTTTGCGTCGCGCCTACCGCAGCATGGCGCACATCCAGTTTGCCGCCGGTGCCACGCGGGTACTGCCGGTGCACGGCGATGCCCGCTACGCCAGCAGCCTGAGTGAAGCCCTGACGATGATCGACGAGCTGTCACTGGCGCCGTACCGCACACGCCTGGGCAGCGCCCATGTGATGGGCGGCTGCGCCCTCGGTGAAGACCCGCGTCAGGCGGTGTGCAACAGCTTGGGCCAGCACCACCAACTGGAAAACCTCTCGATTCACGACGGCTCGCTGTTCCCCACCAGCATCGGCGCCAACCCGCAATTATCGGTTTACGCCCTCAGCGCAAAGCTCACCGATGCCCTGATCACCCGCCTGGCACACAACGCATGACAACAAATGCACCCACTGTCTATAGTGCCATCAGCCGGCCGCACGACTTGGCCGGGCGCAATCGCTGCGCTACCATCCGACTCCCCAACGCACTCCAGCCAGGATGACGCGATGAACCGAGTGTTGTACCCGGGTACTTTCGACCCCATTACCAAGGGCCATGGCGATCTGGTCGAGCGCGCCTCGCGGCTGTTCGACCATGTGATTATCGCGGTGGCGGCCAGCCCCAAGAAAAACCCCCTGTTCCCGCTGGAACAACGGGTGGCGCTGGCCCGTGAGGTCACCAAGCACCTGCCCAATGTCGAAGTCATCGGCTTCTCTTCCCTGTTGGCGCATTTCGCCAAGGAACAGGGCGCCAACGTCTTCCTGCGCGGCCTGCGTGCGGTGTCCGACTTCGAGTACGAGTTCCAGCTGGCGAACATGAACCGGCAACTGGCCCCCGATGTCGAGAGCCTGTTCCTGACGCCTTCGGAGCGCTATTCGTTTATTTCCTCGACGTTGGTCAGGGAAATCGCGGCATTGGGCGGCGATATCAGCAAGTTCGTCCACCCCGTGGTGGCAGAGGCGCTGACCGAACGCTTCAAGAAGTAACGCCTGATCGCCTGAATATCGCGCCCGCGTGCACTGCGGGCGCGAATGCGGCACAATTGTGCCCATTGCGTTGAACATGCCCGGGCGGTGAGCCCCGGCCGGAGTCCCCATGTCCCTGATCATCACCGACGATTGCATCAACTGCGACGTCTGCGAACCCGAGTGCCCGAACGAGGCCATCTCCCAAGGCGAAGAGATCTACGTGATCGACCCTAACCTGTGCACTCAGTGCGTGGGCCACTACGACGAGCCGCAGTGCCAACAGGTCTGCCCGGTCGACTGCATCCCGCTGGATGAAGCGCACCCGGAGACCGAAGAGCAACTGATGGCCAAGTATCGTCTGATCACTGGCAAGGCCTGAGCCCTGCGAATGGGCCGCCAAGCGGCCCCGATTCAGCGCTGGCAGCGCGGGCAGAACACACTGGCCCGCTGCCCAAGCTTCACCTCGCGCAAGGTCGTGCCACACAGCTTGCACGGCATGCCACCCCGCCCGTAGACGTACAGCTCCTGCTGGAAGTACCCCGGCTGCCCATCCCCGCCAATGAAGTCGCGCAAGGTCGTGCCGCCCTGCTCGATGGCCGCCGCCAGCACCCGCTTGATCTCGATGGCCAGCTTCAGATACCGCGCCCGCGATATACCGCCTGCCTCCCGGCGTGGGTCGATGCCTGCGGCAAACAACGCTTCGGTGGCGTAGATGTTGCCCACACCGACCACGATCGCGTTGTCCATGATGAACGGCTTGACCGCCATCGAGCGCCCGCGCGACAGCTGGAACAGGCGTTCACCGTCGAACAGGTCGGTTAGCGGCTCTGGCCCCAGACGCAGCAGCAGCTCGTGGTTGAGCGGGTCGAGGCTCCAGAGCATGGCGCCGAAACGGCGCGGGTCGGTGTAGCGCAGCATCAGCCCCGACTCCAGCTCGATGTCGACATGCTCGTGCTTGGCCGCCGGCAAGCCCAGCTCGACCAGGCGCAAATTACCCGACATGCCCAAATGGCTGATCAAGGTGCCGACCTCGGCATTGATCAACAGGTACTTGGCGCGCCGCTCGACGCTGACGATACGCTGCCCCGACAGGCGCACATCCAGGTCTTCGGGGATCGGCCAGCGCAGGCGCCGGTCACGCACCACCACGCGACTGACCCGCTGGCCTTCCAGGTGGGGCGCGATGCCGCGCCGGGTGGTTTCTACTTCGGGTAGTTCCGGCATGTGTCAGTGCCCGCCCAGCTCTCGGATATTCTGCTTGAGGTTTTCGAAGTCGTAGTCCGACAAGCCAATGTAGTCGAGCACCAGCGGCCCCACCACCTCCCACTCGTGGTCAACGCTCTGGCTGCCCAGCACGCGGTAGGACGCGCAGATGTGCTCGGCCATCTTCAGCACCGCCAGCAGGTTTTTCAGCTGGCTCTGGGTATTGCGCGACGACTCGTCGCGGAACACCGCCAAGGCATTGTGGTGGTTGGCGATGGCCGCAGTGAGGTGCTCGGGCAGACGCCAGGATTTGGCGGTGAAATACCCCACTACCGAGTGGTTGGTATTGAACGCACGGTTTTCCGTATCGACCACACGGGTTTCGCCGTCGGCCTTGGCGTAGGCCTCTTCCAGCACCTCCATGTAGTTGGGGAAGCGCTTGAGCATCAGCGGCACGCCGCAATCATGGAACAGCCCAAGGGTGTAGGCCTCGTCCGCCAACTGCATGCCGGTGCGCTTGGCCAAGGTCAGGCAGGTCATTGCCACATCCTGCGCGGTGTCCCAGAAGCGGTTCAGGGTGACGATGGTCTCGTCGCTCATTTCGCCTTTGATCGACTGGGCGTTGATCAAGTTGATGATCGAACGGCTGCCCAGCAGGTTCACCGCACGCTGGATCGAGCCAATTTTGTTGGAGAGGCCGAAATGCGGGGAGTTGACCAGCTTGAGCAAGGCGCCGGACAAGCCCGGGTCCTGGGAAATCAGCTTGGCGATGGTTTCCAGATCCGGGTCAGGCATGTACTGCTCGAACTGCAGGTCAACCATGATCTGCGGTTGCGGCGGGATGGTAATGCCTTGCAAGGCTTGCTGGATCTGTTCGGCGCTGAGTTCTTGGGACATGCGTACACACTCGTTGAGGACGGCGAATTCTAACACCGGATCGTCTGGCTTTACGGCTGGCCAGCACTTTGTCGCGCCCAGCACCGCAGCAAGGGCCAACACGGTATACTCCCGCTCTTTTTTCCCGGAGCGACGTCATGTCCCTGCCCAGCCTTCGCCTCAAAGCCAATGCCGACCGCCGCCTGCGCGCTGGCCACCTGTGGGTCTACAGCAATGAAGTCGACGTCGCCGCGACCCCGCTGCAAGGCTTGCAGGCCGGCCAGCAGGCGGTCCTCGAGGCCGCCAACGGCAAGCCGCTGGGCATCGTGGCGCTGAGCCCGAACAACCTGATCTGCGCGCGCCTGCTGTCGCGCGACGTCAAGCTGCCACTGGACAAGTCGCTGCTGGTGCACCGCCTCAACGTCGCCCTGTCGCTGCGTGAGCGCCTGTTCGACAAGCCGTGCTACCGCCTGGTCTACGGCGACTCCGACCTGCTGCCAGGCCTGGTGGTCGACCGTTTCTTCGACATCCTCGTGGTTCAGCTGGCCTCGGCCACCATGGAGCTGCACAAGGACGACGTGATCGCCGCCCTGGTCCAGGTGCTCAAGCCAAGCGGCATTCTGTTCAAGAACGATTCCGCCGCGCGTGATGCCGAAGGCCTGCAGCGCTACGTCGAAACCGTTTACGGCGAAGTGCCGGACTGGGTTGCACTGGAAGAGAACGGCGTGCAATTCGAGGCCCCGGTACGTGAAGGGCAAAAGACCGGCTGGTTCTATGACCACCGCATGAACCGCGCCCGCCTGGCCCCCTACGTCAAAGGCAAACGCGTGCTCGACCTGTTCAGCTACATCGGTGGCTGGGGCGTGCAGGCCGGCGCATTTGGCGCCAGCGAAGTGTTCTGTGTGGATGCCTCGGGCTTCGCCCTGGACGGCGTCGAGCGCAACGCCGCACTCAACGGCATCAGCGAGAAACTGACCTGCATCGAAGGTGACGTGTTCGAGGCCCTGCGCGAGCTGAAGGCCGCCGAAGAGCGCTTCGACGTGATCATTGCCGACCCACCCGCGTTCATCAAGCGCAAGAAAGACCTGAAAAACGGCGAAGCGGCCTACCGCCGCCTCAACGAACAGGCCATGCGCATGCTCAACAAGGACGGCATCCTGGTGAGCGCCTCGTGCTCCATGCACCTGCCCGAAGATGACCTGAACAACATCCTGCTGACCAGCGCCCGTCACCTGGATCGCAATCTGCAACTGCTCGAGCGCGGCGGCCAAGGCCCGGACCACCCGGTGCACCCGGCCATTGCCGAAACCCGCTACATCAAGAGCATTACCTGCCGGTTGCTGCCAAACAGCTGATGCACTGCCCTGGGGCCGCCTTGCGGCCCCAAGGCACATCAGATACCCAGCACGTACGAAGCAATCCCGAAATACACCAGCACCCCCGCCGCATCGGCAATCGACGTCACCAACGGCCCGCTGGCAGTCGCCGGGTCGAACTTGAGCTTGGTGAACATGAACGGCAGGCTCATGCCGATCAGGCTACCCAGCAACACGATCACCAGCATGCTGCTGGCAACGATGATGGCCACGTCCACCCCACCGCGCAACGCACCCAGCGATGCCACCGCCACCGCCATGGTGGCCCCCAGCGCCAACGCCACACCGCACTCGCGCCCCAGCATCCGCAGCCAGTCACGCATCACCACCTCGCCCGTCGCCAGGCCCCGCACCATCAAGGTCGCCGACTGCGCCCCGGCATTGCCACCGCTGTCCACCAACAGCGGCAGGAAGAACACCAGCACGATATGCGCGGCAATGGTCTCTTCGAACGCGGCGATGCCCGCCCCCGAAAACAGGTTGCCGAACACCAGCAGCACCAGCCACAACACCCGCTTGCGGTACAACAGGCTGACCGTGGCATCCCGCAGGTTGCCCACGTGGTTGGTGATGGATGCGCCCTTGTGGAAGTCCTCGGTGGCCTCATCGACCACCACGTCGAGCGCATCGTCGCACGTCACCAGCCCCACCAGACGCCCGCCCTCGTCCAGCACCGGCACGGCCAGCAGGTCGTGCTGGCGTATCAGACGGGCCACCTCTTCCTGGCGGGTCGCGGTACACACGCAGATGACCTTGTGCACCATGATCTGCTCGATCGGCTGCTCGGGGGCGGCCAGGATCAGCTCGCGCAAGGACAAGGTACCGCGCAGGTTGCGCTGCTCATCAAGGACATAGGACTGATAGATCGTTTCGGCATCGGCGGCCTCGCGGCGCAGCATGTCGATGGCCTGGCTGGCAGTGAGGCCGGCATCGAGGCACGAGTATTCGCTGGTCATCAGGTAACCGGCCGTGCCTTCGCGGTAGCCGTGCGGGTGCAGCAGGTCGTCGCGACGCGCCTGGGCGGCCTGGCGCAGGTCGAGGGGGGAAACGCAGAGATCGGAAGAGTGTTGCATGAGGTTCTCCAGGCGCCGACGCAGGCACCTGCAAACCTCAGCCACACGGGCTCAAGCCTTCGCAGGCCCTGGCGGCGACGCGCTCAGTGCCAATTTACGAGTTCGGTATGAACTGAAACTGGGAAGGTCCATTGAGGGTGTATCTCGTGAAGCCGCACATGCGGCGGGCGGATCATAGTCAGCCTGGGCCGGCGGGTCAGCCCTTGAAGCGCCGTTTCGGAAGGGTCCTACAAACTACCGGCTATTCGGCCAAAGCCACCGCCCAGACACATCGCCATTCCCTCGCCGCGCCAGCGGTGTAGAATCGGGCTATTCATCGCCAGTCATCCCCGGCGGGTTTATGAGCTCTGGTCGAGCACGCGGCGATCCCGTGGTGTCTTCGGCCCCATCCGTGCCAGTGGCAACCGGCCTAAGGCGCATAGGACAAGAGAAGCTCACTCCCCTTTTTGTGACCTGATTAAGCCGCCAGGAGTGCTTCATGCCTGATTATCGTTCCAAGACTTCCACCCAAGGCCGCAACATGGCCGGCGCTCGTGCCCTGTGGCGCGCCACCGGGATGAAGGACGAAGATTTCAAGAAACCGATCATTGCCATCGCCAACTCGTTCACCCAGTTCGTCCCGGGCCACGTGCACCTGAAGGACCTGGGCCAGCTGGTTGCCCGCGAGATCGAGCGCGCCGGTGGCGTGGCCAAGGAATTCAACACCATCGCGGTCGACGACGGCATCGCCATGGGCCACGACGGCATGCTGTACTCGCTGCCTAGCCGCGAGATCATCGCCGACGCCGTGGAATACATGGTCAACGCCCACTGCGCCGACGCCATCGTCTGCATCTCCAACTGCGACAAGATCACCCCCGGCATGCTGATGGCCGCCCTGCGCCTGAACATTCCGGTGATCTTCGTCTCCGGCGGCCCAATGGAAGCCGGCAAGACCAAGCTGGCCAGCCACGGCCTGGACCTGGTCGACGCGATGGTCATCGCCGCCGACTCCTCGGCCTCCGACGAGAAGGTCGCCGAATACGAGCGCAGCGCCTGCCCGACGTGCGGTTCGTGTTCCGGCATGTTCACCGCCAACTCGATGAACTGCCTGACCGAAGCACTGGGCCTGGCCCTGCCGGGCAACGGTTCGACCCTGGCCACCCACTCCGACCGCGAACAGCTGTTCCTCACGGCTGGCCGCACCATCGTCGAGCTGTGCAAGCGCTACTACGGTGAGAACGACGCGTCGGTGCTGCCGCGCAGCATCGCCAACTTCAAGGCGTTCGAAAACGCCATGATGCTCGACATCGCCATGGGCGGTTCGACCAACACCATCCTGCACCTGCTGGCCGCGGCCCAGGAAGGCGAGGTGGCGTTCGACCTGCGTGACATCGACCGCCTGTCGCGCGTGGTGCCGCAGCTGTGCAAGGTGGCGCCGAATATCCAGAAGTACCACATGGAAGACGTGCACCGCGCCGGCGGCATCTTCAGCATCCTCGGCTCGCTGGCCCGTGGCGGCCTGCTGCACACCGACCTGCCGACCGTGCACAGCCGCAGCATGGAAGAAGCCATCGCCAAGTGGGACATCACCCAGACCGACGACGAAGCGGTACACACCTTCTTCAAGGCCGGCCCGGCGGGCATCCCGACCCAGACCGCGTTCAGCCAGTCGACCCGCTGGGAAACCCTCGACGACGACCGTGAAAACGGCTGCATCCGCAGCTTCGAGCACGCCTACTCGCAAGAGGGCGGCCTGGCCGTGCTGTACGGCAACATCGCCCTCGACGGTTGCGTGGTGAAAACCGCCGGTGTCGACGAGTCGATCCACGTGTTCGAAGGCAGCGCGAAGATCTTCGAGAGCCAGGACAGCGCCGTGCGCGGCATCCTCGCCGACGAAGTGAAGGCCGGTGATATCGTGATCATTCGCTACGAAGGCCCGAAAGGCGGCCCGGGCATGCAGGAGATGCTCTATCCGACGTCGTACCTGAAGTCCAAAGGCCTGGGCAAGGCTTGCGCCCTGCTCACCGACGGTCGCTTCTCGGGCGGTACCTCAGGCCTGTCGATCGGCCACGCCTCGCCGGAAGCCGCCGCTGGCGGCGCCATTGGCCTGGTGCGCGACGGCGACAAGGTATTGATCGACATCCCCAACCGTTCGATCAACCTGCTGGTCAGCGACGAAGAGCTGGCTGAGCGCCGCGTCGAGCAGGACAAGAAAGGCTGGAAACCTGTTGAAGTGCGCCCGCGCAAGGTGACCACCGCCCTCAAGGCCTACGCCCTGCTGGCGACCAGTGCCGACAAGGGTGCGGTACGCAACAAGGCGATGCTCGACGGGCTGTAAGGCTTTCCAGCGTTCGAAAAACCGGCGCCCTGTGCGCCGGTTTTTTATGCCTGACGGATCAAAACCAGCGCCGAGCGACGAGAGCAACTACCTTGCTTACAAGTCTGCGCCGACCCTGGCAACACATTGGCGCAACTGCGCCAGCAGCAGGGCAACCGAGCGTTTCGGTTTCGCCGCCGCTGTCAGCACAAACTGCGCATGGGGCAAGGGCGGCAGCGTTGGCACTTCCAGCAGCCCTGCGGCCAGGGCGGCCGTGCGAGTGACCGGTGTTACCCCTAGACCGCCGCTCACGGCTGTCATCAAGCCTCCGGCACTTGGGCTCTGGCAGACGATACGCCATTGCCGCCCCGCGCGCGCCAGCGCCTCGATGGCAGCAGCCCGATAGGGGCACTGGTCAGAAAACACAGCCAAGGGAACAGCGGTGGACTCATCATCTGCAAGCAGCGCCAGCGGCCCTCTCGCCCAGACCAGCGGCTCGGACCACAACAGCTCACCAGGCTCATCACCGTTGCAGCGGCTACCCAGGACAAAATCCAGCCCACCGGACTGCACCAGCGGGAGCAACTCCCCTGTCAGGCCGACTTTCAGCACAAGCTCAGTATCCGGGTGAGCGACCGAGAATCGGCGCAGGCAGTCGATCACCGGCGCCTTGACCATCTCCTCGCTCAAGCCCACGAGCACAGTACCTGAAACCCGCCGCCCCACACCAAGGCTTGCACGGGCATCGTCATGCAGCGCCAGGATGGTGCGGGCATAGCCTGCCAACCGCGCACCTGCTGGCGTCAGGCTGACCGAGCGGGTGGTGCGCTCCAGCAACTTGTGCCCGGCTTCGCTCTCGAGCCGCCGAATGTGCGCGCTGATCGCCGATTGCGTCAGGTGCAGCCGCTCGGCAGCACGGGTAAAACCACCGCTGTCGGCAACGGCAAGCAGGCTACGCAGAAGGACAGTATCGAACACGAATTGATCACCTATCTCACTCAATGAGGCGAGCATACGTTATTTCTATAATGGATCATCCTCAATCAGACTTTGCGCAGCCCGCCTGTGCACTCAAGCACCAGCGGACATGTCATCAACGCTGCCAAGGAGAAGCACCCGTGGTTGAACGTGTCTTGTATGTGTGCGCCTCACCGAGAGGAGAGCGCTCGGTTTCCGCTCAGATTGCCGAAGTCTTTCTGTCGGCGCTGGCAGAGCGCAAAGCCATAGAGGTAGACCGCCTGGACCCTTGGGAATGCGCGCTGCCCGAGGTGGATGGCGACCTGCTTGCGGCCAAGTACGCAGGGCTTGCCGATGCCCCGCTTTCACCCGCGCAAACCGCTGCATGGGCCCAGATCACAGCGCTCGCCAAACGCTTCCATCGAGCGGATACGTTGCTGTTCAGCGTGCCGCTGTGGAATTTCGGCATACCGTACAAGCTCAAGCACCTGATTGACGCGATTTCGCACAAGGGCGTTCTGTTCACCTTCGACGAGCAAGGCTTGAACGGCATGCTGGGCGGGCGCCGGGCGGTGGCCATCTACACCCGCGGACTGGGGTATGGCCCCGACTCGCAAACGCCCGACCAGGCGTTTGGCCTGGAAAAACCCTTCCTCGATGCGTGGTTCCGCTCTGTCGGCATCAACCGGGTGCACAGCATCGTGGCCGAACAAACGCTAAGCCCTGCGGGCGCCAGCGTCCGTGCCAGCGCCCTCGTAGAAGTGAGCTTGCTGGCGCGCAACATCGATCAGGCACAGGCCCGCACCATCATCGTCGGCCGCAGCGGCTGAGGTGCGCCCCGTTACTGGATCTGCTCCGGCGTGACGATCACCCAGTTCTTGTCAGCCGTCACCGGCAGCCCTTCCTTGGCCTGGGCGGCTGCATGCTTGGCGATCATCCCGTTGAGTTGGTCCATGTACTTGGCCTTGCGGTTTATCCACAGGTGGATGCCCCCCTTGCCCACATCCACGCCGTGGAACTGCATGTAACCATCGCTGGTCGGCGTGTCGCCCCCGACCAATACCGGTTTCTTCCATTCATCGATGTAGGTGAGGATCGCCGCCTGCTTGCCTGCCATCCACGTTGCCGGTGTCCACAGGTACGGCGTCAGTTCGAGGCCTTCATTGGCCTTGGGGTCATAGTGGCCGGCGCCAATCTGCTTGCGCGCCGTGGTCAGCTGGCCGCTGGCGCGGTCTTTGAGCAGCAGGCTGACACCAATGACATTCTGCGGCTTCACGTTGTAGCCGTACTTCGGGTCGGACGCGACCATGCGTACCAGTTCTTCGGAGGCGGCAGAAATTACATACACCTCGATGCCATTCTCCATCAGCTTGTTGAACAGCTCGGCCTGGCCGGCGAAGACCTTGGGCGGCTGCACCTCGATGGCCTTGACCTGGTCACCTTCGAAGTAGGTGCTGGGCACGGGCTTGCCCGAGGCCATCAAGGCATCGACCTGGGCCTTCAGCTCTTTCAGGGTAAAGCCCGAGAACACCTGGGCCACCCACGGGTAGCAGACCATGTCGTCGATTTCGCACAGGCGGTAGTAGTAACTGAACAGGCTTTCCTTGTGCTCGGCCGTGTCCTTGAACGGGATCAACTTCAACGAAGGGTCGAGCTTGTCGCGAGTCAGCAGGCCCTGGTTCTCCATGAACGGCAGCAGCGCCTCTTCAAGGTCGTGGCGGTAGCTGGTGTTGTCCATGTCGAACACCGCGTAGTTACCTTTGTTGGCGTTGGCGGCGATCATGCTGTCGAGCTGTTTGGCGGCCTCGGCGGGCCAGTGCTTGAGTTCGGTGGCCCAGGCCTGGACACTGAACAGCAGGGAAAGACCGACGGCGAAGGCTTTCGGAGCAAGCTGCATGTACGAATCTCCTGAAATGACCAGGCAACGCTAGCCCAACATACCGCACCCGCCAGCCCTGACAACGACGCCCAGGCAGCTTGAAACGTCGTGTTCATTGCTTTTTGCGACACGGCGTTATTCCATTAACGACTAAGCAAATTCCATTTGGGTATAAATTCGTTTGTTTTCAGGCTGTTAGCATTTCCGTTCGCAATCGCTCACAGAGGCGATGCCTCTTCTGTTCTTGTTGGAGCTTCAATGAACCTGCCGCTGTCACTCAACCTGCTGGCGTTCCTGGCCCTGTTGCTGGGCCTGGCACAAACCCGCCATACCCAATGGAGCCTGGCCAAGAAAGTCTTGCTGGGCCTGGTGCTGGGCGTGGTATTCGGTTTGGTCCTGCACACGATCTATGGCGCTGGCCACCCGGTACTGAAAGCCACCATCGCCTGGCTCGACCTGGTCGGCAACGGCTACGTCGGCCTGTTGCAGATGATCGTCATGCCACTGATCTTCGCTTCGATCCTCAGCGCGGTGGCGCGCCTGCACAATGCCTCCTCGCTCGGGCGCATCAGCGTGCTGAGCATCGGTACCCTGCTGCTGACCACGGCCATCGCCGCGCTGATCGGCATCGTCCTGACCAACCTGTTCGGCCTCACTGCCGACGGCCTGGTGGCGGGCGTGCAGGAAAGCGCCCGGCTGCAAGCGATCCACAGTGACTACGCGGGCAAGGTCGCCGACCTCAACATCCCTCAACTGCTGCTGTCGTTCATCCCCAGCAACCCGGTGGGCGACCTGGCGCGGGCCAAGCCGACCTCGATCATCAGCGTGGTGATCTTCGCCGTGTTCGTCGGCCTGGCCGCCCTGCAACTGATCAAGGACGATGCCGAAAAAGGCGAGCGCGCCCTGTCGGCCATCGACACCCTGCAGGCCTGGGTGATGCGCCTGGTGCGCGTGGTGATGAAGCTCACCCCCTATGGCGTGCTGGCCTTGATGACCAAGGTGGTGGCCAGCTCCAACCTGGACGACATCCTCAAGCTGGGCAGCTTTGTGGTGGTGTCGTACATCGGCCTGGGGCTGATGTTCATGGTGCATGCCCTCATCCTGGCTGCGACCGGGGTAAGCCCGCTGCGCTTCTTCCGCAAAGTGTGGCCGGTGCTGACGTTCGCCTTCACCAGCCGCTCCAGCGCCGCCAGCATCCCGCTGAATATCGAAGCACAGACCCGCCGCCTGGGCGTGCCGCAATCGATCGCCAGCTTCAGCGCCTCGTTCGGCACCACCATTGGCCAGAACGGTTGCGCTGGGCTGTACCCGGCGATGCTGGCGGTGATGGTCGCCCCGGCGGTTGGTATCGACACCTTTGACCCGCTGTGGATCGCGACCCTGGTCGCCATCGTCACCCTGAGCTCGGCCGGGGTTGCCGGGGTTGGCGGCGGTGCCACCTTCGCCGCGCTGATCGTGCTGCCGGCCATGGGCTTGCCGGTCGAGTTGGTGGCGCTGCTGATTTCGGTGGAGCCGTTGATCGATATGGGGCGAACGGCCCTGAACGTGAATGGTTCGATGACGGCTGGGGTGGTTACCAGCCAGCTGTTGAAAGAGACCGACAAAGGTGTGCTGGCCGATGATCAGCATGCAGAGTTGAGCCATAGCTGAGATGGCTAGGGGCTGCTTCGCAGCCCCACACTCTCAAACCCTTTCCCAAACGTCGAAATGGTAAGCCGGCCCAGCCCCTTCAGGCGCCTGCGGCTCACTCGATACCCGCCGCCACTGGTGCTCGTCGAACGCCGGGAACCAAGCATCGCCCTCAGGCGATAGCTCCACACGGGTCAGGTACATGCGGCTCACCAGCCCCTTCTCCAGCGCCTGCCCATACAGTTGCGCACCGCCAATCAGCATCAACTCATCGACGCCCTGCTCGCGCGCCCACTGGTCAGCCCGCACCAGCGCAGCTTCCAGTGACGCAAACACCTCGGCGCCAGGCAGTTGCAGCCCCGGCTGGCGGCTGACCACGATATTCAACCGCCCCGGCAATGGCCGGCCCAGCGAGTCCCAGGTCTTGCGCCCCATGATGATGGGCTTGCCCAGGGTCGTGGCCTTGAAGTACTTGAAGTCCCCCGGCAGGTGCCAGGGCATGGAATTGTCGATGCCGATCACGCGGTTCTCGGCGAGGGCCGCGATCAGGCTGAGAGGGAGTGTGCTAGTCATGCTGGCGAGGATAGCAAACCCGCCGTGGGTTATGCTTCTGCCCTGACCTGTGCAATGGAAGACCTTGTGACTGGACCGACGCCACTGGATAAACGCTGGCTCACCGAAGCGGTGCGCCTGCGCGAGGAACACGCCGGCCCCCTGGAAGACCAGGAGGCCAACCGCCGCGCCCGCCAAGTCGGCGGCGACCTGGCGGCCCGTATCGAGACCCGTGCGCTGTTGCTGGCCGAACGCGACGGCATGGCGACTGCCCTGCGGCACTGGAAACAGGGCGCACGCCTGGCACTGCTGGCCCTGCTGATCGTCGCTGCCTTCAGCGGCGCGGGCCTGGCCTTCGCGGCCCTGGGGGACGGCCAACGCCCGGTGAATGTGTTCTGGGCGCTGGGCAGCCTGCTTGGGCTGAACCTGCTGATGTTGCTGGGCTGGGCGATCGGCCTGGGCCTGAGCGGCGAACACGGCGCAGGCCTGGGCCGCCTGTGGATGTGGCTGAGCGAACGCTTTGCCCGCGATGCCAAGGCCGCGCACCTTGCGCCGGCGCTGCTGGTGCTGCTGCAGCGCCAGCGGCTGAACCGCTGGCTGCTGGGCGTGCTGGTGCACGGCTTGTGGCTGCTGGCGATGAGCACAGCGCTGGGCATGCTCCTGGTCTTGCTGGCTACCCGGCGCTATGGCTTTGTCTGGGAAACCACCCTGCTCGCCGCCGAACCGTTCATCCACCTGACCCAGGCGCTCGGCGCCCTGCCTTCGCTGCTGGGCTTTGCGGTGCCGGACGAAACCCTGATCCGCGCCAGCGGCGACACGCTGCCGGCCCTGGACCTGGCGCGCCAGGCGTGGGCCAGCTGGCTGCTCGGCGTGGTGCTGGTGTATGGCCTGCTGCCGCGCCTGCTGTTGGCCGGGTTGTGCCTGTGGCGCTGGCGCCAGGGCCGCGCGCGCCTGGCGCTGGACCTCAGCCTGCCCGGCTACGCAGCCCTGCGCGAAAGCCTGATGCCCCGCAGCGAACGCATCGGTGTGCAGGATGCCGCGCCCGAAACCTTGCCCCACTTCGCTGCCGGCCAACTGGAAAGCGGCAGCAGCGGTGCACTGCTGGTCGGCCTGGAGCTGGACGACCAGCGCCCCTGGCCGCCCGCCCTGCCCAGGAACGTGACCGATGCCGGTGTGCTCGATAGCCGCGAGTCACGCAACAAGCTGCTCGAACAACTGAGCCGCTTTCCGCCTGCGCGCCTGGCCATCGCCTGCGACCCGCGCCGCTCCCCCGACCGCGGCAGCCTGGCGCTGCTCGCCGAACTGGCACGCAATGCCGGCGCCACCCGTATCTGGTTGCTGCAGGCGGCGCCAGGTCAAGCCCTGGATGCCGAGCGCTTGGGCGACTGGCACGAAGCCCTGGACCGTCTCGGCCTGCCCCACGCCGACACCTCGCCCCTGACCTGGCTTGAGCATGGCCATGACTGAGCCGCTGAAACTGGCCGTGGTCGGCCATACCAACGTTGGCAAGACCTCACTGCTGCGCACCTTGACCCGCGATGTGAGCTTTGGCGAGGTGTCTCACCGCCCCAGCACCACGCGCCATGTGGAAGGGGCGCGCCTGTCGGTGGACGGCGAGCCGTTGCTGGAGCTGTACGACACCCCCGGCCTGGAGGACGCCATTGCCCTGCTCGACTACCTTGAGCGGCTGGAGCGCCCGGGCGAGCGCCTGGACGGCCCGGCCCGTCTGGCGCGCTTCCTTCAGGGCAGCGAGGCGCGCCAGCGCTTCGAGCAGGAGGCCAAGGTGCTGCGCCAGTTGCTGGCCAGCAATGCTGGCCTGTATGTGATCGATGCCCGCGAACCGGTGCTGGCCAAGTACCGCGACGAGCTGGAAGTGCTGGCCAGCTGTGGCAAGCCCCTGCTGCCGGTGCTCAACTTCGTAGCCAGCAGCCAGCACCGCGAGCCCGAATGGCGTGAAGCCCTCGCCCGCCTTGGCTTGCACGCCTTGGTGCGGTTCGACAGCGTGGCGCCGCCGGAAGACGGCGAACGCCGCTTGTACGAAAGCCTGGCCTTGCTGCTGGAAGACGCTCGCCCTGCCCTGCAACGGCTGATCGACGACCAGCAGGCGCAACGCCAGGCCCGCCACCACAGCGGTAAACGCCTGATCGCCGAGCTGCTGCTCGATTGCGCCGCCTGCCGGCGCAGCGTGGTGGCCGAGCCTGCTGCCGAAGCCAAGGCCATCGAAGCGCTGCGCCAGGACGTGCGCCAGCGCGAGCAGCGCTGTGTCGAGGCGCTGCTCAAGCTGTACGCCTTCCGCCGTGAGGACGCCCATGCCAGCGATTTGCCGTTGCTGGACGGGCGCTGGGGCGATGACCTGTTCAACCCCGAGACCTTGAAGCTGCTGGGTGTGCGCCTGGGCAGTGGCGTTGCGGCGGGTGCTGCGGCGGGTGCCGGGGTCGACCTGCTGGTCGGCGGCCTCACCCTTGGCGCCGCCGCCCTGGCCGGGGCCATCGCCGGCGGAGCGCTACAGACGGCACGCAATTATGGGTCGAGGTTGATGGGCAAGCTCAAGGGCCAGCGCGAGCTGACCGTCGACGATACGGTGTTGCGGCTGTTGGCGCTGCGCCAGCAGCAGTTGATGGTGGCCCTGGACAATCGCGGGCATGCGGCGCAAGACAGCATTCGCCTGGGCGAACTGGATGAGAAGGCCTGGCGCGAGGGCAAGTTGCCTGAGGCCTTGATCAGGGCGCGGGCGCATCCGCAATGGTCGACGCTGAACCCAGGGGCACGGGTGAATCAGGCAGAACGGCAGGAGCAGTTGGAGGCGTTGGTTTTGCAGATTTGAGTGTTGTGAGTGGGCGGGAGGTGCATACCTTGAGGGGTGTAGCGCCTCAAGGCATGCACTTCCCAGCCCCTACGCCCTCACTGCTGCGCCACCTTCTCCGATTTGCCGTCATAGCGCTTGCGCCACTCGGCAAGAATCTCGTCGCGGTGCTTCGAAGCCCAGGCAAAGTCGTTCTTGATCAGACGCTGCTCGTAATCCGCTGGCAACTCGGTCTGCGGCTTGGCAATCCCCGGTGCAGCCAGCACCGCGAAGTTCTCCTTGTACAACTCCATCGCCGCGGGGCTGGCCGAGAAGTCAGCCAGCCGCCTGGCCGCATCGGCCTTTGGCGTGCCCTTGATCACTGCCGTCGCCTCGATCTCCCAGCCCAGCCCCTCTTTCGGCAGCACGATGTCCAGCGGCGCCCCCTGGCGCTTGAGCTGCACGGCCGGGTATTCGAACGAGATACCAATCGGGAACTCGCCCGCGGCCGCCAACTTGCACGGCTTGGAACCCGAATGAACGTACTGGCCGATGTTCTGGTGCAAGGCGTCCATATAGGCCCACCCCTGCGGCTCGCCAAAGGTCTGCAGCCAGGCACTGACATCCAGGAAGCCGGTACCGGACGAGGCCGGGTTAGGCATGACGATCTTGCCCTTGTATTCAGGCTTGGCCAGGTCCTGCCAGCTTACCGGCTTGCTCAGGCCCTGCTTTTCGGCCTCGATGGTGTTGAAGCAGATGGTCGCGGCCCAGACGTCCATGCCCACCCACGCCGGCGGGTTGGCGGCGTCGCGGTAGTTCGCCGAAATCTTGCCCAGGTCCTTGGGCGCATAGGCGTCGAGCATGCCGTTCTGGTCGAGGATGGCCAGGCTGGACGCCGCCAGGCCCCAGACCGCATCGGCCTGCGGGCGGTCTTTCTCGGCCAGCAGTTTGGCGGTGATGATGCCGGTGGAGTCGCGTACCCACTTGATCTCGATGTCTGGGTTGGCCTTTTCGAAGGCCTGCTTGTAGGTCTTGAGCTGCTCGGCTTCCAGCGCGGTATAGACCGTCAGCTGGGTCTCGGCGGCCGAAGCCTGCAGGCTGAACACGGCAGAAACGGCAGCGGCAAGTGCAAGGTGCTTGAACATGGTGGGGTTCCTTACAGGTCAGGCGGTCGCGGCGCGTTGGCGCCAGGCTTGGGAGCGGCGCAGCAGGCCGCGCGAGGCTGCGGCCAGCAGCAGTGAAGCGCTGGCACTGGTCAGCAGAATCAGGGTCGACATGGCGGCAGCACCGCCGACGTTGCCCGCGTCGTCCATGTTCAACACGGCGACGGCGGCAAGGATGGTGTCGGGGCTGTACAGGAAGATCGCCGCCGACACGGTGGTCATCGCCGAGACGAACAGGTAGCGAATGATGTCCAGCAGCGCCGGCAGGCAGATCGGCACCGTCACCCGCAGGAAGTGCCGGTACAAGGGCGCCTTGAGCGACAACGCGGCGGCCTCGAACTCGCCGTCGAGCTGGCGCAGGGCGGTGGTGGCGGTCATCTGCGCGGTGGTCAGGTAGTGGGCGATGGTGCAGATGACCAGCAGCCCCATGCTGCCGTACAGCACATGCAGCGGGTTGCCGCTGAGGTTGAAGAAGAACACGTAGCCCAGGCCCAGCACCAGGCCCGGCACTGCCATGGGGATGAAGCTGAGCAAGCGCAGCGCCTGGTTGAGCAGGCGTTGGCCCTGGGTCTTCTCCATCAGGTAGGCACCGCTGAAGATCACGACGCTGCCGATCAGCGCCGTGCCGATCGCCATGGTCACGCTGTTGCGGTAGGCCAGCCAGCCGCCACCGGCAGTGTCCTCGAACATGTAGTGCTTGAGCGACAGCGAGAGGTTATAAGGCCAGAACGTGACCAGCGACGAATACACGGCCATGCCGATCACCAGCAACAGGGCCGCGCAGACCAGCACGACGATGGCCAGGAAGCAGGCATCGCGGCGGCGCGAGGGCTTGGGCTCGAACACTTGCGCACGTCCACTCATGGCCTCGCCCTGGCGCCGGCGCAACCAGGCATCGACGGCAAAGCTCAACAGTGCCGGCAGCAGCAAGACCATGCCGATCAGTGCGCCGCGGCCAAACTGCTGCTGGCCCACGACAGCTTTGTAGGCTTCCAGGGCCAGCACCTGATAGTCGCCGCCGACCACGACCGGGACGCCGAAGTCAGTGATGGTCAGGGTGAACACCAGGCAGAAGGCCGCGAACACTGCCTGGCGTGTGGCAGGCCAGGTAATGCTGGAAAACGCCCGCCAAGGCCCGGCCCCCATGCTGGAGGCAGCGTCGAACAGGCGTGCATCGGCCAGCGACAGGGCTGACAGCAGAATCATCAGCGCATGCGGGAAGGTGTAGATGGCCTCGCCCAGCACGATCCCCCAGAAGCCGTAGATGTTGTCGCTCAGCAGCCCGCGCAGCAGGCCCTGGTTGCCGAACAGGTAGACCAGCGCAATGGCCGGCAGCATCGACGGCGCCAGCAGCGGCAGCAACGAGATACCCCGCCACAGGCCCTTGGCCGGGATCAGGGTGCGCTGCAAGGCGTAGGCGAACAGGTACGCCAGCGGTACCACGATGGCGGCAACGGTGAGCGCTACCGACAGGCTATTGCCGAGCAGCCAGTGGAAGCCCTCGCTGGTGAACAGTTCACGCGCTGCCGCCAGGCCGCCACCCTGGCCAGCCTCACCGCTGAAGCCGCGCCAGAAGATCGCCAGCAGCGGCATCAGCACGGCCAGCACCAGCAACATCAGCAGCAACCACTTGCCACCGACGACGAACAATCGGTCACCGCGGGCGACGCCACGTTCGGACGCAGCCTTGGCCTGGGCCAGCGGCAGGGACATTGGCGCGGCCATCTCAGGCAAACACCTGCAGGCTCTGCGGTGGCAGCGCCACCCAGATGTCCTGCGAGCCCAGCCGCGGCATGGCCTCGGGGGCCAGTTCGGCCAGCAATGCATGGCCGGGCAGGTCTTTGAGTTCGAAGCTCATGCGGCAGCGGTTGCCGAGGAACGTGATCTCGCGGACCTTGGCCGCAAACAGGTTTTCTTCGTGCACCACCGGGTTGACGGTGATCGCCTCCGGCCGGCAGAACAGCCGGCCGCTGCTGGCTCGCGCCGAGCCGGGGGTCAGGCGCATGCGCATGCCACCGACCTGGGCCTGGTTGTCACTGCTGCGCTGAAACGGCAGCCAGTTACCCTGGCCCACGAACTCGGCCACAAAGGGCGTGGCGGGCTGGTCGTAGATTTCCTGCGGCGTGGCGTACTGCTCGACCTGGCCGTTGTTCATCACCGCGATGCGGTCGGCCATCAGCATGGCCTCGTCCTGGTTGTGGGTGACCATCAAGGTGGTGATACCCAACTGGCGTTGCAGTTGGCGCAGCTCGGTGCACAGGTGCTCGCGAACCCGCGCATCCAGCGCCGACATCGGCTCATCCAGCAGCAACAACGAAGGCGCCGGCGCCAGGGCACGCGCCAGGGCCACACGCTGCTGCTGGCCGCCAGAAAGCTGGCCGGGGTACTTTTTTTCGCTACCGGACAGGCCAACCAGCTGGAGCATTTCAACCACCCGCTGGCGCGCTTGCTCACGGCCACTGCTCATCAGGCCGTAGGCGATGTTGGCTTCGACGGTGAGGTTGGGAAACAGCGCGTAGGACTGAAACAGGATGCCGTAGTCCCGGGCCTGGGGTGGCAGATCGGAGATGTCGCGCTCACCGATGTACAGCTCGCCGCGGTCCTGGCGTTCGAGGCCGGCGATGCAGCGCAACAACGTGGTCTTGCCGCAACCGGATGGGCCGAGCAGGCACACCAGCTCGCCCGCGGCGATGTCCAGGGAGACATCGTTAAGCGCCGTGAAGGCGCCGAAGCGCTTGTGGATATTGCGCACTTTCATTTGTGCGCCCGAGGTGGCGTTGTTCATGGCAGGGCCTCATCGAAGAGATGGGGCCATGCTAGGAAGGCTGTGCGACGGTTCTGTGGCGTTCAGGCAAAAGCTGGCGATAGTGGTATAGGCAGATTTTGTATCTGCACCACTGACCTAGAACTGTGAACCGGCCACTTCTTGTGCAACCCCCAGAAACGCTGCAGGCAAACGCGCCTGGCGCCGCTCCTTCAGGCAGTACAGGTATTCATGCATCAGCGGCGCTCCCTCCAGCACCAACACCCGTAATTCGGGGTTGTGCGGCACTTCATGCCGGGCGATCACACTGATGCCGATGTTGCGCAACACCGCCTCACGGATCGACTCGCGGCTGCCGATTTCCAGCAAGGTTGCAGCCTTGACGCCCGCCTCCTGCAGCATCTGCTCGGTCAGCTTGCGCGTGGTCGAGCCCTGCTCGCGCATCAACAGGCAATGCCCGGCCACCACGTCGATGGACACCGCCTGGCGATGGGCCAACGGATGGTTACGGTGTACCGCCACCACCAGCGGGTCGGTGCCGAGCACGCGGCGCACCAGGCGTGCATCCTCCAGCAGTTGCGACGAGGCAGCGATATCGACCCGGTAGTCTTCGAGCATTTCCAGCACTTGCTGCGAGTTGCCGATCTCCACCGTCACATCCACCTGGGGCAGGCGCTCACGGAAGATCTTCACCAGGTCGAGAATGTAGTAAGGCGCGGTGGCCGCGATGCGCAGGCTGCCCTGGGCCTGGCCACTGTTGCGCAGTTCGAACTCGATGTCGGCCTCTTGCTGCAGCAGCGCCTTGACCATCGGCAGCAGGCGCACGCCCTCCTCGCTCAGCACCAGGCGCCGCCCGCCACGGTAGAACAGCTCCACCGCGTACTGGGCTTCGAGGTTGCGGATCTGCGTGGTCACCGTGGGTTGGCTGAGCCCGAGCTTCTTCGCCGCCAGGGTGATGCTGCCCAGGCGGGCCACCATGTAGAAGGCTTTGAGCTCGGAACTCTGCATGCACGTCCTCTATTTGCGCAAAAGGCGCAAGCCGTTGAACACCACCAGCAGGCTCACGCCCATGTCGGCAAACACTGCCATCCACAAGGTGGCCATGCCGGCAAAGGTGATCGCCAGGAAAATCGCCTTGATGCCCAGGGCCAGAATGATGTTCTGCCTGAGAATCGCCGCACTTTGGCGCGACAGCCTGACGAAGGCCGGGATTTTGCGCAAGTCGTCGTCCATCAACGCCACATCGGCCGTCTCGATGGCGGTGTCGGTACCAGCAGCGGCCATGGCAAAGCCGATTTCGGCACGGGCCAGGGCCGGCGCATCGTTGATACCGTCGCCGACCATGCCCACCCGATGGCCCTGGCTGTACAGCGCTTCGATGGTCTTGAGCTTGTCGTCCGGCAACAGGTTGCCTTCGGCGCGATCGATGCCGACCTGGGCGGCGATGGCCTCGGCGGTATGGGGATTATCACCGGTCAGCATGACCGTCTTGATACCCAGCTCATGCAGCTCGGCGATGGCCTGGCGACTGCTTTGCTTGACCGTGTCGGCCACGGCGAACAAGGCCAGCGGGCCGCTGCGGTCGAGCAGCAAGACCACGGTCTTGCCCTGACGCTCCAGTGCATCCAGCTGCGCCTCCAGCGCCGGCGAGCACAGGCCCAGCTCCTCCACCAGGCGGTGATTACCCAGGTGGTAGACCTCGCCCTCGATCACCCCGCGCACACCACGCCCGGCCAGGGCGGCGAAATCGCCCACCTCGCTCAAGGCCAGCCCTTGTGCCCTGCCGAACTGGGCAATGGCACGCGACACCGGGTGGTCCGAACGCTCACCCAGGCTGGCAGCCAAGGCTTGGGCACGGCCTTCGAACAGAGGCTCCAGCACCTTGGCGTCGGTCTGCACCGGCTTGCCGTGGGTGAGGGTGCCCGTCTTGTCGAGGGCCAGGTAATCCAGCTTGCGCCCGCCCTCCAGGTAAACCCCGCCTTTGATCAGGATGCCCTTGCGCGCCGCTGCGGCCAGGCCACTGACGATGGTAACCGGGGTAGAAATGACCAGTGCACACGGGCAGGCCACCACCAGCAGCACCAGCGCACGGTAGACCCAGTCGAACCAGGCGCCAGCCAGGAACAGCGGCGGGATCAGCGCCACGGCCAAGGCCAGGGCAAAGACCACCGGGGTGTAGATACGCGAGAACTGGTCGACGAAGCGTTGGGTGGGCGCACGGGCGCCTTGGGCCTCCTCGACGGCCTTGATGATGCGCGCCAGCGTCGATTGCCCAGCGGCGGCAGTTACGCGGTACTCCAGGGCACCGGCCTGGTTGATGGTGCCGGCGAACAGCTTGTCACCCATGGCCTTTTCCACAGGCAGGCTTTCACCGGTGATCGGCGCCTGATCGACGCTGGATTGGCCGCTGGTGACTTCACCGTCCAAGCCGATGCGCTCACCTGGCCGTACCCGCACCTGGGCACCGATGGCCACCTCACGCACCTCCACTTCACGCCACTGGCCATCGGCCTGCTGTACCGTCGCCATGTCGGGGGTGAGCTGCATCAGGCCGCTGATGGCATTGCGGGCCCGGTCCAGGGAGCGCGCCTCGATCAACTCGGCGACCGTGAACAGCACCATCACCATGGCCGCTTCCGGCCACTGGCCGATCAGCACCGCACCGGTCACGGCAATGCTCATCAAGGCGTTGATGTTGAGGTTGCGGTTTTTCAGGGCGATCCAGCCCTTCTTGTAGGTGCCCAGGCCGCAACCCAGGATCGCCGCCAAGGCCAGCGCGGCCACCAGCCACTCAGGCGCCAGCCCGGTGAAATGCACCACTTCCGCGGCAATGGCGGCAACAGCGGACAGCCCCAGCGGCCACCAGCGGGTCTTGCTTGGCGAGGCGCTGGCGGCCGTTGCCGCGTCCCCTTCAATGAGGGGTTCGGCCTTCATGCCCAGGCTGTCGATGGCCCGTTCGATCTCGACGGTGCCGCCCAGCGTGTGCCGCACGCCAAGTACGCGGTTGATCAGGTTGAATTCCAACTGCTCGATGCCCGCCAGCTTGCCCAGCTTGTCCTGGATCAGCGTTTGCTCGGTGGGGCAGTCCATGGCCTCGATACGGAAGCGGCTGAGCTGTGCGTCGCCGCTGGCTTTTTCGCTCAACTGCACCAACGCTGGGGCGGCGGCGCTACCGCAGCAGCTGTGGGCGTGGTGGTCATGCTTGTGGTGGGGGCTGGCAGGCTGGTTCATTGGGTCATCCTTAAAGTGAGCCTGTTGCCAAGTGAACACCCTGTAGCCACTATAGGGTCAAGCCATCCGCTGGAGATTTCGCGATGAAGATTGGAGAACTGGCAAAAGCCACCGATTGTGCCGTGGAAACCATCCGCTATTACGAGCGTGAGCAGCTGTTGCCAGAGCCGGCGCGCACCGACGGCAATTACCGGCTCTACACCCAAGCCCACGTCGAGCGGCTGACCTTTATCCGCAACTGCCGCACCCTGGACATGACCCTGGACGAGATCCGCAGCCTGCTACGCCTGCGCGACAGCCCTGAAGGGTCGTGCGGCAGCGTCAATGCGTTGATCGATGAGCATATCGCCCATGTGCAGGCGCGGATCGATGGGTTGGTGGCGTTGCAGGAGCAGTTGGTGGAACTGCGGCAGCGGTGCAATGCGCAAGGGAATGAGTGCGCGATCTTGCAGCAACTGGAGGTGAATGGGGCGGTATCGGTGCCGGAAGGTGAGCATTCGCATGTGGGGCGAAGCCACGGGCATTGAGCATGCTGGGGGCGCTTTGCGCCCCAGCAATTGCGAAGGTTAAACCGCCATCGGCGCCGTCATCGGCGCATGGTGCTCATACCCTTCCAGGCTGAAATCACTCGGCTCGATCTGCTCCAGCCACTGCGGCTCATACTTGCCGGTCTCGGCAAACGCTGGCACGCGGTCGCTGATCACCAGCTTCGGCGCTTGCAGCGGCTCGCGTTTGAGCTGTTCGTTGAGCATGTCCAGGTGGTTCTCATACACATGGGCATCGCCAATGAAATACGTGAACCAGCGCGGCGTGTAGCCGGTCAGGCGGCCGAACAGCGACAGCAAAGCCGCGCCCTCGGTGAGGTTGAACGGCGTGCCCAGGCCCAGGTCGTTGGAGCGAATGTACAGGGTCAGGGAAATTTCCCGAGTCTCGGCATTCGGGTGGAACTGGTACAGCAGGTGGCACGGCGGCAGGGCCATTTCATCCAGCTGGGCGCAGTTCCAGCCGTGGAACAGGATGCGCCGGCTGCCCGGGTCGTTGGCGATGGTGTCCAGGCACTGGCGCACCTGGTCGATGGCCTTGTACAGGATGACAAAGGCCTGGCCGTCTTCCTCGTCCTGGGCAATCTTGCGGAACCCCTGCTTTTCAGCCATTTCGATGGCCGCCGGGTTGCTCAGCGGTACACGCTTGTAGCCCGGCCACTGGCGCCACTGAACGCCGTAGATCTCACCCAGGTCGTCATGCCCCTGGCGGAACGGGTTGGCCAGCCACTGGGCGTTTTCGTTGGCGTTCTGGTCCCAGACCTTGCAGCCCAGGTCGCGGAATTCACCGGCGTTCTTCACGCCACGCAGAAAACCGACCATCTCGCCGATGGCCGACTTGAACGCCAGCTTGCGCGTGGTGATGGCCGGAAAGCCCTTCTGCAGGTCGAAGCGCAGCATGGCGCCCGGCAGGCTGATGGTGCGGATGCCGGTGCGGTTTTCCTGCAGGGTGCCGTTTTCGATGACGTCACGGACCAGGTCAAGATACTGTTTCATGGCTTACCTGTAGCAAGAACGGCAGAGGGATCGCCCCTGCCGTCGGGAATCAGATGGCGGGTGTCGCCGTGGGTTTGCGATTATAAGCCCACCAGATCAATCCGAGGCCGGCCAGAATCATCGGGATGCAGAGTATCTGACCCATGGTCAGCCAGCCCCAGGCGATGTAGCCCAGCTGGGCATCGGGTACCCGGACGAATTCGACGATGAAGCGGAAGATGCCGTAGAACAGCGCGAACATCCCGGAGACCGCCATGGTTGGCCGCGGCTTACGCGAATACAGCCAGAGAATCAGGAACAGTGCCACGCCTTCCAGGGCGAACTGGTACAACTGCGACGGGTGGCGTGGCAGTTGCTCTGGGTCGCTGAACGGCGGGAACACCATTGCCCACGGCACGTCGGTGGCCTTGCCCCACAGCTCGGCATTGATGAAGTTGCCGATACGCCCGGCGCCCAGGCCGATCGGTACCATCGGCGCAACGAAGTCCATCAGCTCGAAGAAGGTCTTGTTGTTGCGCTTGCCGAACCACAACGCCGCCAGCATCACGCCGATGAAGCCGCCATGGAACGACATGCCACCCTTCCACACCTCGAAAATCAGCGTCGGGTTGGCCAGGTAGGCGTGCAGGTCATAGAACAGCACGTAGCCCAGGCGACCGCCGACGATCACCCCCATCGACAACCAGAACACCAGGTCGGACAGCTTTTCACGGGACCAGGTGGGGTCGAAGCGGTTCAGCCGACGCGAGGCGAGCAGCCAGGCGCCGCCAATACCGACCAGGTACATCAGGCCGTACCAGTGGATTTTCAGTGGCCCGAGGGCCACGGCCACGGGGTCTATCTGCGGGTAAGGCAGCATGGATATTCCTCTAGTTTCAAATCAGCGAGCTAAATCAAAAAGCTGAGGCCGACGCAGAACAGCAACGCGGCGAACAGACGCTTGAGCAGGCGTGGCGACAGCTTGTGCGCCAGGCGCGCGCCGAAGCGGGCGAAAAACATACTGGTCACGGCAATGCCGAGCAGCGCTGGCAGGTACACGTAGCCCAGGCTGTGCGCCGGCAGGTGCTGTTCGTGCCAGCCCAGCCACATGAAACTCAGGGCACTGGCCAGGGCAATCGGCAGGCCACAGGCCGAGGACGTTGCCACCGCCTGCTGCATGGGCAGGCTGCGCCAGGTCAGGAACGGCACGGTCAACGAGCCGCCACCGATACCGAAGATCGCCGAAGCCCAGCCAATCACCCCGCCTGCTGCGGTCAGCGCGGGCTTGCCAGGGATGCCGCGGCTGGCCTTGGGCTTGAGGTCCAGGGCCATTTGCGCGGCGATGATCAGGGCGAACACACCGATGATCTTCTGCAGCAGCGGGCCCTGGATCAAGGATGCGGTCTTGGCGCCGACCCCGGCGCCGAGCAGGATGCCCACGGTCATCCAGGCGAAGATCGGCCATTGCACCGCTCCACGGCGATGGTGCTCGAGCACCGCATTGATCGAGGTGAAAATGATGGTTGCCAACGAAGTGCCGACTGCCAGGTGGGTCAATACCGAAGGGTCGAAGCCCTGCAAGGTGAAGCTGAACACCAGTACCGGCACGATGATGATGCCACCGCCCACGCCGAACAGCCCGGCCAGCACGCCAGCGCATGCGCCTAACAGCAGATAGAGTACGAACTCCATTCGTTGCCCCTGAGCAAATCAATCCGGCATGGTAACGGAAGCCGGGCTCGAGGCTCTAGTGAACTTCGTGACAGGATGGATCAGCACCGCCGCAGTGGGTACAGTGGCACAAAACACAGAGGCCCAACCGATGTGCCTGATCGTATTCGCCTGGCGGCCGGGGCATGCCCTGCCGCTGATCGTGGCGGCCAACCGCGACGAGTTCTATGCCCGCCCCACGCAGGCCCTGGCGGCCTGGGAGGATGCGCCTGGGGTGTATGCCGGGCGTGACCTGGAGGCCGGCGGCACGTGGCTCGGCGTGGGGCCGCAGGGGCGCTTCGCTGCGCTGACCAACATTCGCGACCCTGGGCAGGCGCTTGGCGTGCGTTCCCGTGGGGAGCTGGTGGCGGCGTTTCTGCAGGGTGAGCTTGGCGTTGAAGCGTATCTGGACCAGGTGGCCAGCCGCAGCAGCCAGTATTCGGGGTTCAACCTGCTGGTGGGCGATGGTACGCAGTTGGGGTATCTGCACGCTCGAGACGCGGCGCCGCGTTTGCTGGAGGCTGGGGTATACGGGCTTTCCAATGCCGGGCTGGATACGCCGTGGCCCAAGCTGGTCAAGGCGCGCGACGGCCTGGAACGGTTGCTGGGCTCAGCTGACCCGCAGCGTTTGCTGGCGTTGCTGGCCGATGGCGAGACGGCGCCTGAGGCTGAGCTGCCGGAGACTGGCGTGGGGGTAGCGACCGAGAAGCTGCTGTCGAGTGTGTTTATTGCCAGCCAGAATTATGGAACGCGGGCCAGTACGGTGCTGATCGTGGATGATCAGGGTGAAAGACGGCTTATTGAACGCAGTTTCGGGCCGTTTGGGGGGCATTTGGGGGACGTTGAGGTAATGGTCTGATAGAAGTGTTTCGGCAGTACCGGCCCCTTCGCGGGGCAGGTATCAGAGGGTCTTGTTGGCCCCAGGCCCGATCATCCGCGCCAGCCCAAGGTTCTTCAACGCCAGCTGCAACGAGCTGTGGATAACCTGCGGGTTGTCATGGCTCATGGCATCGGTCAGCAGTTCCTTGGCCTTGCTCATGTTGATCTGGCGCAGCATCCACTTCACCTTGGGCAGGTTGGTGGCGTTCATCGACAGGCTGTCGAAGCCCATGGCCATCAACAGTACCGCCGCCGCCGGGTCACCGGCCATCTCACCGCAGATGCTCACCGGCTTGCCCTCGCCGTGGGCATCGCGCACCACGGTATTGAGCGCCTGCAGCACCGCCGGGTGCAGGTAGTCGTACAGGTCGGCGACCCGTGGGTTGTTACGGTCGACTGCCAGCAGGTATTGGGTCAGGTCGTTGGAACCGACCGACAGGAAGTCGACCTGCCGCGCCAGCTCCTTGGTCTGGTACACCGCCGCGGGGATTTCGACCATCACCCCAACCGGTGGCATCGGCACATCGGTGCCTTCGTCACGCACCTCGCCCCAGGCGCGGTGAATCAGGTGCAGGGCTTCTTCCAGCTCATGGATGCCGGAAATCATTGGCAGCAGGATACGCAGGTTGTTCAGGCCTTCGCTGGCCTTGAGCATCGCGCGGGTCTGGACCAGGAAGATTTCCGGGTGGTCGAGGGTGACGCGGATGCCGCGCCAACCCAGGAAGGGGTTTTCTTCCTTGATCGGGAAGTACGACAGCGCCTTGTCCCCGCCGATATCCAGGGTACGCATGGTCACCGGCAGCGGGTGAAAGGCCGCCAGTTGCTCACGGTAGATCGCCAGCTGCTCTTTCTCGCTGGGGAAGCGCTGGTTGATCATGAACGGCACTTCGGTGCGGTACAGGCCTACCCCTTCGGCGCCGCGCTGCTGGGCACGTGCGACGTCGGCCAGCAGGCCGGTGTTGACCCACAGCGGCATACGGTGGCCGTCGGGGGTGATGCAAGGCAGCTCACGCAGTGCATCCAGGCCCTGCGCCAGCTGGCGCTCCTCCTCGACCACTTCGCTGTACTGCTTGCGCAGCACGTCGCTGGGGTTGGTGAACACCTCACCCTTGTAACCGTCGACGATCAGCTCGATGCCGTCGACCTTCGAATACGGCAGGTCGACCAGGCCCATCACCGTGGGGATACCCATGGCACGGGCCAGGATAGCGACGTGGGAGTTGCCCGAGCCCAGTACCGAAACCAGGCCGACCAGCTTGCCTTCAGGCACTTCGCCGAGCATCGCCGGGGTCAGTTCTTCGCTGACCAGGATGGTGTTGTCGGCGTACACCAGCGACTGCGAGCGTGCCTCCTGCAGGTAGGCCAGCAGTCGGCGGCCAAGGTCCTTGACGTCCGAAGCCCGCTCACGCAGGTAGTCGTCGTCCATCAGTTCGAAGCGGTTGACGTGCTCGCCGACCACCTGGCGCAACGCGCCCTGGGCCCACTGGCCGGTCTTGATGACCTCGGTCACTTCGCCACCCAGGGCGGCGTCCTCGAGCATCATCAGGTACACGTCGAACAAGGCGCGCTCTTCGGGGCGCAGCTGGGTGGCCAGCTTTGCCGACAGCTTGCGCATGTCGGCGCGCACGCCTTCAAGGGCGTTCTGGAACAGCTTGAGTTCAGCGTCGATGTCTTCGACGGTCTTGTCCGGCACCACTTCGAGGTCGGCAGGCGGCAGCATCACCACCGCACGCCCCACGGCAGCGCCTGGCGAGCCCGGCACACCGACGAAGCGAGCTTCCTGGATGCCCTTGCCCTGGCGGCCCAGGCCACGAATCGAGCCAGTCGCCTCGGCATGGGCGATAACCCCGGCGAGCTGGGCGCTCATGGTGACCAGGAAGGCTTCTTCGCCCTCATCGAACTGGCGGCGCTCCTTCTGCTGGATGACCAATACCCCAACCACACGACGGTGGTGAATGATCGGCGCACCCAGGAAGGAGGCGAATTTTTCTTCACCGGTTTCGGCAAAGTAGCGATAACGCGGGTGATCGGCGGCGTTTTCCAGGTTCAGCGGCTCTTCCCGGGTACCGACCAGGCCGACCAGGCCCTCGTTGGGGGCCATGCTGACCTTGCCGATCGAACGCTTGTTCAGGCCCTCGGAGGCCATCAGCACGAAGCGGTTGGTTTCCGGGTCGAGCAGATAGACCGAGCAGACCTGGCTGCCCATGGCCTCCTTGACGCGCAAGACAATGATCCCCAACGCCGTCTTGAGATCTTTGGCGGAGTTCACTTCCTGGACGATCTTGCGCAGCGTATTGAGCATGGCTCGGGGTCGAACTCCGTCGTCAGTCGCGCGTCAGCAGACGCGGTGCTAGCTCTTTCAGGGCGCGACGGTAGACCTCGCGCTTGAATGTCACAACCTGGCCCAGCGGGTACCAATAGCTGACCCAGCGCCAGCCGTCGAACTCCGGCTTGCCCGTCAGGTCCATCCGTACCCTTTGTTCATTGCTGACCAGACGCAGCAGAAACCACTTCTGTTTCTGGCCGATGCACAGCGGCTGGCTGTGCGTACGCACCAGACGCTGGGGTAAACGATAACGCAACCAGCCGCGGGTGCAGGCAAGAATTTCCACATCATCGCGTTCAAGGCCAACTTCTTCGTTCAGCTCGCGGTACAGGGCATCTTCCGGCGTCTCGTCAGGGTTGATACCACCCTGGGGGAATTGCCAGGCATCCTGGTTGATCCGTCGAGCCCATAGCACCTGCCCGGCATCATTCGTGAGAATGATCCCGACATTGGGGCGAAAACCATCCGGGTCGATCACGGCAGCAACCTCGCAAACGCATGTCACCGCATTGTTCCACAAAGCCTGCGAGCGCAGCAACGCGCCCGCCAAGCTTATGTGCAGCGAGGTGAAAACTCCGTATTCTGCGGGCCTACCCTGTGGCTGATGCGAGTGAACGCGATGCGCCTGGCTTTATTCGACCTGGACAATACCCTCCTCGGTGGCGACAGCGACCATGCCTGGGGTGACTATCTGTGCGAGCGCGGCATTCTCGACCCGGTTGCCTACAAACAACGCAACGATGCCTTCTACCAGGACTACCTGCACGGCACCCTGGACCTGCAGGCCTACCTGGCCTTTTCCATGGAGATTCTCGCGGCAACGCCTACGGCCCAGCTCGACGCGTGGCACCGCGATTTCATGCGCGACTGCATCGAGCCGATCATCCTGCCCAAGGCCCTGGCATTGCTGCAGCAGCACCGCGAAGCGGGCGACAAACTGGTAATCATCACTGCCACCAACCGTTTCGTGACCGCGCCGATTGCCCGCCGCCTGGGCGTGCGCACCCTGCTGGCGACCGAATGCGAAACCCGTGATGGCCGCTTTACCGGGCGCAGTACCGATATACCGTGTTTCCGTGAAGGGAAGGTGACGAGGTTGCAGCGCTGGATGCTGGAAAACGACTATGACCTGGCAGACAGCTATTTCTATAGCGATTCGATGAATGACTTGCCGTTGCTGCAGCAGGTGACTCACCCGGTGGCGGTGGACCCGGACCCTAACCTGCAGGCGGAGGCGCAGCAGCGCGGGTGGCCGGTAATTTCGCTGAGGGATTGATGTTTTCTGTGTCGGCCGCTTGGCGGATACCTGCGAAGCGGCCGGCAGGTTCAGACAGGCTTGGCGCCCATCAGTCCGGCAATCGACAGGAAGCACACCCCGCTGAACACCGCCAAGGCCAAGGTAAACCGCAACCCCACCACCTCAGCCTTACGCAGCCGATTCAAGCGCACCATCAGCCACCACACCGCCAATGCCCCGAAGGTATAGATGACGCTGGAGGCCAGCACCCAGGTCTGCCCCAGCGGCCAGCCCACCAGGTGCACCAGCCACCAGCCCGTGAACGGCATGCTCACCAGGCACAGGCCCATGACCAGCCAGACAAACACCAGCGGCCGCCGCAGCAATTTGCCGTAAGCCTCGCCATCGCCCAGCCTGCGGGCGCGAACCGTCCAGGTCGCCAGGCCCAGCGCGCCCAGAAGCAGCAGCGCGGTGGCGAGGATGTGCAAGGTTTTGAGTGTGGTCAGGTGTTCCATGTTTCGATTGTCCTTGTGCAGGCCGTCAGCCCCAGCTTAGCCGCTCAGCCCAGAAACAGCCGGTAAGCCGGGTTCTCGGTCTCGTCCCAATACGGGTAGCCGATTTTCGCCAAGGCCGCCGGCACCAGGTGGCGCTCGTCCTCTGGCACCTGCAGCCCCGCCACCACACGCCCGTCGGCCGCGCCGTGGTTACGGTAGTGGAACATCGAGATATTCCAGCGCCCGCCCAGTTTGTTGAGGAAGTTGAACAACGCACCCGGACGCTCCGGGAACTCGAAGCGCAGCACGATCTCATCACTGGCACCGGCCGAATGGCCACCGACCATGTGCCGGATGTGCAGCTTGGCCAGTTCGTTGTCGGTCAGGTCGGTGACCGGGAAGCCCTGCTCGATCAACTGCTGCACCAGCACCGCGCGCGGGTCGTTGTCCGGGTGGGTCTGCACGCCGACGAAGATATGCGCCTCGTCGGAGGTGTGCTTGCGGTAGTTGAATTCGGTGATCTGGCGTTTGCCGATCGCTTCGCAGAAGGCCTTGAAGCTGCCAGGGCGCTCGGGGATGGTGACGGCGATAATCGCCTCGCGCTTCTCGCCCAGTTCGGCCCGCTCGGCCACATGGCGCAGGCGATCGAAGTTCACGTTGGCGCCCGAATCGATGGCGACCAGGGTCTGGCCGGTCACGCCGTACAGCTCGACATACTTCTTGATGCCGGCAACACCCAGCGCCCCGGCAGGCTCGGTGATCGAGCGGGTATCGTCGTAGATATCCTTGATTGCTGCGCAGATCTCGTCAGTACTGACGGTAACCACCTCATCCACGTGCAGGCGGCAAATATCGAACGTGTGCTGGCCGATCTGCGCCACCGCCACACCGTCGGCGAACAGCCCGACCTGCGGCAGCACCACGCGCTCGCCCGCAGCCATGGCGGCCTGCAAGCAGTTGGAGTCGTCCGGCTCGACGCCGATCACCTTGATTTCCGGGCGCAGGTACTTCACGTAGGCAGCGATACCGGCGATCAGGCCGCCGCCACCGACCGGCACGAAGATCGCGTCCAGCCGGCCTGGGTGCTGACGCAGGATTTCCATGGCCACGGTGCCCTGGCCGGCGATGGTGTGCGGGTCATCATAAGGGTGGATATAGACGAAGCCCTTTTCGTCGACCAGCTTCAGCGAGTAGGCCAGCGCCTCGGGGAACGAGTCGCCATGCAGCACCACCTTGCCGCCACGCGAACGCACGCCTTCGATCTTGATCTCCGGGGTGGTCTTGGGCATCACGATCGTGGCCTTGATACCCAGCTGGCGGGCCGCCAGGGCCAGGCCCTGGGCATGGTTGCCGGCCGAAGCGGTGACCACACCGCGGGCCAGCTCTTCCGGGCTCAATTGCGCCAGCTTGTTGTACGCCCCACGGATCTTGAACGAGAACACCGGCTGCAGGTCTTCACGCTTGAGCAAAATCTGGTTGCCCAGGCGCTTGCTCAGCTGCCCGGCGCTTTGCAGCGGGGTTTCGACAGCGACGTCGTAGACGCGCGAGGTGAGGATCTTCTTGACGTACTGTTCGAGCATCGGGAAAGCATCACTGGCCGCAGGACAAGGGCTGCGAGTCTACCCCAGCGCTACGTCGGGCGACCACAGCAAAGCCGCGCAAGCCGTTATACTAAGCCCCTTTGAAACCTCCCCCGCCCCTCTCGGAGCCCGCATGACCCAGGACCAACTCAAACAGGCCGTCGCCCAGGCCGCTGTCGACTTCATTCTGCCCAAGCTGGATGAAAAGAGCGTTGTCGGCGTCGGTACCGGTTCGACCGCCAACTTCTTCATCGACGCCCTGGCTCAGCACAAGACCGCCTTCGATGGCGCGGTCGCCAGCTCCGAGGCCACTGCCCAGCGTCTGAAGGGCCATGGCATCCCGGTCTACGAGCTGAACAGCGTCAGCGAGCTGGAGTTCTATGTCGACGGTGCCGACGAGAGCGACGCGCACCTGAACCTGATCAAAGGCGGTGGCGCGGCCCTGACCCGCGAGAAGATCGTCGCGGCCGTGGCCAAGACCTTCATTTGCATCGCCGATGCCAGCAAGCTGGTGCCGGTGCTGGGCGCCTTCCCGCTGCCGGTCGAAGTGATCCCGATGGCCCGCAGCCACGTGGCGCGCCAGCTGGTCAAACTGGGCGGTGACCCGGTGTACCGTGAAGGCGTGCTGACCGACAACGGCAACGTGATCCTGGATGTGTACAACCTGCAGATCACCAACCCGGTCGAGCTGGAAGCGCAGATCAATGCGATCGTCGGCGTGGTCACCAACGGCCTGTTCGCGGCACGTCCGGCAGACCTGCTGCTGCTGGGCACCGCTGAAGGCGTGCAGAGCCTGAAGGCCGAGTAACCCCTCCTTCGCGGGGCAAGTCGGATCGCCGAACCGCCGCGCCCATAGATCCCCGCCTTTTCAATCCAGCGGGGGCGTCTGTGGGGCGGGCTTTGCCCCGCGAAGCGGCCCTCAAGGCCAATCAATCTGCCGGCTGCTTGAACACATAGAACAGGTTCGGCTCACTGACCAGGTAAATGGTCCCCGCCTCGTCCATGGCGATCCCTTCCGCCTGCGGCACCGTCTGCTTCAACCCCTGGTAACCCTTGCGCAACGACAGGGTGCTCAGCGGCCTGCCCTTCACGTCGAGCTCCAGCACCAGCCGCGATTCATCCGACAACGCCAGCAGGTGGCCGCTGCGTTCATCGAACTGCAAACTGGACAGATCCCGCACGAACAAACGCGAATCACGCTTGCGATCCTGCACCACATTCACGGCATAAGGCTGCTCGGGGTTTTCATGCGGGAAGCCATGCACTTCGTAGATCAGCATCGGGTCACGCTCCTTGGCCACGAACAAGCGCTTACCGGCCGAGTCGTAAGCCAACCCCTCGAAGCCCTTGTTGCCGTTCAGGCCAATGCCCAGGGTCAACTGCTCGGCATCACCGGCATCGAGGAACAGCGTGTCGTCATCAAGGCGCACGCGAATCAGCCGCTGCTGGCGTTCATCGGTGATCACATAACTGTTGGGCCCCACGTACTCCACCGCTTCCGGGTCGCCGAAGCCGGTCAGCGGCACCCGCCGCAGGATGCGGCCGTCCAGCGACAGCTCGATCAGCTCCGAGCGTGCATTGGTGACGGTGAACAGGGTCTTGCGGTCGGGGTCGTAGGTCAGGGCCGAAATGTCGTCATCCAGGCCCTCGACAGGCTGTGCCTCGACCACTACCCGATAGCGGTCCAGGCCAATGCCTTGTTCGGCAGGCTGCCACCAGGTCTTGAGGTTGAACCAGCCCCGCTCGAACAGGCGAAACTCTTGCCCGGCCCAACCGAGCAAGAGCAGGCCAATGAAGGCCGGGATCAGTGACAGGCGAAGAAAACGACGCATTTGAGGCAGACTCGACGAAGGGGTGGCGAATCTAACCACGAACAACTGAACTAAAGCTTAATGCCATCATCCGAAAAATCAGATGATCGTGTCAGTTTTTCTTGAAACGATAGAAAAGCGCCGGCTCGCTGACCATGTACAGGTTGCCCTTGTCGTCCATGGCCACGCCTTCGGCACGCGGAATGGTGTCTTCAAGGCCGTTGAAACCACCCAGCAAGGTCATGAAGCTCACTTGCTGGCCCTGCTCATCCAGCTCCAGCAACATGTTGGAGTCTGCCGACAGCACCAGCAGGTGCCCGGTACGCGGGTCCACGCCAAGGGCCGAAAGGTTGCGCAGGTCGAGTTCATCACTGGGCAGCGGCTGTTTGTCGCCCTTGAGCGGGCTCCGGCCATCGGTGCTCCAGGTGTAGAGCTTGGGCGGGCGCTCTTCGCCGATCACCAGGCGTTGGCGCAAAGGGTCCCAGGCCACAGCTTCGAAGCCCTTGTTGCTCTTCACCGACTTGCCCAGGTCGTAGCTTGGGAAATCGCCGTGGTTGAGCGCTGTGGTGTGCGCATCCACCTTGACCACGGTCAGGTCGTGCAGCCGCTCGTCGACGATCGCCAGGTGCCCACCCTCCATCACCGCCACCCCTTCCGGGTTGTTCCAGCCGTGCAGCGGGATCTGGCGCAGCACATTGCCGTCCAGGCTCAGCTCGACCAGGAACGGGTTCTTGCCCATGACGGCGAACAGGGTGCGGGTTTGCGGGTTGAAGGCGATGTCCGAGGCTTCGTCATCGTCCATGCCCGGCAGAGGTTTGGCGTCGATATCGACCTGGTAGGCCGGCAACCACACGCTCTCGCTCTGCTCGGCCGTGCTTTCAAAGCTTTCCTGGATCCACAGCACCGCGCGGTCATCCCAGTGCATGGCCACGGCGACGCCATAGCCGATGACCGCAGCAACTGCCAGGCCAAAGGGCCAGCGCAGGTAGAAGCGTCGCTTGGGCTTTGCAGAAACGGGGGCGCCGGAAGGCAATGCCATGCAGAGTTATCCTGGGTGAATGGGCGAAGGTTTGCGCATTATCCAGATGCCGTGTGAAAAAACGGTAAAAACCCGTCAGGTTACATCCGCGTGTGTGTAGGCGCGGCCTTGCCGGGGCGCCGGACCGGTCGGAAAGGGGTGCGAAGCAGCCCCGGGATATTGGCGGCGACGCTGAAATCGAGGGGGCCGCTTTGCGGCCCGTTCGCGACGCAAGGCCGTTCCTACACAAGGCGGTGCCAGGTTAGAGCACCCGGCTTTCGAAGCGGCTGACACCCGGCAGTTCCAGCACCAGCTCGAGGGGCCGCTTTGCGGCCCGTTCGCGACGCAAGGCCGCTCCTACACAAGGCGGTGCCAGGTTAGAGCACCCGGCTTTCGAAGCGGCTGACACCTGGCAGTTCCAGCACCAGCTCATCACCGACATTGAACGGGCCTACGCCAGCGGGTGTACCGGTCAGAATCACGTCGCCGGCCTGCAGCGAGAAATGCGCAGCGATGTGCTGGATGATCGGCACGATCGGGTTGAGCATCATCGCGCTGGTGCCGTCCTGCACCACTTCGCCATTGAGGGTAAGGCGCACCGGGATGTCGGTCACGTCCTCGAAACTGGACGCCGAAACGAACGGCGGCAGCACGCAGGCGCCGTCGAAGCTCTTGCTCAGCTCCCACGGCAGGCCCTTTTCCTTGAGCTTGGCTTGCACGTCGCGCAGGGTCAGGTCGAGCGCCGGGGCGAAACCGGAGATGGCGTCGAGCACCTCCTCTTCGGTCGGCCGGGTGGACAGCGGCTTGCCAATCAGCACGGCGATCTCGGCCTCGTAGTGCACGGCACCACGGTCGGTCGGGATCTTGAAACCACCTTCCAGCGGCACCACGCAGCTACCCGGCTTGATGAACAGCAACGGCTCGCTGGGGATGGGGTTGTCCAGTTCCTTGGCATGCTCGGCATAGTTGCGGCCGATGCACACCACCTTGCCCATCGGGAAGTGAATGCGCGTGCCGTCTACGTACTGGTGCTGGTAACTCATGGCCGACTCCTCTGGATACTGCTTTTTATACGGGTGCGAAGATCTTACCCGGATTCATGATGCCGTTAGGGTCGAAGACGGCCTTTATTGCCTTCATGCAGGCGATTTCTTCGGGCGAGCGGCTGTAGCCCAGGTAGTCGCGCTTGGTCATGCCCACACCATGCTCGGCGGAGATCGAGCCGTTGTAGCGCTGGACGATTTCGAACACCCACTTGTTGACCTTGGCGCACGAGGCAAAGAAGTCATCCTTGCTCATGGCGTCGGGTTTGAGGATGTTCAGGTGCAGGTTGCCGTCGCCGATATGGCCGTACCAAACCACTTCGTAGTCCGGGTAATGCTCTGCGACGATGGCGTCGATATCACGCAGGAACGCGGGCACTTTCGACACGGTGACGGAAATGTCGTTCTTGTACGGTGTCCAGTGCGAGATGGTATCGGACAAGTACTCGCGCAGCTTCCACAGGTTTTTGAGCTGGGTTTCGCTCTGGCTCATCACCCCGTCCAGCACCCAGCCTTGCTCGACGCAGTGCTCGAAGGTAGCCAAGGCTTCGTTGGCGACCTCCTCGGTACTGGCCTCGAACTCCAGCAGCGCATAGAACGGGCAATCGGTCTCGAACGGCGCCGGCACGTCGCCACGGCCCATGATCTTGGCCAGGCCCTTGTCGGAGAAGAACTCGAAGGCGGTCAGGTCGAGCTTGCCCTGGAAGGCATGCAGCACCGGCATGATCGAGTCGAAGTCCGGCGTGCCCAGCACCATCGCGGTGAGGTTGCGCGGGGCGCGGTCCAGGCGCATGGTCGCCTCGACCACGAAGCCCAGCGTGCCCTCGGCGCCAATGAACAGCTGGCGCAGGTCGTAGCCGGTGGCGTTCTTGATCAGGTCTTTGTTCAGTTCCAGCAGCTCGCCCTTGCCGGTGACCACTTTCAGCCCGGCCACCCAGTTGCGGGTCATGCCGTAACGAATGACCTTGATCCCGCCGGCATTGGTACCGATGTTGCCGCCAATCTGGCTGGAGCCGCTGGAGGCGAAGTCCACCGGGTAATACAGGCCCTGTTCTTCGGCATAGGCCTGCAGCTGCCGAGTGATCACCCCTGGCTGGCAGACCACGGTGCGGTCGAAGGCATTGAAATCGAGAATCTGGTTCATGTAGTCGAAGGCGACCACGACTTCACCATTGGCGGCCACCGCGCCACCGGAAAGCCCGGTGCGCCCGCCAGATGGCACCAAGGCCACCTTGTGCGCATTGGCCCAGCGCACAATCGCCTGCACTTGCTCGACAGTCTTGGGCAACACAATGGCAGTCGGCGCGGGCGGGTAATGCTTGGTCCAGTCCTTGCCATAGGCTTCGAGGGAAGCCGCGTCGGTCAGGACCTTGCCAGGGTCGACAAGGGTCATCAGTTCATCAATAACAGCGGGGTGGTTCATCGCTGGAACTCTCGACTTATTCATAGTCACCCTGAGCACTCTTCACCTGTCGGGATAAGCTCAGATTGTGTCGCGTATGCTAGCATAGCCCTCCCGCTGTTCATGCTAAGGCCGATGCCGCGCCTAGCATCACCCCTCGCCATTTTTTCTCCGGGATACAGGTTTACGCAGATGAGCAAGACTTCTCTCGACAAGAGCAAGATCCGGTTCCTTCTTCTTGAAGGTGTGCACCAGAACGCGGTCGATACCCTCAAGGCTGCCGGCTACACCAACATCGAATACCTCACTGGTTCGTTGCCGGAAGCCGAGCTGAAGGAAAAGATCGCCGATGCCCACTTCATCGGCATCCGTTCGCGCACGCAACTGACCGAAGAGATCTTCGACTGTGCGAAGAAGCTGGTCGCGGTTGGCTGCTTCTGCATCGGTACCAACCAGGTCGACCTGGAAGCGGCCCGCGAGCGCGGTATCGCCGTGTTCAACGCACCGTACTCCAACACCCGTTCGGTGGCCGAGCTGGTGCTGGCCGAAGCCATCCTGCTGCTGCGCGGCATCCCTGAGAAGAACGCTTCCTGCCACCGTGGCGGCTGGATCAAGAGCGCGGCCAATTCCTTCGAGATCCGCGGCAAGAAGCTGGGCATCGTCGGCTACGGCTCGATCGGCACCCAACTGTCGGTCCTGGCCGAGAACCTGGGCATGCAGGTCTACTTCTTCGACCCGCTGACCAAGCTGCCGCTGGGCAACGCTGTACAGGTCGCCAGCCTGCACGAGCTGCTGGGCCTGGCCGATATCGTGTCGCTGCACGTGCCTGAGCTGCCATCCACCCAGTGGATGATCGGCGAGAAGGAAATCCGCGCGATGAAGAAGGGTTCGATCCTGATCAACGCCGCCCGCGGCACCGTGGTCGAGCTGGATCACCTGGCCGCCGCGATCAAGGACAAGCACCTGATCGGCGCCGCCATCGACGTATTCCCGGTCGAGCCGCGCTCCAACGACGAAGAGTTCGAAAGCCCGCTGCGCGGCCTGGACAACGTGATCCTGACCCCGCACATCGGTGGTTCCACCGCAGAGGCCCAGGCCAACATCGGCCTGGAAGTTGCCGAGAAGCTGGTCAAGTACAGCGACAACGGTACTTCGGTGTCTTCGGTCAACTTCCCGGAAGTTGCCCTGCCGGCGCACCCAGGCAAACACCGCCTGCTGCACATCCACGAAAACATCCCAGGCGTGCTCAGCGAGATCAACAAGGTCTTCGCCGAGAACGGCATCAACATCTCCGGTCAGTTCCTGCAGACCAACGAGAAAGTGGGTTACGTGGTAATCGACGTCGACGCCGAATACTCGGACCTGGCGCAGGAGAAGCTGCAGCACGTCAAGGGCACCATCCGCTCCCGCGTACTGTTCTAAGTTTCACTGCATCATGAAAAAGGGAGGCCCTGGTGGCCTCCCTTTTTCGTTTGGATCCTGGGCCTGCTGCGCAGGCCTGTTTCACTCTTCCACAGTGACCGTGACCTTCTTCGATTCAACGCTCGGCTTGAACGGCACGTGATACTGGTCACCCAGCACCAGCTGCAAGGTGTGCTTGCCCGGCGTCAGGGTAATGGTCGCCTCGGTCTGTGCCTTGCCGAAGTGCAGAACTTGCGGGCCGGCCGGCAGCGGCGCGTTGTTCTCCGGCATCAGGCTGGTTGGCAGCGGCATGTCGGCCACCGGCTGCTTGTCGACATCCACCAGCAAATGGTGATGCCCGGTATGCGGGGTCTGGTCACCCGCAGGTTTTAGCCCCATGCCCTCGATGCCGAACTTGACGGTGAAGGTCTTGTCGACCGTAGCGCCATCGGCGGGGGAAACGATGAAGACCTTGGCATCCTTGGGCGGCTCCTGGCTCTTCAGGGCATCCGCAGCACTGGCGAACACCGAGGCCCCCATCAGCAGACCGGCTACGGCAGCACGCGAAAATAGGCTGTTCATTCACTTCTCCTGTGATTCACTTATTGACCGCCACCTGCAAACGATCGGCGGCGGTAGTTCACCATAGCCCACAAAGAGAAATATTTCAGTTAGGGTTAAACCTCGCCAAGGCTTCAAGGTCATAGGCTGCGCTCGACCACGACGAGGAAGAAAGTCGTGGCGAAAGTTATTCATTTGCCAAAGGATAAAGGGGCATTACATGCGTTCGACCATAGGTGTACTGCTGGCAGTACTGATCACGCCATTGGCTCAAGCCGAGCTGATCGACGAAATCGCCGACCGGGGCGAACTGCGCATTGCCGTGCAGGCCGACAACTCGCCGTATGCGTTCAAAGAAAACGACCACCTGACGGGCTTTGAAATCGACTTCGGCCAAGCGTTGGCCAACCAACTGGACCTGCGTGCCGAGTTCATCGAAACGCCTGCGGCCGAAGTGCTGCCAGGTGTCGAAAGTGGCAAGTACGACATCACCCTGACCCCGTTGGACAACGCGCCCAAAGCCGATACACCGTTCGACCTGAGCCAGCCTTTTGGCGAGAAAAAGCTGGTCATCCCGTTCCAGAAGGACAACCCGGCATTCGAGAGCGCGGTGAACAACGCCTTGCAGCGCCTCAAGGACAGCGGGCGCACGGCGGAGCTTGAGCAGAAGTGGTTCAAGGGTGTGCAGGAGACGGCCGCAGGCCAGTGACCGCGCCTACACGTTCGCCAGTGCCTGCTGCGCTTCATCCAGCTCCAGCTCACTGAACACCAGCACCCCCTCGCGCCGCAGCAAGGCCGTGGTCACCCCTTCCCCCGGCACTTTCACCCCACTGAAGGTGCCATCGTAGGTCAGGCGATTACCACACGAGGGGCTGCCGGACTTGAGCACCGCGACCCGAATCCCGTGCCGGCGCACCAGCGCCAATGCCAGTTGAGCACCCGCCAGGAAGGCGTCGCTGACGTCCTCACCGGTTACCGTCAACACCTGTGCCTGGCCGTCGAGCACCTCGCCGCCCTGTCCGCCGGGGATCTCCGCAGGCGGGCGCGGGGTCGGCAGGCCGCCGGCCACTTCCGGGCACAACGGCACCACCCGCCCTTCGCCCTGCCAGAGCTGCAATAGGCCCGGGTGGCCACTGGCGCGGCCGTCATAGCGCACCGGCTGCCCCAGCAGGCAAGCGCTGACCAGTACCTTCGGCAGCTCAGAACGGGTCATTGCCACGCCTGCGGAACCAGCCGGTCAACGACAGTCGCTCACGCCCGGCCGGCAATACCTCATGGGGCACATCGCCCGCCAGAAACACCACCAGGCAGCCGGCCACAGGCTGCACATCGTGCTCGACACCATTGGCCAGGAACATGCGTAACTGGCCGCCATCCTGCGGCTGCCAACCCTCGTTCAGGTAGAACACCGCCGAGACCATGCGCCGGTCATCGTCACGGAAGCGATCCAGGTGACGGCGGTAGAACGCCCCTGGTGGGTACAGGGCGAAATGGCATTCGAAGTCTTCCAGGCCGAGAAACAGCCCCTGGTTGATGGCCAGGCGTAGCTGGTCCATGGCTGCCAGGTACTGGTCGCAGGCGGCGGCCTGGCCGGGGTCGATCCACTGGATCTGGTCGCCGCGGATCGCTTCGCGTACCTCCTGTGAAGCCCCGCGCCCGACCCCAGCCGGGTTGAGTTCGCCTTCGGCATCACGGCGTCGGCACTCGGCCGCCAGCGCGCGCACCAGGTCGGCAGGCAGAAAGAGCGCCTGCTGGGACCAGCCATGGGTGGCCAGATCGTCGACGACGGCCGCAAGCATCGGGTGTTCAGGGGAGGTGTGCATGGCGCGCATCATATCCATTAGCCCTGCACTCGCACAGCGCCACTTGGCTGAGAAGCGCGCAGGTATCTCGACAAACCGACGCTGGGACAAGGACAATGGCAGCCTGCCGACAGGAGTCCTGAATGCGCCGTCTGTTTTCCCTGATTCTGCTGATGATCTGCGCCATGCCTGTCTGGGCAGACAACCTGGATCAACTGTACAAGGCCGCCGGCTGGCCCGACCAGCGCGCCCACTTCAACGATGCCCTGAGCGCCGCCCAGGAACGCTATCGCAACAGCCTGCCGCCTGCGGTCTACCAAGCGCTGGTCAACAACAGCAATCAGCGCTTCCAGGCCCAGGCCGTGGACCGTCGTGCCCAGGCGCAACTGCGTGCCACCCTGAACAACCCCGCACCCGCGCTGGCCTTCTTCCAGTCGCCGCTGGGCCGCAAGGTGGTGGCCGCCGAACTGCAGGCCACGCGCAAGGACCAATTGGCCAAGCATGCCAAAGGCCTGCCGAAGATCCAGGCCAGCGACGACCGTTTGCTGCTCATCGGCCACCTGGCCCGGGCGCTGCCAGCCCGCGAGGCGGGTGCCGAAGTCAGCCTGGCGATTGCCGGCGTCGCCGCCGACAGCCTCAGCTCGATGATCCCCGGCCTGTTCGGCGGCGGCCAGGCCCAGGGCCTGCTCGACGGCCAGCGCCAACGGCTGATGAACCAGATCGGCGAAGACCTCAACAATACCTTGCTGTACGTCTACCGCGACTTGTCCGACGCCGAGCTTGAAGCGTTCGCCACCTTCGCCGAATCGACCGAAGGCAAGGCGTATTACCAGGCGGCACTGGCGGCGGTGCGAGCGGGGCTGGCGGTGGGCCAGAGCGCTGCCGACCTCAAGTGATCAGCCCAGGCGCTGGTCGATGAAGGCGAAGTAACGCTGGCGAATGCCGGGCAGTTCATTGGCCAGGTGGTGCCGCGCGTCGGGCAGCATCAGGATCTGCGGCTCGGTGAACTTGGCCTTGAGCACTTCGAGGTTGTAGGGCCAGTCTACCGTGCCATCCGCCTCACCCTGTACGATCAAGGGCCGCCGCGTGCTGCGTGGCGCCGCTTCTATGCGCTTGACCCAGGCGATCATTGCACCGACCCATGCGGTCGGGAGGCGGCGCGGTTGCAGCGGGTCGGCCTCCAGGAACGTCAGGAATGCCGGGTCATTGGTGTTCTCACTGAACCGCCGTTCGATGCCGTTGACGAAATGGCGCAGCACGCAGTAGCTGAACTTCGACCACCGCCAGGCACTGGGCCGCACCAGCGGCGCAAGCAGAATCACCTGTCCGTCGGCCGGGCTTTGCTCGCCCCGGTGCAACAGGTGGTCGACCACGATGGCGCCACCCGTACTCTGCCCGCACAGGTGCCAAGGGCGCGGCAGGTCCAGCCTGCGTGCTTGCTCGAACAGGGTATCGAGCACCTGCTGATACAGCGAGAAGTCACTGATACTGGCCCGCTCACCACTGGATAGGCCATGCCCGGGCAAGTCGCAGCTGATCACCGCGTAGCCCTGGCCCAGCGCCCACTCGATCACATGCCGATAGAGACCCATGTGGTCGTAATAGCCATGCAGCAGGAATACGGTGGCCACCGGCTGCGGTGGTAGCCAGACTTGCCCGACCACATCGAACCCGGCCGCCTGGAAGCCACCCAGCCAGCGCTGTACAGGCAGATCCAGGCCGTAGAAATGCTGGTAATCCCGACCCTGCGCCGACAACGGCTGGCGATCGGTCAAGGGCGCTAGGCTGGCGCGCAGCAGGTCGGGGAGTAAGGCAGCGGGCATTGGGTACATCCAGAGCGAAGCGAGTATTGATCTGTGATATTCAGCTCTGAGCCTCAACGTGGCAAGCTTGGTCACTTACCAATGCCTGGCATCGGTCCTTGTAGGAGCAGCCTTGCGTCGCGAACGGGGTGCGGAGCAGCCCCGGCAATGTCGGCGGCGAAGCTGAAATCCTGGGGCTGCTCCGCACCCCGTTCGCGACGCAAGGCCGCTCCTACAAAGGCCCGCGGACACCCTCATGAATACTCGCGCCATCAAACTGCTTGCCCTGTTGCTCTGCATCCTCACCCTGTGGCTGGCCTACGACGCCTTCCAGGCCCGCTACCTGCGCCCGTTCGACAACCAGACCACCCTGTTCGAGGGCAGCCAACTGCAACTGCCCCCTGAACTGGCCGGCCCCGGGCCGATCCGCGTCGTGCACTTCTGGGACCCGGCCTGCCCGTGCAATGTCGGTAACCAGCAACACCTGGGCGACCTGGTCAGCCAGTTCACAGGCCAGGGCGTCACCTTCCATGTGTTGCAAAAGCCCGGCAGCCACGGCCAGCTACCGGCGAACCTCACTACCCTCAAGCCCCTCGCCAGCCTTCCTGGCAGCGAACACCTGCCCGCCTCCCCGGCCGTGGCCATCTGGGACCGGCAAGGCCACCTGGCTTACTTCGGCCCCTACAGCGAGGGCGCGGTGTGCAACGCCAGCAACAGCTTCATCGAGCCGATTATCAAGGCGTTGCTCGACGGCCGCCCAGTGACCGCCTCCAACACCCTGGCGGTGGGTTGCTACTGCCCTTGGGGCGCCTGACGCACCCGCGCCGGGTTACCCACCACCACCGCACCCGCGGGCACATCGCGCGTCACCACGCTGCCCGCGCCGACCACCGCGTTGTCGCCAAGGGTCACCCCCGGCAGGATGATCGCCCCGCCACCAATCCACACATTGTTGCCAAGGGTCACCGGCCGACCGCTTTCAAGGCCGGTGCGGCGCAGCTCAGGGTCCAATGGGTGGTCGGCGGTGTAGATCTGCACCGCCGGGCCAATCTGGCAATCGTCGCCGATGTGCACCGGCAGCACATCGAGGATCACACAGTTGAAGTTCATGAACGTATTGCTGCCAACGTTGATGTTGTAGCCATAGTCGCAATAGAACGGCGGGCGGATCACCGTGCCTTCGCCGGCTTGGCCAAAGTGCTCGGCCAGCAGGCTGTGACGTGCGTCGTTGAGCAGTTCGAAGCTGTTGTTGTAGCGATGCATCCAGTGCTTGTTGGCAATCTGCTCAGCCTGCAGCTCGGGGCAGCCAGCGTGGTAGAGCTGGCCGCTGAGCATTTTCTGTTTTTCGCTGAGGGACATGGAAACTCCTTTCGAGGGCTATGCTCTGTTCGCGAATCCGTCGATGATCGGACCACAGTTTCCGTTCGAATGCACAAGGAGTCTCGATGAAGCGCAGCCTGACCCTGTTGGCCGTGGTGATCGCCGTGGCCGCTGGCGCCGGTTACTGGTACGTGCACGGCAAGCTGCCACAACGCGAGGGCGAGGTGCTGATCGCCGGCCTGCAGGCGCCGGTCAGTGTGCGCTATGACGCGCGCGGCGTGCCGCACCTGCAGGCGCAGAACGAACAGGACCTGTACCGCGCCTTGGGCTACGTGCATGCCCAGGACCGGTTGTTCCAGATGGAGATCATGCGCCGCCTGGCCCGAGGCGAGCTGGCCGAGGTGCTTGGCGACAAACTGCTGCCCACCGATACCCTGTTCCGCAGCCTGCGCATCCGCGATCAGGCGGCACTGATGGTGCAGCGGCTGGACCGTCAATCGCCCGCCTGGCAGGCCTTGCAAGCCTACCTTGAAGGCATCGACAGCTGGCAGGCCAGCCGCCCCAAGCCAATCGAATTCGACCTGCTGGGCATTACCCCACGTCCGTTCACTGCCGAAGACACCCTCAGCATCGCCGGCTACCTGGCCTACAGTTTCGCCGCCGCGTTCCGTACCGAGCCGGCACTGACCTACATCCGCGACCAGCTTGGTCCGCAGTACCTGAAGATCTTCGACCTCGACTGGCAGCCCGAGGGTGCCTTGGCTAGCCCCTTGGCCGCCGCCGACTGGCGCAGCCTGGAGGCACTTGCCCGGCTCAGCCATGACGCCCTGAACGACGCCGGTATCCCGCAGTTCGAAGGCAGCAACGCCTGGGCCGTTTCCGGCAGCCGTACCCGCAGCGGCAAGCCCCTGCTGGCCGGTGACCCGCACATCAGTTTCGCAGTGCCGGCGGTGTGGTACGAGGCCGAACTGTCGGCGCCTGGGTTCAACCTCTACGGCTACTTCCAGGCCCTGAACCCCTTCGCACTGCTCGGGCACAACCGCGACTTCGGCTGGAGCCTGACCATGTTCCAGAACGATGACGTCGACCTGATCGCCGAACGGACCAACCCCGCCAACAGCGACCAGGTGATGATCGACGGCACATGGCAAACACTGGAAAAGACTGAACAGACCATCGCCGTCAAAGGCGAGGCTCCGGTCACCATCAGCCTGCGCCGCTCGCCCCACGGCCCGATCGTCAACGAGGTGCTGGGCGCAAGCGCCGGGACCACGCCGGTGGCCATGTGGTGGGCTTTTCTTGAAACCGAAAACCCGATTCTCGACGGGTTCTACCAGCTCAACCGTGCCGACACCCTGGGCAAGATGCGCGAGGCCGCCGCCAAGGTTCAGGCGCCTGGGCTGAACTTCGTCTGGGCCAATGCCCGTGGCGATATCGGCTGGTGGGCAGCGGCACAACTGCCGATCCGCCCGCAAGGCGTCAACCCGACATTCATCCTCGATGGCGCCGGCCCGCAGGCGGACAAGCTCGGTTTCTACCCCTTCAGTGCCAACCCGCAGCAAGAGAACCCGGCACGCGGCTACATCGTTTCGGCCAACTATCAGCCGCCCTCGGCAGTGCCCGTCCCGGGCTACTACAACTTGCCGGACCGCGGCCGCCAGCTCGACCGCCACCTGGCCACCCCTGACGTGAAATGGGACACCCAGAACAGCCAGGCCTTGCAGCTGGACACCACCAGCGATTATGGCCCGCGCACCCTTGCCCCGTTGCTGGCGACGCTGCGCGCGGTGGCCGAGGGCGACGAGGAAAAAGAGCTGGTCGAGCAACTGGCCGCCTGGGGCGGTGACTACCCGCTGGACTCGACCAGCGCGACGCTGTTCAACCAGTTTCTCTATGAACTGGCATTCGCTGCCCTGCATGACGAACTGGGCGACACCTGGTTCCCGGTGCTGATCAGCACCCGCGCCATCGATGCCGCCCTGCCCCGCCTGGCAGCCGATGCCGCGTCGCCCTGGTGGAGCACCCGAGGTGCCAACGAACGTACCGACCGCGCGGCAATCGTGCGCATCGCCTGGCAGAAGAGCTTGAAGCACCTGCGCGATACCCTGGGCAGCGACCCGGCCAGTTGGCAATGGGGCAAGGCCCATACCTTGACCCATAACCATCCGCTCGGCGTGAAAAAGCCGCTGAACCTGCTGTTCAACGTCGGCCCGTTTGCCGCGCCAGGCACGCATGAGGTGCCCAACAATCTGTCGGCGAAGATCGGGCCGGCGCCATGGCCGGTGACTTATGGGCCTTCGACGCGAAGGCTGATCGACTTTGCCGATGCAGGGCAGGCATTGACGAGCACCCCGGTTGGGCAAAGTGGCGTGCCGTTTGATCGGCATTATGCGGATCAGGCCAAGGGTTATATCGAGGGGCAGTATCAGAAGGCACAAATGGGAGTGATTCCGGCGCAGAGCACTTTGAGATTGCTGCCGGCTGAGTAAGGGCTGCTGCGCAGCCCATTCGCGGGGCAAGCCCGTTCCCACAGGATGGGCACTGGAACACAGGTTTGTGCAGTACCTGGACCGTGCGGGAGGGCTACAACCGGATCAGAACGCCGGCAGTACCGCACCGCTGTATTTCTTGGCGATGAATTCCTTCACTTCCGGGCTGGTCAGGGCCTTGGCCAGCTTCTGGATGGCGTCGCTGTCCTTGTTGTCCGGGCGGGCTACCAGGAAGTTCACGTACGGCGAATCGGCGCCTTCGATCACCAGCGCATCCTTGGCCGGGTTCAAGCCGGCTTCCAGGGCGTAGTTGGTGTTGATCATGTCCAGGTCAACCTGATCCAGCACACGCGGCAGCATGGCCGATTCCAGCTCGCGGAATTTCAGATTCTTCGGGTTCGTGGCGATGTCTTTCGGGGTGGCCAAGGCATTTTTCGGATCTTTCAGCGTGATCAAGCCAGCCTTCTGCAGCAGCAGCAGGGCACGGCCGCTGTTGCTGCCCTCGTTAGGGATGGCAACAGTAGCGCCTTCCTTCAACTCGCTCAGGCTCTTTACCTTCTTCGAGTAGCCACCGAACGGTTCGACGTGCACGCCGACCACGGTTTCCAGGTGAGTGCCTTTGCCCTCGTTGAAGTTCTGCAGGTACGGCAGGGTCTGGAAGTAGTTGGCGTCCAGACGCTTCTGGTCAACCTGCACGTTGGGCTGCACGTAGTCGGTGAAGACTTTGATCTGCAGGTCCACGCCTTCCTTGGCCAGGGTCGGCTTGATCAGCTCGAGAATCTCGGCATGCGGCACCGGGGTAGCAGCCACCACCAGTTTTTCGGCGGCATTGGCCAGGCCAGCGAGCGACAGGGCGGCGGCCAGGGCAGTGGTCAGCAGGGTCTTCTTCATGGTGGTCCTTGTTCTGAATCTGGGCCATCGGCGATGGCGAAGTCGGGTGCCCTGCCCCGTGTGGGGTGGGCGTGAAGCGGACAATACCGAGATTTCTTATACCGTAACAATATCTTTTAATTAGCTGCTTATTCCAAAAACAAACTGCCATCACCGCCTTTGCATATGAGCGCTGTCTAACGCGCAGGGTTGGGCAGGTCGAGGTCCTCCGGCTGGATCTCTTCGCTGTCATTCACCAGCAGGGCGAAGTGGATGACGTTCTCCAGCTCGCGGGTGTTGCCGGGCCAGGCATGGGTTTCCAGCACCTGCTGGGCCGCGTCGCTGATCAGCGGCACCGAGCGTTGCAGGCGGGCGGTGTAGATACCCACAAAGTACTCGGCCAACGGCAGAATATCGCCACGGCGCTCGCGTAAGGGGGGCAGTTCCAGCGCGCCCTCGCGCAGGTATTGGTACAGGCGCTCATTGAACCTGCCAGCCTTCACCACCCGCGCCAGGTCGATGCTGGTCGCCGCCACCAGGCGCACATCCACAGGCTGAGGCTGCTGCGCGCCGACGCGGGTCACTTCGCGGTTTTCCAGCGCGGCCAGCAGCTTGCCTTGGATCTCCAGCGGCAAGTCGGCTATCTCGTCCAGGTACAGGGTGCCGCCGTTGGCCGAACCGAACCACCCGGCGCGGCTGCTGGCAGTGCCGCTGTGGGCACCAGCGCTATAGCCGAACAATTCGGCGTCGGCGTAGGTCGGGCTGATGGCCGCGCAACTGACCGACACGAACAGCCCGCTGCGGTCACTGGCGCGATGAATCTGCCGTGCCAGCAACTCCTTGCCGGTGCCGGTCTCGCCACGAATCAGCACAGGCAAGGGCAGTGGCGCCAGGCGTTCGAGGTCTTGGCGAAGCTGTTGCGAACGGGGGTCGATGAACACCAGGGCCTTGGCACGAATGCTCAGCGGGCTCTTGTCCAGCTCGGGGAAGGTCAGCAGCGGCTGGCCAAACGGGTTTTGAAAGGTCATGACGAACTCCCGCCCCAGGCCTTCGATGGCCGGGCGTCAGGCTAACGGTAATCAGTAGGGGCGATCAGGCGCGGCGCAGTGCGCGCTGCTCGACCCGGCTCTGCAGGCGATACAGGTAGGCGAAGCCTTGTTCCCAACGCTCGTGGCCGGACTTGACGTTGATGTGCCCGGCATTGGTCAGCAACCCCGCTTCAGCACCCCAGGCCTGGGCCAGGTGCAGTGCACGCGGCACGCTCACTGCCGGGTCGTTGTCGGAGCTGACCACCTGGCTTGGGAACGGCAGCGCCTGCATCGGGATCGGCGCGAAGTTGCGCAGGGCCGGCGCGCAGGTCGGCCGTTCGACATCCGCAGGCGCCACCAGCAGCGCGCCACGCACTTGGCGCAGCAACGCCGGGCTGGCCTCGGCGGCCCAGTGGGCGACGGTGATGCAGCCCAGGCTGTGGGCGATGAGGATCACCGGCGAGCGTTCGGCGGTAATCGCCTGCTCCAGGGCCTGCACCCAATCACGCCGTTGCGGGGTCAGCCAGTCGTGCTGCTCTACCCGGGCGCTGTTGGGCAGGGTGCGCTGCCAGTGACTCTGCCAATGGTTGTCTGGCGATCCTTGCCAGCCCGGCACAATCAGGTAACGAATAGGCTCATTGCGCATGGGGACGCCTCCAGTGAGTTTGCGTGCTTGGAGACCAGTATAGGGAGGCAGTCATATTCGTAAAGGAATAAGAAGCTATTTATTAATAACTTAAATTCATTTGCAGAGCGGCTGAGATGGGGATGTGTGATGGCGTCGTGGTGCCTGGTTCAGGGGTTGCGGTGATGCGTAAACCGAGCGCCGCGCGGGCGGCGCATCGCGAGCTAGCTCGCTCCATTTGTTTCGGGCCAATCACGCCTGTCCCTGCGTACGCGACCGCCTTGTTTGTACGACGCGATATCGAGGCGGGCGCCAAAGGGGGCCGCGCGCCAATGCCTCAGGAATAATTGGCCCGCAACAAATGTACAAGCGGCCTTGTGCCGCGAAAGGGCCGCAGAGCGGCCCCCGGCGAACTTAAGTGAACAGCATCAGGGACCATGCCCGGGTTTTTATTTTGAAGCGGCTCAGATATCCGCCACCTTCTGCCAGACCTTCGGCCTGAAGAACAGCGTCTCCCCCCGCGCCAGGCCCGTCAGGCTATCGTGGTCCTTGACCACCTCAGCTTCGATCAGCTCGCTCTGCCCTTCCACCTTCAAGGTCACCCGGGTCGTCGCGCCCAGCGGGCGAATGTCGCGCACCTCGGCGGCGTGATGCCCCTCGGTCTCATGCCGCGACAGCGACACCTCGTGGGGGCGGAACAGCACATGGTTCCCTTCGCTCAAGGCCAGGCGGTTGGAGTCACCCAGGAAGTGATAAACGAAGTCGTTGGCCGGCTGCTCGTACACTTCACCCGGCGAACCGATCTGCTCGATCACGCCCTTGTTCATCACCACGATGCGGTCCGCTACTTCCATGGCCTCTTCCTGGTCATGGGTCACGAACACCGAGGTGAGGTTGATGTCCTCGTGCAGGCGCGCCAGCCAGCGGCGCAGCTCTTTACGCACCTTGGCATCCAGGGCACCGAACGGCTCATCGAGCAACAGCACCTTGGGCTCCACCGCCAAGGCGCGAGCCAGGGCGATACGCTGGCGCTGGCCACCGGAAAGCTGCTCGGGGTAACGGTCGGAGAGCCAGTCGAGCTGCACCATGTTCAGCAGCTCATGCACTTTCTCGGCAATTTTGCTCTCGCTCGGGCGCTCGCCCTTGGGCTTCATGCGCAGGCCAAAAGCGACGTTGTCGAACACGCTCATGTGGCGGAACAGCGCGTAATGCTGGAACACGAACCCGACGTTGCGATCACGCACGTCGTGGCCAGACACATCCTCGCCGTGGAACACGATGCTGCCGTCATCCGGCGTTTCCAGCCCGGCGATGATGCGCAGCAGAGTGGTCTTGCCGCAGCCGGACGGGCCGAGCAAGGCCACCAGCTCACCGCTGTGGATATCCAGGTTGATGTTGTCCAGGGCCTGGAAGCTGTTGAAGCGCTTGCTGACGTTACGAACTTCGATCGACATGAATTATTCCTCCGCAGCGCTGTGGCGCAGGCGGTTAATACGGTTCTCGCTCCACTGCTTGAGCAGCAGGATGAAGAGCGCCAGGATCAGCAACAGGCTGGCCACGCTGAAGGCCGCAACGTGGTTGTACTCGTTGTAGAGGATCTCCACGTGCAGCGGCAAGGTGTTGGTGACGCCGCGGATATGGCCCGACACCACCGACACCGCGCCGAACTCACCCATGGCTCGCGCGGTACACAGCACCACGCCGTAGATCAGGCCCCACTTGATGTTCGGCAGGGTCACGTGCCAGAACATCTGCCAGCCATTGGCACCGAGCAGGCGCGCGGCCTCTTCTTCCTGGGTGCCCTGCTCCTGCATCAGCGGGATCAGTTCACGGGCCACGAACGGCACGGTGACGAAGATGGTGGCCAGCACGATGCCCGGTAAGGCAAAAACGATCTGGATATCGTGGTCCTGCAGCCATGGCCCGAAGAAGCCTTGGGCACCGAACATCAGCACGTAGACCAGGCCGGCGATCACCGGCGACACCGAGAACGGCAGGTCGATCAGGGTGACCAGCACGCTCTTGCCGCGGAAGGTGTACTTGCTTACGCACCACGCGGCGCTGACGCCGAACACCAGGTTCAGCGGTACCGAAATGGCCACCGCCAGCAAGGTCAGCCTGAGCGCAGACAGCGCATCAGGCTCGAAAATCGCTTCGAAGAAGGTGCCAAACCCGTTCTTCAAAGCCTGCGACACCACGATCACCAGCGGCAGCAGCAGGAACAGCGCGAACACCAGCCAGCCAAGGCCGATCAGAATACGCCGCGAGGTGGCGCTACCACGCCGGGCAGCATTGGCGGCGGCAGTAGCGCTCAGGGATGAACTAGACATAGCCGGCCTCCTTCAAGGGGTTTCGATACGGCGCTGCAGCAGGTTGATCAGCAGCAGCAGAATGAAGGAAACCACCAGCATCAACACGCCGATGGCGGTTGCGCCGGTGTAGTCGTACTGGTCGAGCTTGACCATGATCAGCAGCGGCAGGATCTCGGTCTTCATCGGCATGTTGCCGGCAATGAAGATCACCGAACCATACTCACCCACCCCGCGGGCGAAGGCCAGGGCAAAACCGGTCAGCCAGGCGGGCAGCAGTGCTGGCGCCAGTATATGGCGGAACACCTGTAGCGGTTTCGCGCCCAGGCAGGCGGCGGCCTCTTCCACTTCACGCGGGATGTCGGCCAGTACCGGCTGCACCGTGCGCACCACGAATGGCAGCGTGACGAAGGTGAGCGCCAGGGTGATGCCCAGCGGCGTGTAGGCAATCTTGAAGCCCAGGTCAGTGGCGAACTGGCCAACCCAGCCCGCCGGCGCGTACAGGGCAGTCAGGGCGATACCGGCAACGGCAGTCGGCAGGGCGAATGGCAGGTCGATCATCGCGTCGATGATCTTGCGCCCGGGGAAGGTGTAGCGCACCAGCACCCAGGCCAGCAGGGTGCCGATCACGCCATTGATGATGGCGGCGAACAGGGCGGTGCCGAAACTCAGCTTGAGCGCGGCGATCACCCGCGGCGCGCTGATGATGGTCCAGAACTGCTCCCAGGTCAGCTGCGCGGCATGCACGAACATCGCGGCCAGCGGTATCAGCACAATCAGGCTGAGGTACACCAAGGTGTAGCCCAGCGTCAGCCCGAAGCCGGGTATGACGGGGGAAATACGACGTGACATAAATATCCCTGGTTGAACGCACGAAGCCCGGCGGTTAAGCCGGGCCCGTGCAGGCTACTGAAGGGTGTTGCTCCCGCAGGCGCAGAATTACTGGGCCTGATAGATCTGGTCGAACACACCGCCGTCGTTGAAGAACTTCGGTTGCGCAGTTTTCCAGCCACCGAAGTCCTTGTCGATGGTTACCAGGTCCAGTTTCGGGAATTGCTTGCCGAATTCGGCAGCGACCTTCTCGTCACGTGGGCGGTAGAAGTTCTCGGCGGCAATCTTCTGGCCAGCCGGGCTGTACAGGTGCTTGAGGTATTCGGTGGCAATTGCGGTATTGCCCTTCTTCTCGGCGTTCTTGTCGACCACGGCCACCGGTGGCTCGGCCAGGATCGACAGCGAAGGCACGACGATTTCGAACTTGTCGGCGCCACCGTCTTCCTTCAGCGCCAGGAAGGCTTCGTTTTCCCAGGCCAGCAGGACGTCGCCCTGGCCGTTGTTGACGAAGGTGATGGTCGAGCCACGGGCGCCGGTATCCAGCACTGGCACGTGCTTGAACAGCTCTTGCACATAGGCCTTGGCCTTGTCTTCGCTACCACCGGTCTTCAGGCCGTAGGCCCAGGCGGCAAGGAAGTTCCAGCGTGCGCCGCCGGAGGTTTTCGGGTTCGGGGTGATGACCGAAACGTCTTTTTTGATCAGATCGCCCCAGTCCTTGATGCCTTTCGGGTTGCCCTTGCGCACCAGGAACACGATGGTCGAGGTGTACGGGGTGCTGGCGTCCGGCAGGCGGGTCTGCCAGTTGTCCGGCAGGGTCTTGCCGAGCTTGGCGATTTCGTCGATGTCGCCGGCCAGGGCCAGGGTCACCACGTCGGCGCGCAGGCCATCGATCACGGCACGGCCCTGCTTGCCCGAGCCACCGTGGGATTGCTGGATCTTCACCTTGTCGTCCGGGTGGGACTGCTGCCAGTGCTTGATGAATTCGGCGTTGTACTGTTGGTATAACTCACGGGTCGGGTCATAGGACACGTTCAGCAGTTCGTAGTCCTTGGCGATTGCGGAACCGGCAAAAACAGCACTGGCCAGGGCGGCGAGCGCATAACGGCGGATGGACATGGTGAAGCTCCCGATTGGCATTTTTCTAATTTTTGGAAGGTGTGGCGCGATCAGCCGGACTTGCTGCCGGGCTGTTGCAGGCGGAACTTCTCCTTGCGCTCGATCTGGACGACCTGAGCGTTGTGCACGGTAATCTCCACCGCACCGAAGCGCAGATCGCGCAAGGCGCTCTGGATCTCACGCAGAATGGTGGCTTCGTCCTGACCGTCGATGCTACGCAGCGATGCACTCATGCTCGTTCTCCTTGCAGTGAGGGTGCCGGGCAGAGGTTTGAAGGGGGGGTTGCGCCTGGCTTGAGGGCAATAATAGTGAGGCGCGGATATTCTTAAAAATACTGTTTAAGAATTTTTATATAACCATTTTAAAAAACCCTGTGGTCGCGGCTTTAGCCGCGCCCACAGGGTTCGATGACGCGCTTCAGTTTTGTTTTTGCGGCTCGCGGATCTTGTACCAGGCCACATACAGGGCCGGCAGGAACAGCAAGGTCAGCAACGTCGCGACGATGATGCCGCCGATCATGGCGTAGGCCATCGGCCCCCAGAACACCTCTCGGGCTATCGGAATCATGCCCAGGCTGGCTGCCGCCGCAGTCAACAGGATCGGCCGCCGCCGATGGTTGGTGGCCTCCACCACCGCATCCCATGGCGAGAACCCCTGCGCTTCGAACTCGTCGATCTGGGTCACCAGGATCACCGAGTTGCGAATGATGATGCCGGCCAGGGCGAGAATCCCGAGAATCGCCACAAAGCCCATCGGCGTGCCGGTCGGCACCAGCGCCAGCACCACACCGATCAGCCCCAGCGGCGCCACGCTGACCACCAGGAACAGCTTCTGCACGCTGTGCAGCTGGATCATCAGGAAGGTCGCCATGAGGAACAGCATCAGCGGGATGACCTTGGCGATCGGGCCTTGGGCTTTGCTGCTCTCCTCCACCGTACCGCCCGTGGCCACTTCGTAGCCGACCGGCAACTGGCTGGCGAACTCATCGATCTTCGGCTTCAGTTGGGCCACCAGGTCGGTGGGCTGGATGTCGCCGTTGACCGAGGCCTTGATGGTGATGGTCGGCTTGCGGTCACGGCGCCACACCAGCGGCTGCTCCAGTTCGTAGCGCACGGTGGCGAAGGCCAGCAGCGGTATCGAGGTGCCACTTGGGGTGACGATCTGCAGGTTCTGCAGTGTGTCCGGCGAACCCCGCTCGCTGTCCACGGCACGGGCGACCACGTCCACCAGGTAGATATTGTCGTTGACCTCGGTCACCGGTGCGCCGCTGACGATGCTGTTCATCACGTTCGCCACGTCTTCGGACGACAGCCCCAGCTGGCGTGCCTTGTCCTGGGCGATTTCGATCCGCAGCACCTTACCGGGCTCGTTCCAGTCGTAGATCATCTCGCCGATGTGCTCGTTGGCATCGAGCAGCGTGGCCAGGTCGATCGCATGCTTGCGCACCTGGTCGATGTCCTTGCCGCTGACGCGGTACTGGATCGGCCGGCCCACCGGCGGGCCCATCTCCAGCGACTGCACGTTGGTGCCGATGCCGACGAACTCTTCATGCAGCAGTTTCTGCAGGCGCGCCATCATGCCTGCACGCTCCTCGAAGCCTTTGCTGACGATGACCAGCTGGGCGTAGTACGGGTTCTGCAGCTGCTGGTCCAGGGGCAGGTAGAAGCGGATTGCGCCCTGGCCGATATAGGTGCTCCAGCGCACCAGGTCCGGGTCGTCCTTGATTCTTGCCTCCAGGCGGTCGACCACCTTGCGCGTCTCCTCGATCGAGGCGTTTTGCGGCAAGTTGAGATCGACGAGGATTTCCGGGCGATCGGACGACGGGAAGAACTGGTTTTGCACAAAGCGCATGCAGAACAACGCCAGGACGAACAATACGATGGTGCCGATGATGGTCAGCCATCTGTTGCGCATACACCACAGCAAACCGCCTTCGAACGCCCGCCCTAACCGGCCAGGCTCGGCGTCGTGGGCCTTGAGCTTGTCAATCTTGAGAATGTGCACGCCCAGCACCGGCGCAAAGAACACCGCCACCACCCAGGACACGATCAGTGCCACGGCGATCACTGCGAACAGGGTATAGGTGTACTCGCCGGCAGAACTGGCATTGAGGCCGATCGGCACGAAGCCGGCCACGGTCACCAAGGTGCCGGTGAGCATGGGGAATGCCGTCGAGGTGTAGGCGAAGGTGGCCGCCTGCTCCTTGCTCTCGCCCATTTCCAGCCGTGTGACCATCACCTCGACGGTAATCATCGCATCGTCCACCAGCAGCCCCAGGGCGATGATCAGCGCACCCAGCGAGATCCGCTGCATGGTGATGCCGCTGTATTCCATGAACACAAAGACCATGGCCAGCACCAGCGGGATCGAGCAGGCCACCACCAGCCCGGCGCGCACGCCCAGGCTGACGAAGCTCACCGCCAGCACGATCACCACCGCCTCGAACAAGGCGCTGGTAAAGCCGCCCACCGCGTCCTTGACCACCACCGACTGGTCGGACACGGTGTGCACACCCACGCCCACTGGCAGGTCGCTGACGATGCTGTCCATCTTCTGCTTCAGCGCAGCGCCGAACACTTGAATGTTGCCGCCGGCCTTCATGCCGATCGCCAGGCCAATGGCAGTCTGGCCGTTGTAGCGGAACATCGGCGAAGGCGGGTCGACATAGCCGCGCTCGATATCGGCGATATCGGCCAGGCGGAAGAAGCGGTCATTGATCCGCAGGTTGACGGTTTGCAGGTCTTTCTCGGAGGCGAACTGCCCGGTAGTACGTACCGAGATGCGCTCTGGCCCGGCTTCGATCACCCCGGCCGGGGTCACCGCGTTCTGTTGCTGCAGCGCCTGCATGACTTGGCGCTGGTCGATGCCCAGGGCCGCCAGCTTGCGGGTCGAGAACTTCAGGTACAGCACTTCGTCCTGGGTGCCGACCAGTTCGATCTTGCCGATATTGGGTACTTCACGCACCTCGGCCCGGGCCTGCTCCACATAGTCGCGCAACTGGCGCAGGGTCAGGCCATCGGCGGTAAAGGCGTAGATGGAGCCAAACACGTCGCCGAATTCGTCGTTGAAGCCCGGCCCCTGGATGCCTTGGGGGAATTCGCCGCGAATGTCCTGGATCTTCTTGCGCACCTGATACCAGATGTCCGGGATGTCGGCGGCCTTGGTGGTGTCGCGCAGGTAGACGTAGACGGTGGACTCGCCGGGGCGTGTGTAGCTTTTGGTGTAGTCGAGGGAGTCGAGCTCTTCGAGCTTCTTCTCGATGCGGTCGGTGACCTGGTAAAGGGTCTCGTCCTGCGTCGCACCCGGCCAGCGGGTCTGGATCACCATGGTCTTGATGGTGAACGACGGGTCTTCCTCACGGCCCAGGTTGAAATAGGAAAAAATCCCCATCAGCAAACCGACGAACATCAGGTACCAGACGAAGGACTGGTGGCGCAGCGCCCATTCGGACAGGTTGAAGCTTCCTTTCATTGCGCGTCCTCGTCGAAGGTAACTTTCTGGCCGGGCTTGAGGCTGTTCACGCCAGCGGTAACCACGCGCTCGCCGGGTTGTACGCCGGCGCTCAACATGAAGCTGTCGCCGGTGCGTTCGGTCAACGTGACGTCACGGGTGGCGACTGTTTTCTGTTGAGGGTCGATCACCCAGACCTGGGTTTTGCCATCACGCTCAAGCAGCGCGCTCAAGGGCAGTTCACTGCGCGGGGTGATCGCAGAGGTCAGGGTCACGCTGATCGCCGTGCCCAGGTGGAACGCGTCCGGGGTGCTGGCCAGGGTCAGCCGGGCACGCCGGGTGCGCGTGGCAGCGTCGGCCTGGGGCTCCAGCTCGCGCAGGGTGGCGGTGGTGTTGATGCTGGTATCCAACTGCGAGGCAACGGTGAACGTAAGGTCCTTGGTCAATGCTTCGGCAATGTTTATGGGCAAGTCGATGACCGCTTCCTTGACGTCTGGTCGGGCCAGGGTGACCACGGCCTGCCCGGCCGTGACGGTCTGCCCGGCTTCGGCCTGCCAGGCGGTGATCACGGCCGCATGGTCGCTGCGCAGGGTGCTGTAGTCGAGCTGATCGCGAGCCTGGCTGACCGCCGAGCGCGCCTGCTCCAGGCTGGCACCGGTGGTTTTCAGGTCGGTCTGGGCAATATCCAGCTGGGCCTGGGCGCCAACGCCGCGGTCATACAACTGCTGCTGACGACGTGCGTTGGCCTGGGCGTTGATCCACTGCGCCTGAACCCTGGCGAGGTCGCCCTCGGCCACGCGCAGCTGGTTCTGCTGGTCGGTCGGGTCAAGGGTGGCCAAGGTATCGCCGGGTTTCACCTGGGCGCCGACATCCAGCCAACGCCGGGCGATGCGCCCGGAGACGCGAAAACCCAGGGTACTTTCAAAACGCGCCTGGATGGCGCCGGCGAAGCGGCCCAGCTGCGACTGCGCCTGCGCCTCGACCAGGGTCGACAGCACAGGGCGCACGGCTTCAGGTTGCTGTTCTTCACTGCCACAGGCGCTCAACAACAGCCCTGCCGCGCCTATCAGCATTAGACGTTTCATGGCGCGGCGCCTCCATCCTGAGCATCGACTTTTTCAACCTGCATGCCCGGATGCAAGAGCTGACCACCGCTGACCACAACCGTTTCGCCACCTTTGATGCCTTGGGCGACGACGACCTTGCCGGTGAGGTAGCGCGTGACCTGCACTTTGCGCAGCTCGACCTTGTCGCCCTCGCCCACCACCCACACTGCCGGCTCATGCAAGGCCTTGGTCAGTGCCGCCCAAGGTAACTCGATGCTCGGTCGCCCCTGAGCATTGGCCGTGGCGGTGACCGGCGAGCCCAATTGCATGCCCGGCGGCACGTTGCGCAAGGCCACCTTGACCTGCACCGTGCCGCTCTGCGCCGACACCGTCGGGGTGATTTCGCGGACAAAACCCTGGGCCTGAACCTTGGGGTCATCGAGCAGGCTGACGACCACTCCGGCATCGCTTGGCGGTGCCACCAGCAGCGATTCATAGACATTGAACACCGCGTCGCGGTCGCCATCGCGGGCCAGGCCGAAGATCGGCATGGTCGCCTGCACCACCTGGCCGACTTCGGCCTGGCGCTCGGTGATCACGCCATCGGCCTCGGACACCAGCGCGGTATAGCTCAACTGCTCCCGGGCATTGGCCAGCTGTGCCTGAGCGGCCTTGAGCGCGCTCTGGTTGCTGCGCAGCGCCGCTTCGGCAGAGTCGTACTCGCTCTGGCTGGTATAGCCTTTGGGCAACAGTTTTTGCTGGCGCACGAAGGCGGCGGCCGTCTGTGTCACACGCGCCTGGGCGGCGAACACTTCAGCCTTGGCCGAGTCGACGTTGTTCTGCAAGTCTTTGGGGTCGAGCCGCGCCAGTACCTGGTTGGCCTTGACGTGATCGCCCACATCGACGCTGCGTGAAATGATCTTGCCGCCCACACGGAACGACAAATCGGTTTGCACCCGTGCCTGCACGTCGCCGGTCAGGGTGACCCTGGCAGCGAAGTCAGTGGGTTGTACTTGTAGCACGCCGACCCGAGGCAGTTCCGGGCTCGAGACTTCCCTCTCGCATCCCGACAACATGAACAGCAACCCCAGGCAGACGACCGACAGAAGACGCCTCAACGTCATGCGGGCTCCTTGCTTGCGCGCAAATGGTTCGAGGAATGCGACTGTTAGCGTAGTTCAGGGTTCAGCAAACAGCGATACTGCCTGTTCGCCCGCACACGGAAGCGCCCCATGCTCACAACCTTGGCCATCGCCAACTACCGCTCGATCAACCAACTGGTGATGCCGCTGGGTCGGCTGAACCTGATTACTGGCGCCAATGGCAGCGGCAAGTCCAACCTGTACAAGGCCCTGCGCCTGCTGGCCGAGACAGCGCGCGGCGGGGTGGTCAATGCCTTGGCCGCCGAGGGTGGGCTGGAATCCACGTTCCATGCCGGGCCAGAAAAACTCAGCCGGCGTATGCTCAAGGGCGAGGTGCCGGTGCAAGGTGGGCCGCGCCAGCAGGTACGGCGCCTGAAAATGGGCTTCACCGATGAAGATTTCGGTTATGCCATTGGCCTTGGGCTGCCGGAGCCAAGCCAGTCGAAGTTTTCCCTGGACCCGCAGATCAAGCATGAAGCGATCTGGGCGGGCCCGGTCTGCCGCCCCGCCAGCCTGCTGGTGGAGCGCAGCGCGGCCATGGTGCGCGCCCGCGAGGGGCGCCAGTGGCAGGTCATGAGCCAGCACATGACCGAGTTCGACAGCCTGTTCGACCAGGTCGGTAGCGTGCAGGGTTCACCTGAAGTGCTGCACCTGCGTGAGCAGATCCGCAGCTGGCGCTTTTATGATCACTTCCGTACCGACCCCGAGGCACCGGCACGCCAAGCGCGCCTTGGCACCCGCACGCCTGTGCTGCACCACGATGGCCGTGACCTGGCGGCGGCGTTGCAGACCATCAAGGAGATCGGCGATTTCGAGGCGCTGCAGGCGGCGGTCAGCGATGCCTTCCCTGGCTCACAGGTGGGCATCGAGGCGACACCGGGTGGCTTGTTCAGCCTGCGCTTTCAGCAGGCAGGGCTGTTGCGGCCGTTGAGTGCCGCCGAGCTGTCCGACGGCACCTTGCGCTACCTGCTGCTGGTGGCAGCCCTGCTAACACCGCGCCCGCCGAGCATGATGGTGCTCAACGAACCGGAGACCAGCTTGCACCCCGACTTGCTACCGGCGCTGGCGCGGCTGATCCGGCGGGCTTCGCAGCAGTGCCAGGTGTGGGTGGTATCGCATGCCCCGCGGTTGGTGGCGGCGCTGGGAGAGGATGAGGGGTGCAATGCCATAAGGCTGACGAAAGAGCTGGGGCAGACTGTGATCGTCGGGCAGGGGATGCTGGATGAGCCGGCTTGGCATTGGCCGGATTGAGGGGCCGCGAAGCGGCCCCAAACCGGGTCAGGCCGACGCTGCAGCAGCCGTCGGACGCTTGACCTGTGGCTGCGACACGTTCGCCGCTGCACCTTCCTCGATTGCTTGCTGAATCGCCTTGCGACGACGCTCTTCAGCACGGCGGCTGAAGAACCAGACCATGAACGTCACCAGCGACACCGACAGCAGGATCAAACTGGCCACGGCGTTGATCTCAGGCTTCACGCCCAGGCGCACCGCCGAGAACACTTCCATCGGCAAGGTGGTCGAGCCAGGCCCGGACACGAAGCTGGCCAGCACCAGGTCGTCCAGCGACAGCGCGAACGACATCATGCCGCCCGCCGCCAGCGAAGGCGCAATCATCGGGATGGTGATCAGGAAGAACACCTTCCACGGCTTGGCACCCAGGTCCATCGCCGCTTCCTCGATCGACAGGTCCAGCTCACGCAGCCGCGCCGACACCACCACCGCCACATACGCCGCACAGAACGTGGTGTGGGCGATCCAGATGGTGACGATGCCACGCTCCTGCGGCCAGCCGATCATCTGCGCCATGGCCACGAACAGCAGCAACAGCGACAGACCAGTGATCACCTCAGGCATGACCAGCGGCGCGGTGACCAGGCCACCGAACAGCGTACGGCCCTTGAAGCGAGTGACCCGGGTCAGCACGAAGGCCGCCAGGGTACCCAACGCCACCGCCGCCACCGCCGTGTAGCAGGCGATCTCCAGCGAGCGCATCACCGACCCCATCAACTGGGTGTTGTCGAGCAAGCCGACGTACCACTTCACCGACCAGCCACCCCACACCGTCACCAGCTTGGAGGCGTTGAACGAGTAGATCACCAGGATCAGCATCGGCAGGTAGATGAACAGCAAGCCGAGCACCAGCATCAGCTTGGAGAAACTGAAACGCTTCATGCCCTGCCCTCCATCTCTTTGGCCTGGCTGCGGTTGAACAGCAGGATGGGCACGATCAGGATCGCCAGCATCACCACCGCCAGCGCGGACGCCACCGGCCAGTCACGGTTGTTGAAGAACTCTTGCCACAGCACCTTACCGATCATCAGGGTTTCCGGGCCGCCCAGCAGTTCCGGGATCACGAACTCACCCACCACCGGGATGAACACCAGCATGCAGCCGGCGATGATGCCGTTCTTGGACAGCGGCACGGTGATCTTCCAGAAGCTGTTGAAGGTGCTAGAACCCAGGTCCGATGCAGCTTCCAACAGGCTCGGGTCATGCTTCACCAGGTTGGCGTACAGCGGCAGGATCATGAACGGCAGGTACGAATAGACCACGCCGATATACACCGCCAGGTTGGTGTTGAGGATCTGCAACGGCTGGTCGATCAGCCCCAGCCACATCAGGAAGCTGTTGAGCAGCCCGTTGTTGCTGAGGATGCCCATCCAGGCGTAGACGCGGATCAGGATCGCCGTCCAGGTCGGCATCATGATCAGCAGCAACAGCACGGTCTGCGACTCTTTGCGGGCATTGGCGATGGAATAGGCCATCGGGTAGCCGATCAACAGGCACAGCAGGGTGCTGATGAAGGCCATCTTCAACGAGCCGAGGTAGGCCGAGATGTACAGCTCGTCCTCGGTCAACAGCCCGTAGTTGGCCAGGTTGAGCACCAACTGGATCTTGTCTTCGACGTAGCTGTAGATCTCGGTATACGGCGGGATCGCCACGTCGGCTTCAGCAAAGCTGATCTTCAACACGATGAAGAACGGCAGCATGAAGAACAGGAACAGCCAGATGAACGGCACACCGATCACCAGGTGCCGCCCCTCAGGGATCAAGCGCTGGAAGGCTCGCTTGAGCTTGCGCAGTTTCATGACCGCAGTACCACGCCGCTGTCGTCTTCCCACCACACGTACACTTCATCGCCCCAGGTCGGACGCGTGCCCTGGCGCTCGGCGTTGGCCACGAACGACTGGACGATCTTGCCGCTCGGCAGCTCGACGTAGAACACCGAGTGGCCGCCCAGGTAGGCGATGTCGTGGACCTTGCCGCGCGACCAGTTGTGCTCGCAGGTCGGCTGCTGGGTAGTGACCAGCATTTTTTCCGGGCGCAGCGCGTAGGTAATGTGTTTGTCTTCGACCGACGTGGTGATGCCGTGGCCGACGTAGATCTTGCGCTCCAGCTCAGGGCTGGCAATGATCGCGTGGCCTTCGGCGTCGTCGACTACATCACCTTCGAACAGGTTGACGTTGCCGATGAATTCGCACACCAGGCGGCTGGTCGGGGTCTCGTAGATGTCCACCGGCGAGCCGATCTGGGCGATCCAGCCCAGGTGCATGATGGCGATGCGCTGGGCCATGGTCATGGCCTCTTCCTGGTCGTGGGTCACCATCACGCAGGTCACACCCACGCGTTCGATGATCTCCACCAGCTCCAGCTGCATCTGCGAGCGCAGCTTCTTGTCCAGGGCGCCCATCGGCTCATCGAGCAACAGCAGCTTCGGCCGTTTGGCCAGCGAGCGGGCCAGGGCCACACGCTGGCGCTGGCCGCCAGACAGCTGGTGCGGCTTGCGCTTGGCGTACTGGGTCATGTGCACCAGCTTGAGCATCTCGGCCACGCGGGCGTCGACGTCGGCCTTGGGCAACTTGTCCTGCTGCAGACCGAAGGCGATGTTCTGCGCCACGGTCATGTGCGGGAACAGCGCGTAGGACTGGAACATCATGTTGATCGGCCGCTCGTAGGGCGGCATGTCGGTGATGTCGACGCCGTCGAGCAGGATCCGCCCTTCGCTCGGCCGTTCGAAACCGGCCAGCATACGTAGCAAGGTCGATTTGCCGGAACCGGAGCCACCCAGCAGGGCGAAGATCTCGCCCTTGCGGATTTCCAGGGACACATCGTCCACAGCTACCGTTTCGTCGAACTTTTTCGTGACCCGGTCGATCTTGACCAGCACCTGCTTGGGTTGCTGGCCACCCTCGAGGGCTTTCTTATAGGCACCGGAGGCAACTGCCATGAGTGAAACTCCCAACAAGATTTGTGTGCCCGCGCAACCTGTTCTGCAGAGGGCCGCGGCGGGCCTGGATTGTTACTTGCCCGACTTGACCTTGGTCCAGCTACGGGTCATCAGACGTTGCACCTTGGGTGGCAACTCAGCGTTGACGAACATCTTGTCCAGCACTTCCTGCGGTGGGTAAACCGCGGCGTCAGTCCTCACGGCCTGGTCCATCAGGTCGCCAGCCTTGGGGTTCGGGTTGGCGTAACCGACGTAATCACTGACCTGGGCGATAACCTCAGGTTTCAGCAAATAGTTGATGAAGGCATGGGCCTCTTTGACGTTCTTGGCGTCCTTGGGGATCGCCAGTACATCGAACCAGAGGTTGCCGCCTTCCTTGGGAATCGCATAAGCCAAGTTCACACCCTTCTTGGCTTCTTCCGCACGGGCCTTGGCCTGGAAGATATCGCCCGAGAAGCCCGCCGCGACGCAGATGTCGCCGTTGGCCAGGTCGGTGATGTACTTGGACGAGTGGAAGTAGGTCACGTACGGGCGTACCGCCAGCAGCTTCTTCTCGGCCTTTTTATAGTCGTCGGGGTTGCTGCTGTTGGGGTCCAGCCCCATGTAGTTGAGCACCGCCGGGAGCATTTCGTCCGCCGAGTCGAGGAAGGCAACACCACACGTGGAGAGCTTCTTCATGTTCTCGGGTTCGAACAACACAGCCCAGGAATCGATAGTGTCGACGCCCAGCGCAGCCTTGACCTTTTCTACGTTGTAACCAATGCCGTTGGTGCCCCACAGGTAAGGCACGGCGTACTGGTTGCCCGGGTCATTCTTCTCGAGGCGCTTCATCAGCGCCGGGTCCAGGTTGGCATAATTGGGCAGCAGGTTCCTGTCGAGCTTCTGGAACGCGCCCGCCTTGATCTGCTTGCCGAGGAAATGGTTGGACGGCACGACGACGTCATAACCGGTGTTACCGGCCAGCAGCTTGCCTTCCAGTGTTTCGTTGGAATCGAAAACGTCCTGCACGGGCTTGATACCCGTTGCCTTCTCGAAGTCCGCGAGTGTGGTTGGGCCGATGTAATCGGACCAGTTGTAGAAATGCACCGTAGGCGCCGCTTGGACGCTGCATGCCAGCGTCAGGCCCGCTCCAGCCATCAAGGCCTTGCGTAATACAGAAATAGACAAGTGGGTGGTCCTCACAATCAGTGCATGGGTAGCGGCAATGTGGCCGCACACGCAAAACCGGCGCGCAACTTACCTTCGCAGCTTCGATGCCGCAATCAACAATTGCCTTTCACTGCCTCTGAGCCGGTAAAGCCCGGCCCAGAGGTGTCGCATCAGGCTTATTTGCCCGACTTGATCTTGGTCCAGCTGCGGGTGATGTCGCGCTGGGCGGCCTTCTCTGGCGCTTTGATGGCGTACAGTTGCGCCTTCACTGCATCAGACGGGTAGATGGCCGGGTCGCTGGTGATGTCCTTGTCGACGAACTCGGTCGCCGCCATGTTGCCGTTCGGGAAACGCACGGCGTTGGTGATGGCGGCCATCACTTTCGGCTGCAGCAGGTATTCCATGAACGTGTAGGCAGCTTCGACGTTTTCGGCGTCTTTCGGAATGGCGACCATGTCATAGAAGGTGCCGGCACCTTCCTTCGGAATGACATAGCTCAGCTTGACCTTGTCGCCGGCCTCGTGGGCACGGGCCTTGGACTGCTCCAGGTCACCCGAGTAACCCACAGCCACGCAGATGTTGCCGTTGGCGAGGTCAGAGATGTACTTGGAGGAATGGAAGTAGGTGATCGACGGACGAATCTTCAGGAACAGATCTTCCGCGGCTTTCAGGTCTTCTTTCTTGGTGCTGTCGCTCGGCTTGCCCAGGAAGTGCAACGCGGCCGGGATCATCTCGGTCGGTGCATCGAGGAAGCTCACGCCGCAGCTTTTAAGTTTTTCGATGTTCTCAGGCTTGAACACGACGTCCCACGAGTCGATCTTGTCGACGCCCAGCGCGGCCTTGACCTTCTCTGGGTTGTAACCGATACCGATGGAGCCCCACATGTAGGGGAAGGCGAATTTGTTGCCTGGGTCGCTGGCATCGCCAACAGCCTTGAGCAGGGCTGGGTCGAGGTTTTTCCAGCTTGGCAGCTTGGAGCGGTCCAGCTCCTGGTAGACACCGGCCTTGATCTGCTTGGCCAGGAAGTTGTTGGACGGCACGACGATGTCATAGCCCGACTTGCCTGCCAGCAACTTGGCTTCGAGGGTCTCGTTGCTGTCGAAGACGTCATAGACGACCTTGATGCCGGTCTCTTTCTCGAAATTGGCCACGGTGTCCGGGGCGATGTAGTCCGACCAGTTGTACACGTGCAGTACTTTGTCATCAGCCTGAACAGCGGTCGCCATGGCACCCATCAGGGCGGCGGCCAGCAACGTCTTGCCCATTTTCTTCATGCGTCATGCTCCAGATTTTTTTTGATTAGCCATCCGTTCAGCTGCCAGGTCCCGCAGTACACGCGCTGGGCGACTGAAACAGTCGCTAGTCTGGCAAGTTACAAGGCGCTGTTTCAAGGAAAGCAGCCCCTTGTAACCAACTAATGTCACAACGCTAGCCTAGCAGGTGCTCATCTGATCGCTTCGAGGGTCAGGTCCAGGCACTTGCGCGCCTTTTCCACCAGCTCGTCGATCTCTGCATGGCTGATCACCAGCGGTGGCGCGATGATCATGGTGTCACCCACCGCACGCATGATCAGGCCGTTCTCGAAGCAGAAGTTGCGGCAGATCATGCCCACCCCCTTGCCTTCGTAACGGCTGCGGGTCGCCTTGTCCTTGACCAGCTCGATCGCGCCGAGCAGGCCCAGGCCGCGCACCTCACCCACCAGCGGGTGGTCTTGCAGCTCACGCAAACGCTTTTGCAAATACGGTGCCGCTTCGTTGCGTGCCTGCTCGACAATGTGCTCGTCGCGCAGGATGCGCAGGTTTTCCAGGCCTACTGCGGCCGCTACCGGGTGGCCCGAATAGGTGAAGCCGTGGTTGAAATCGCCGCCTTCGCTGATCACCTTGGCCACAGTGTCACGCACGATCACACCGCCCATGGGGATGTAACCGGAGGTCAGGCCCTTGGCGATGGTCATCAGGTCGGGCTTGAGGTCGTAGTAGTCGGAGCCGAACCACTCGCCGGTGCGGCCGAAGCCGCAGATGACTTCGTCGGCAACGAACAGGATGTCGTACTTGGCGAGGATCTCCTTGACCTTCGGCCAGTAGGTTTCTGGCGGGATGATCACCCCGCCCGCGCCCTGGATCGGCTCGGCGATGAAGGCCGCGACGTTGTCTTCGCCGACTTCGAGGATTTTTTTCTCCAGTTGCTCGGCGGCCCACACCCCGAACGCGTCCGGGCTCATGTCCCCGCCCTCACCGAACCAGTACGGCTGCGGGATGTGCACAATGCCCGGGATCGGCAGGCCGCCCTGCTCGTGCATGCCACTCATGCCACCCAGGCACGCACCGGCGAAGGTGGAGCCGTGGTAGCCGTTGATGCGGCCGATGATGGTCTGCTTGTGCGGTTTACCCTTCAGTGCCCAGTAGTGACGGACCATGCGCAGCACGGTGTCGTTGCCTTCGGAGCCGGAACCGGTGAAGAACACATGGCTCATGCCTTCGGGCGCCACGTCGGTGATCGCCTTGGCCAGCTCCAATGCCGGCGGGTGCGCGGTCTGGAAGAACAGGTTGTAGTACGGCAGCTCGCGCATCTGCTTTTCGGCAGCCTGCACCAACTCTTCGCGGCCATACCCCACCGCAACGCACCACAGGCCGGCCATGCCGTCGAGGATCTTGTTGCCCTCGCTATCCCACAAATGCACGCCCTGGGCCTTGGTAATGATGCGCGGCCCCTTCTCCTTCAGCTGTTTGTAGTCGCTGAAGGGCGCGAGGTGGTGCTCGCCGCTCAGGGTTTGCCATTCACGGGTTTGCGGGTTTTTGACGCTCATGTGCTTCTCCGTTATCCGACAGCCGCGCTCCTGCGGCACCAGGGTTGATCAGACTGCAAACAGCAGGAACTCACGTTCCCAGGAACTGATGACGCGTTTGAAGTTTTCGTGTTCGGCGCGTTTGGTGGCGACGTAGCCGGTGATGAACTTCTTGCCCAGGTACTGCACCAGCGCACGGCTGACTTCCATGCGTTCCAGGGCGTCTTCGATGGTCAGTGGCAGGCGCAGGTTGCGGCGTTCGTAACCACGGCCCTGCACCGGTGCGCTGGCCTCGATGCCTTCGACCATGCCGATGTAGCCGCACAGCAGGCTGGCGGCGATGGCCAGGTAAGGGTTGGCATCGGCGCCCGGCAGGCGGTTCTCGACCCGGCGGTTCTGCGGCCCGGCATCCGGCACACGCAGGCCGACGGTACGGTTTTCCTCGCCCCACTCGACGTTCACCGGCGCCGAGGTGTCGGGCAGGAAGCGGCGGAACGAGTTGACGTTGGGGGCGAACAGCGGCAGCGCCTCGGGGATGAACTTCTGCAGGCCACCGATGTGGTGCAGGAACAGCTCGCTCATGCTGCCGTCTTCGTTACTGAAGATGTTCTTGCCGGTGGCCGCGTCGATCACGCTCTGGTGCAGGTGCATGGCACTGCCAGGCTCGCCGGTCATGGGCTTGGCCATGAAGGTCGCGGCCACATTGTGCTTGAGCGCGGCCTCGCGCATGGTGCGTTTGAACACCAGGATCTGGTCGGCCAGGTGCAGCGCGTTGCCGTGACGGAAGTTGATTTCCATCTGCGCCGTGCCGTCTTCGTGGATCAGCGTGTCGAGGTCCAGCTTCTGCAGTTCGCACCAGTCATAGACATCCTCGAACAGCGGGTCGAATTCGTTGGCGGCTTCGATCGAGAACGACTGGCGGCCGGTTTCCGGGCGACCCGAGCGGCCTACCGGCGGCTGCAGCGGGAAGTCCGGGTCTTCGCTACGCTTGGTCAGGTAGAACTCCATCTCGGGCGCGACAATCGGCTGCCAGCCTTTGTCGGCGTAGAGCTTGAGCACTTTCTTCAAGACGTTGCGCGGCGACAGTTCGACCGGGTTGCCCTTCTTGTCGTAGGTGTCGTGGATCACCTGCGCCGTCGGCTCGATGGCCCAAGGCACCAGGAACACGGCGTCTTCGTCGGGGCGGCAGATCATGTCGATGTCGGCCGGGTCGAGCAGTTCGTAATAGATGTCGTCGTCGACGTAGTCACCCGTCACGGTCTGCAGCAGCACGCTCTCGGGCAGGCGCATGCCTTTTTCGGCGATGAACTTGTTGGTCGGCGAGATCTTGCCGCGCGTGATACCAGTGAGGTCGCTGATCATGCATTCGACTTCAGTGATCTTGTGCTCTTTCAACCAATCGGTGAGCTGGTCGAGGTTGTTACTCATAAATACCTCAGGAGGTAAGGTGGTCCGCGCATTGATTCTGGATGGAGAAGATTGCTAAAGCAAAAACCCCCACGCACGAGCACAGTGGATACACTGAAACCAAGCGTGTCCGTAATGAGTTTGAAGGGCAGGAAGGCGAATCGAGTAGCGCAACGCCGCTACGGGGGAAGGTCCGGGTGCGCCAAGCGTCAATTATTGCGGCCAGGGCGGCCACACCGTTGACGGTGCGTTCATGAACGACAGGGGTACCCGACTGCACTGCGCAGGCAGCGCTTTCAGGTCGCGACAAGCGGACCATATGACCCTCGTATTATTGTGTTTTGGGTTGTGACCGAGCTTAGCCTTGTTCATTTTTTTACACAACACCTCCGTAAAAAATAAAACACGGCAAGCTTGAGATAGCCCTTTGAGCGGTAAATAGCGGATAATGGCACGCCCCGATATGCAGCAAATCTGCCGTAGATGTGCCATTTCAGGGCATCATGGGGTTGGCTTGACATCAGTATGGCTTTTCGATTGACTGGTCCTGCAAGCCCCCCTTGATTGATATTTTTAACAACAAAGGTGTTGCATCATGTCGGTACCCCCGCGTGCCGTTCAGCTTAACGAAGCGAACGCGTTCCTTAAGGAACATCCTGAGGTTCTCTACGTTGACCTTCTGATTGCAGATATGAATGGTGTGGTGCGCGGCAAGCGCATAGAGCGCACCAGCCTCCACAAGGTTTACGAGAAAGGCATCAACCTGCCGGCCTCCCTCTTCGCCCTGGACATCAACGGTTCCACCGTCGAGAGCACTGGGCTTGGCCTGGACATCGGCGATGCTGACCGCATCTGCTATCCAATCCCCGACACGCTGTGCAACGAGCCGTGGCAGAAACGCCCCACCGCACAGCTGCTCATGACCATGCACGAGATCGAAGGCGAGCCGTTCTTCGCCGACCCTCGTGAAGTGTTGCGTCAGGTTGTCAGCAAGTTCGACGACATGGGCCTGACCATCTGCGCCGCGTTCGAGCTGGAGTTCTACCTGATCGACCAGGAGAACGTGAACGGCCGCCCGCAACCACCCCGCTCGCCGATCTCGGGCAAGCGCCCACAGTCGACCCAGGTGTACCTGATCGACGACCTCGACGAATACGCCGACTGCCTGCAGGACATCCTCGAAGGTGCCAAAGAGCAAGGTATTCCGGCCGACGCCATCGTCAAGGAAAGCGCCCCGGCGCAGTTCGAAGTCAACCTGCACCACGTCCCCGACCCGCTCAAGGCCTGTGACTACGCGGTGCTGCTCAAGCGCTTGATCAAGAACATCGCCTACGACCATGAAATGGACACCACCTTCATGGCCAAGCCCTACCCGGGCCAGGCAGGCAACGGCCTGCACGTACACATCTCCGTGCTGGACAAAGATGGCAACAACATCTTCACCAGCGAGGATCCCGAGCAGAACGCCGCGCTACGTCACGCTGTCGGCGGTGTGCTCGAGACCCTGCCCGCGTCCATGGCGTTCCTTTGCCCGAACGTCAACTCGTACCGTCGCTTTGGCGCGCAGTTCTATGTGCCGAACGCGCCGAGCTGGGGCCTGGACAACCGCACCGTGGCCCTGCGCGTGCCGACCGGTTCTGCCGATGCCGTGCGCCTCGAGCACCGGGTAGCCGGCGCCGATGCCAACCCGTACCTGATGATGGCGGCCGTACTGGCCGGGGTGCACCACGGCCTGACCAACAAGGTCGAGCCCGGCGCGCCAATCGAAGGCAACTCGTACGAGCAGCTGGAGCAGAGCCTGCCGAACAACCTGCGCGATGCCCTGCGTGAGCTGGACGACAGCGAGATCCTCAACAAGTACATCGATCCGAAGTACATCGACATCTTCGTCGCGTGCAAGGAAAGCGAGCTGGAGGAGTTCGAGCATTCGATCTCCGACCTCGAGTACAACTGGTACCTGCATACCGTGTAACTGAAAACGCCGCCCATCAGGGCGGCGTTTTTCATTGAGGCCGAAGCAGGCTTACAGCGACTTTTCGAAGATCTTCGAATTACGCTGATAGTTGTACAGCGAAGCCCGCGCCGCCGGCAGCCGCTCCACGCCACTTGGCGCAAAGCCACGCTCGCGGAACCAGTGCGCAGTGCGCGTCGTCAGCACGAACAGCGTATTCAAACCCATCTGCCGTGCCCGGCTCTCGATGCGTTCAAGCAGTTCATCGCCGCGCCCACCATGCCGGTACTCCGGGTTCACCGCCAGGCACGCCAACTCCCCCGCCTCGGAATCGGCAATCGGGTACAGCGCCGCACACGCGATGATCATGCCCTCGCGCTCGACCACGCTGAACTGCTCGATTTCCCGCTCCAGCACCTCGCGCGAACGGCGCACCAGGATGCCTTGCTCTTCCAGCGGGCTGATCAGCTCCAACAGGCCGCCGACATCTTCGATGGTTGCCTCACGCACGACCTCGAACTGCTCCTGGGACACCAGCGTACCGCCACCCCCGCGGGTGAACAGCTCGGTCAGCAGCGCACCGTCTTCGGCATAACTGACGATATGGCTGCGCGCCACGCCGCCCTTGCAGGCCTCGGCGGCAGCATCCAGCAGCTCACCCTGATAGTCGCTGCCCAGGCGCAGCAGATGCGGCGCCACCTGCTGCGGGCGCAGCTCACGCACCAGCTTGCCCTGTTCATCCAGCAGCCCCGGCTCGGCGCCGAACAGCAGCAGTTTGTCGGCACCCAGCTCGATGGCCGCGCGGGTGGCCACGTCTTCGCAGGCCAGGTTGAAGATTTCACCGGTGGGCGAGTACCCCAGCGGCGACAGCAGCACGATCGAGCGCTCGTCGAGCAAGCGGCTGATGCCTTTGCGGTCGACCCGGCGCACTTCGCCGGTGTGGTGGTAGTCCACGCCTTCGAGCACACCGATCGGCCGGGCAGTGACCAGGTTGCCGGACGCCACGCGCAGGCGCGAGCCCTGCATCGGCGAAGCGGCGATGTCCATCGACAAGCGCGCCTCGATGGCCAGGCGCAGGGCACCCACAGCATCGATCACGCAATCCAGCGTGGCCGCATCGGTGATGCGCAGGCTGCGGTGGTAGTGCGGGGTCAGGCCGCGTTCGGCCAGGCGGCTCTCGATCTGCGGGCGCGAGCCATGCACCAGCACCAGCCGCACGCCCAGGCTGTGCAGCAGCACCAGGTCGTGGACGATATTGCCGAAATTAGGGTGCTCCACCCCATCGCCGGGGAGCATGACCACAAAGGTGCAGTCGCGATGGGCATTGATGTACGGGGAAGCATGGCGCAGCCAGTTGACGTAATCGGGCATGACAGGGCCTGTGGATAAGTGGACGGAGAACGGCGATACAGGGGGCGTTCAAGATCATCGTCGGAACAGGCTTGCGGTCACGCGCGGTCTCCTCTAGGCAGGAACGAATCAGCTCAATGGACGTTTAGTGCAGGCAATAGTGCCGGATCAGGTCACGCAATAGACGCACGGTAGGCTCGATTCGTGACATTTCAAGGTACTCGCCAGGCTGGTGGGCACAGGCGATGTCGCCAGGGCCCAGCACGATGGTCTGGCAGCCCAGCTGCTGAAGATAAGGCGCTTCGGTGCCGAACGCTACCGCTTCGGCGCGATGACCGGTCAGGCGCTCGGCCACGTGCACCAGCTCGGCGTCCGCAGCCTCCTCGAACGGCGGCACTTCAGGGAACAGCGGCGCATAGTCGATACGCACCTCATAACGTTCCGCCAGCGGTACCAGCTTCTGGCGAATCGCCGCACGCAACTGCTCTGCATCCATCCCCGGCAGCGGCCGCAGGTCGAATTCCAGTGCACACTGGCCACAAATGCGGTTGGGGTTGTCGCCGCCATGGATGCAGCCGAAGTTCATCGTTGGTGTAGGCACGGTGAACTGTGGGTTGCGGTACGCCTGCTGCCATTGCCCGCGCAACTGCATCAGCTCGCCCATCACCGCGTGCATGGCTTCCATGGCGCTGCGCCCGAGGCTTGGGTCCGACGAATGGCCGCTGCGGCCCAAGATGTCGATGCGGTCCATGAGGATGCCTTTGTGCATGCGGATCGGCCGCAGGCCGGTGGGCTCGCCGATCACCGCTGCGCGGCCCAGCGGCTGGCCGGCCTCGGCCAGGGCGCGGGCGCCGGACATGGAGCTTTCTTCGTCGCAGGTGGCGAGAATCAGCAGCGGTTGCTTGAAGTCGTGCTCCAGCAACGGCAGCACGGCCTCGATGACCAGGGGGAAGAAGCCCTTCATGTCGCAGCTGCCCAGGCCGACCCAACGGCCATCGATTTCGGTCAGCTTCAGCGGGTCGCTCGACCACAGCTGCTCGTCGAACGGCACGGTATCGCTGTGCCCCGCCAGCACCAGGCCACCCGGGCCGGTGCCACGGCTGGCCAGCAGGTTGAACTTGCCGGGGCTGACCTGCTGGATGTCGCACGTGAAACCCAGGTCGCCCAACCAGCCGGCCAGCAGGTCGATGACCTGGCGGTTGGACTGGTCCAGCGCAGGCTGGGTACAACTGACCGAAGGCGCGGCGATCAAAGCGGCAAACTGGTCTTTCAGCGTCGGCAACGGCATGCCCGTACTCCTCGGAAGCGTTGCCCATCATAGGACCATCTGCCGTCTGGAATAAACCGTTGGCGGCCGACTGCTGTAGACTCTGTTGCCAACGAGCCCCTCCTTCGAGCCAGCGATGCACAAAGAAACCGAACTCAAGCTCCGCGCCAGCCGCGAGACCCTTGCCGCCCTGCGCGAGCACCCCTTGCTGAAAAAGCGCAACAAGTCCGGTTGGCAGACCCGCGAACTGCTCAACCAGTACTTCGACACCCCGGAGCGTGACCTTTCCGCTGCCCGCGTGGCCCTGCGCCTGCGCCGCGATGGCGAGGCGATCATCCAGACCTTGAAGTGCCGTGGCCAAAGCGTGGCCGGGCTGTCCGAGCGCAACGAGTACGAGTGGCAGCTGGACAAGGTCAAGCTCGACCTGAAAAAACTCGACGCCACCTGCTGGCCCGAGCAGTTGGCCGCGCTCGACAAGAAAACCATCAAGCCGCTGTTCACCACCGACTTCACCCGCGAATTCGCGGAAATCGCCTGGGGCCGTGGCAAGAGCAAAGTCGTGATCGAGGCTGCGTTGGATCAAGGCTTCGTGATCGCCGGCAAGCGCAAGGAAGAAATCTGCGAGCTGGAGCTCGAGCTGCGCGAAGGTGCGCCTGAAGCCCTGCTAGAGCTGGCCGCCGAGCTCGCCGCCAGCCTGCCGTTGATGCCCTGCGACATCAGCAAGGCCGAGCGTGGCTACCGCCTGCTGGAGCCCGAGAGCTATGAGCTGGGCTTGCCGCACACCGAGCTGGACGCCGAAATGGCCGTGGACGATGCCTACGCCGCCCTCGCCTGGCAGCTGTTGGCCAGCAGCCAGCGCCTGGCCGAGCAATATCGCCACAATGGCCACTGGCGCCTGTTGCAGGACTGGGTCGAGTGCCTGGCCGAGTTGCGCGCACTGACCAGCAGCCTGGGCCAGGCGGCACCACGCCCGTCCACCCGCGCCCTGCGCAGCAGCCTCGACGCATTGCTCGAAGACTGGCGCCCGCTGGTGCAGGCCGGTAACGATGACGAAGACATCCGCCGCGCCGCGCCCGAACAGTTTGCCGAAGAGCTCGAAGACGTGCGTTGGGGTCAGTTCTCCCTGGAAACCTCGCGCTGGCTGCTGGCCCGTGGCTGGACCGCCGAACGCAAAGGCCGTGGCGAACGCCAGGGCAATGCGCAGCTGGCCAGCTGGATGGCCCATCTGCTGGGCGAAGAAGGCCGTGCGCTGAAGCTGCCGCTGTACACCCAGCGCCCGGAAGACCTGGCCGAACAGCTGCCGCGCATCGAACAGGTGCTTGCCTGGCTGCACCATGCCCGCCAGGTGCTCGAAGCACCGCAAATGGACCGCCTGTACGGTGACCTGAAAAAACTGCACGAGCTGGCCGAGCTGCCGCTGTCGGAAGAGCCCGACGAGCTGCTTGAAGCCCGTATCGAACAGGCCCGCGCCGTTGATCAGAGCCGCGGCTGGAAGCACCTGCTCAAGCCCTGACGACACGGCCCTTGTAGGAGCGGCCTTGCGTCGCGAACGGGTCGCGCAGCGGCTGTAGGAGCGGCCTTGCGTCGCGAAAGGGTCGCGCAGCGGCCCCAAGATCTCCAAAGCAGCACAGATCTTAAGGCCGCTCCTGCAAAAACCACGAAAATCTACCTCAGCGACCCAGTGGCAGGCTCGTCGTGGACTTGATCTCCGAAAGCGCCACAATCGAATTGACCTCCTGAATCCCCGGCACATTCGACAGCTTTTCAAAGAAGAACCGCTCGTACGCCTCGATGTCCGAGGTAACGATGCGCAGCAGGAAGTCCACCGACCCCATCAGCACATAACACTCCAGCACCTCCGGGAACCCCCGAATCGCCTCGGTGAACTCGGTAAAATTCGAGCGCCCGTGCGCGTTCAGCTTCACCTCGGCGAAGATCTGCGTGTTCAAGCCGATTTTCTTGCGGTCGAGCAAGGTCACCTGCCCGCGTATCACCCCCTCCTCCTTCAGCCGCTGAATACGCCGCCAGCAAGGCGATTGCGACAGCCCGACACGCTCGGCAATCTGTGCGCTGGACAGCGAAGCGTCCTCCTGAAGCAGTTCCAGGATGCGCCGATCATAGGCGTCCAGCTCGCTGTGCATGAATATTCCCCCAAAACCAGATAATCAGAATTAAACGATCTGCCATTCCAGCAAATCGATGGAATCATAGCGAAAAAATACCCGCCTTAACGTGCAAGAATTTCTCCCACATTCGCGGAGACCAGCATGAACGCACTGCCACGTACCGACGCCTGGGCCGCCAGCAACGCCCACAGCACCGTGCACTACCGCCTGCAGGCCGAGGCCGAGCCCGACAGCCTGTGCCGGGTGCTCAACCTGTTTGCCTTGCAGTTTCTGACCCCGCACCACGTGCAGGTCAGCCAACAGGAGGACTGGCTCGATATCGAAATCGGCGTTGGCGGGCTGAGCTGGCACCGGGCCGAGGTCATTGCACAAAAATTGCGCAACCTGGTGTGCGTGGGTGAGGTGAGCCTGGCGAACCTTGCGCGCGTGGAGCTGGCGGTGGTCTGAGCCCGCTTCTTTTGTTCATGTCGCAAGATCCCGAAACCCTTTGCCAGCAGACAGCTCACCGCACCCGGCTAGCCTTCATCAGGACTCCCCACCTGGCAAGGACGCCAACATGCATACCCCCGGCAAGCAAGCACTCGACCTCAACCGCCTGCTCCAGGCGCTGCTGACCGAGCAGCACCTGGACGCCAGCGACACCCTGCTGGTACTTGAGCAGGCCGCCGCACGCCCGGCCTGCCACCCACTGGAGCTGATCGCCGGCCCTGGTCTTGAAGACCGCATGCACCCCGGCCAGCCGCTGGACTTGGACCGCCTCTGTCAGTGGCTGGCCGATAAGGTCGGCCAGCCCTTTGTGCGCATCGACCCGATGCAACTGGACATGTCCCAGGTCAGCGGGCTGATCTCCCCGGCGTTCGCCCAGCGCCATGGCATCCTCGTCGTGGCCGCCGACGCCTCGGGCGTCACCGTGGCCAGCGCCCAGCCTTATCAGGATGACTGGCAGGCAGACCTGGCCCGCAGCCTCGGCAGGCCGATCCGTCGGGTGTTGGCAAGCCCGTTGCAGATCCGCCAGCTGGGGCAATCGTTCTTGCGCCTGGCCCAGTCGGTACAGGGTGCGCAACACCAGCAGCCGGCCAGCCTGGGGGAGCTCGAACACCTGCTGGAACTGGGCAAACGCCAGGCCGAGGCCAATGCCGACGATGCGCATATCGTGCACATCGTCGACTGGCTGCTGCAGTACGCCCTCGAACAACGCGCCAGCGATATCCACCTGGAGCCCCGCCGCGAACAGGGGCAACTGCGGTACCGCATAGACGGCCTGCTGCACACCGTCTACGCCTTTCCCGCAGGCGTGACCCTGGCGCTGGTCAGCCGCCTCAAACACCTGGGGCGTATGGATGTAGCGGAGAAACGCCGGCCACAAGACGGTCGCCTGCAAAGCCGCCTGCCGGGCGGCGGCGAGGTGGAGCTGCGCCTGTCGACCCTGCCGACGCCGTTTGGCGAAAAACTGGTGTTACGCCTGTTCGACCCGCAGCAACTGCATGAAGGCTTCGACCGCCTGGGCCTCGAAGGGCAGCAGCTGGAGCAATGGCGGGCGCTGCTGCGCCACCGCCAAGGCATCATCCTGGTAACGGGCCCCACCGGTTCCGGCAAGACCAGCACGCTCTACGCCAGCCTCAAACTGCTGGCCACCCCGCAAATCAACCTGTGCACCATCGAAGACCCGATCGAACGGCTGGAACCGGCGTTCAACCAGTTGCAAGTGCAGCCGGCCCTGGGCCTGTGCTTCGCCAACGGCGTGCGGGCGATGCTGCGCCAGGACCCGGACATCATCATGATCGGCGAGATCCGTGACCGTGAAACCGCCCTGGTGGCCGTACAGGCAGCCCTCACCGGGCACCTGGTGCTGTCGACCCTGCACACCAACGATGCCTGCGCTGCGATCACCCGCCTGCAGGAACTGGGCGTAGCCGACTACCTGATCAAGGCGACGCTGATCGGGGTCATGGCGCAACGGCTGATTCGTACCCTTTGCGGCGATTGCCAGGGTTGTGCCTCGGCGGCCAGCGGCCAGCCCTGCCGTACCTGTCGTGGTACCGGATTTCACGGTCGCACGGGCTTGTTCGAACTGTTGATACCCAGCGAAAACTTGCGCGCGCAGATAGGCCCGCACACCGACCTTGCGCACTTGCGGCGCCAGGCACTGACGGAAGGCTTGCTGGACCTGCGCCGCTGCGGGGAGGCGAAAGTGGCCTGCGGGCTGACCCGCGCAGAGGAAGTGCTACGGGCCTGCTCCTGAGCGAAAATCCCTTGTATTCAAGGAACTTGCCTCCTTTGCCACGATCAAACCGCGCATCTTCAACCCTCACCCTTCGAGGTGTTTCAACATGCGTCTCAAAACCGCCATCGCGACCGCTGCCTTGCTTTCGCTGCCAATGGGCTCCGCCATGGCCGATACCTTCTGGCGTAACGTGATTTCTTCCGGTGCGACCACCGCGTCCACCTACCTGACCTCCAAGGATCACAAGCTGGTACTGGCCGCGCAGGAAGACGCTGGCAGCTTCGTGGCCAGCGAAGGCGCCATTCGTGGGCCGTTCCTGGAGTCTGCGCTGCACCAGGTGCGCGCCGAAAACCCAGGCATGCAAGCCAGCGACATGGAACTGGCCAATGCCATTCTGGCCAAGAACGCAGTAGCCGAGTAAATAATCGGGGGGCCAAGCCCCCCGAAACTCAGCGATAAGCCTCCACCGGCACACACGCGCAGAACAAGTTCCTGTCTCCATACACATTGTCGACCCGGTTCACCGCTGGCCAATACTTGTGCTGGCGTACGTGAGCACTGGGGGCGATGCCCTGCTCCAGGCTGTACGGCCTGTTCCACGCTGCCAACACATCGGCCAAGGTATGCGGCGCATGCTTGAGCGGGTTGTCTTCGGCCGGCCAGTTGCCCTCCTGCACCTGGGCGATTTCTGCACGGATCGCCAGCATCGCCTCGACGAAACGGTCCAGCTCGGCCTTGGACTCACTCTCGGTCGGCTCGACCATCAGCGTGCCCGGTACCGGGAATGACATGGTCGGGGCATGAAAGCCGTAGTCCATCAAACGTTTGGCCACGTCCTCCTCACTGATGCCGGTCTGGGCCTTGAGCGGGCGCAGGTCGAGTATGCATTCGTGGGCCACGCGCTGGTTACGCCCGCGGTAGAGCACCGGGAACGCCCCGGCAAGCTGGCTGGCCAGGTAGTTGGCCGAGAGGATCGCCACCTCGCTGGCATCGGCCAGTTGCGGGCCCATCATGGCGATGTACATCCAGCTGATCGGCAGAATGCTCGCACTGCCCCAGGGCGCGGCACTGACCGCGCTGTTGTTCGGGTCCAGGCCGGGTACCGGCACCACCGGGTGGCTGGCGACAAAGGGCTTGAGGTGGGCGCGGATGCCGATCGGGCCCATGCCGGGGCCGCCGCCGCCATGGGGGATGCAGAAGGTCTTGTGCAGGTTCATGTGCGAAACGTCGGCGCCGATGTCTGCGGGCCGTGCCAGGCCGACCTGGGCATTGAGGTTGGCACCGTCCATGTACACCTGGCCACCGTGCTGGTGCACCACGTCGCAGATTTCGCGGATACCCTCTTCGTACACCCCATGGGTCGAGGGGTAGGTGACCATCAGGCAGGACAACCGATCCCCTGCCGCCTGGGCCTTGACCTTGAGGTCCGTGAGGTCGACGTTGCCGTCTTCGTCGCAATCGACGATCACCACCTCCATGCCGGCCATTTGCGCCGAGGCCGGGTTGGTGCCGTGGGCCGAGGACGGAATCAGGCACAGCGTACGCTGCGGCTGATGGCGGCTGCGGTGGTAGCGGGTGATGGCCATGAGGCCGGCGTATTCACCCTGGGCCCCGGAGTTGGGCTGCATGCAAATGGCGTCAAAGCCGGTGATCGCGCACAACCAGCTCTCCAGCTCGTCGATCATCGCTTTGTAGCCAACCGCCTGGGCAGCAGGCGCAAAGGGATGAAGCTGGGCGAAGCCGGGCCAGGTGATGGGGATCATCTCGCTGGTGGCGTTGAGCTTCATGGTGCAGGAGCCCAGCGGGATCATCGACTGGTTCAGCGCCAGGTCCTTGTTTTCCAGCTGCTTGAGGTAGCGCAGCATCTCGGTTTCACTGTGGTGCAGGTTGAAGACCGGGTGCGCAAGGAACGGCGTGCGCCGCACCAGCCCCGCTGGTATGCCTTCGGGCAGCGCCAGTTGGTCGAGCGTCGCGATGTCCAGGCCGTGGTCGACCCCCAGGAAAACATCGAACAGGCGCAACACGGTCTGTTCGCTGCAGGTTTCGTCCAGGCTCACGCCCAGGTGCCCACGCCCGAGGATGCGCAGGTTGATCTGCGCGTGCTCGGCACTTTCGATGATCGCCGCCTGCGCGCCGCCCACCTCCAACGTCAGGGTGTCGAAAAAATGCTGGTTGAGCCGCTTGATGCCCTTGGCTTCAAGGCCGGCCGCCAGGATAAAGGTCAGCCGATGCACGCGCTGGGCAATGCGCTGCAAGCCCTCTGGGCCATGGTAGACGGCATAGAAGCCGGCGATATTGGCCAGCAGTACCTGGGCCGTGCAGATGTTGGAGTTGGCCTTCTCACGGCGGATGTGCTGCTCGCGGGTCTGCAGGGCCATGCGCAGCGCGGTATTGCCACGGGCATCGCGTGACACACCGATGATGCGCCCCGGCATGGCCCGCTTGAAGTCGTCACGGCAGGCGAAATAGGCCGCGTGTGGCCCGCCGTAGCCCATCGGTACGCCAAAGCGCTGGGTCGAGCCCAACACCACATCGGCGCCCAGCTCACCGGGCGGCGCCAGCACCACCAGGCTGAGCAGGTCGGCGGCAACGCAGGCCAAGGCTTGCTGGCTGTGCAACTGGTCGATCAATGGGCGCAGGTCGCGCACCTCGCCATGGGTGTCCGGGTATTGCAGCAAAGCGCCGAATACCGAGTGCTTGGCAAGGTTATCCACAGCGTCGACGATCAGCTCGAAGCCGAACCCCTCGGCGCGGGTTTTCAGTACCGAGAGGGTTTGCGGGTGGCAGTGCTCGTCGGCGAAGAAGGCGTTGCTCTTGTTACGTGCCACGCGCTTGGCCAAGGCCATCGCCTCGGCGGCGGCGGTGGCTTCGTCGAGCAGCGAGGCGTTGGCCAGGGCCAGGCCGGTCAGGTCGATGACCATCTGCTGAAAGTTGAGCAGGGCTTCCAGCCGGCCTTGGGCGATTTCTGGCTGATAAGGCGTATAGGCGGTGTACCAGCCTGGGTTTTCCAGCACGTTGCGCAGGATGACAGTTGGCGTGACGGTGCCGTGGTAGCCCATGCCGATGAGGCTGGTCCAGACCTGATTCTGCTCGGCGTAACCGGCGAGCTTGGCCAGTGCGGCCTGTTCATCCAGGGCCGGCGGCAGGTCGAGTGGGCGATTGAGGCGGATCCCTGGCGGGACCGTCTGCTCGATCAGCTCGCTGCGGCTGGCAACACCCAGCGCGCTGAGCATGGCCTGCTGCTCCGAGGCATCGGGGCCAAGGTGGCGACGCAGGAAAGGGTTGAGCTCTTGCAGTTGATGCAGGGACGGCGACTGGGACATGACGACGCTCTCTTCCTAGACCAGGCCTCATGGAGACTTATAAGTCTAGGAAGGATTGCCGATTGTGCGGAGAAACTTGCTTTTGCCGCACCATGGCCGGGCGGCGCAGTGCGCCCCCCGGCCTGATCAGTTACTCGCCGATCGCAGCCTGATAAGCCGCAGCATCCAGCAGCTCTTCCAATTCAGCTGCGTCGCTTGGCTTCAATTTGAAGATCCACGCCCCATAAGGTTCTTCGTTCAACAGCTCCGGATTGTCTGCCAGCGCGTCGTTGACCGCGATCACTTCGCCAGCGATCGGGGCGTAGATGTCGGAAGCCGCCTTGACCGATTCGACCACGCCTGCGGCATCGCCTTTGGCAAACACCTTGCCGACTTCCGCCAGTTCGACGAACACGACGTCACCCAGGGCTTCCTGTGCATGGTCGCTGATGCCAACGGTCACTGTGCCGTCGCTTTCCAGGCGCGCCCACTCGTGGCTTTCGGCAAAACGCAGGTCGGCGGGGATATTGCTCATGTCTTGAATTCCTCGATTGGCTCAGCGGTCGGCCCGCCGGTTAATAATTGTTCAAATCAGGATTTTGCCGTGGCGCACGAAGGTCGGTTTGACCACCCGCACCGGGTACCATTTGCCGCGAATCTCGACCTCGGCGCGGTCGCCGGTAGCCATGGGTACACGCGCCAGGGCAATGGATTTGCTCAGCGTAGGAGAGAAACTACCACTGGTGATCTCACCTTCGCCAATACCGGTAACACGAACCACCTGATGGGCACGCAGAACGCCGCGTTCTTCCAGCACCAGGCCAACCAGTTTTTCCTTCACACCCTGCTCGATTTCCGCCAACAGGCCAGTGCGGCCGATGAATTCGCGCGCAGCCGGCTCCCAGGCGATGCTCCAGCCCAGGTTGGAGGTCAGCGGGGTGTGGGCTTCGTCGATGTCCTGGCCGTAAAGGTTCATGCCGGCTTCCAGACGCAGGGTATCGCGGGCGCCCAGGCCACTGGGGGCGATGCCGGCCCCTACCAGGTCGTTGAAGAAGGCCACGGCCTGGTCACCTGGGAGGATGATCTCCAGGCCGTCCTCACCGGTATAACCGGTACGGGCAATGAACCAGTCGCCTTCGGCGATACCTTCGAACGGGCGCAGCTCGCGGATCAGCGCGGCGCGCGAGGGGCTCAGCAAGGCCGCCACCTTTTCACGGGCGTGGGGGCCTTGAATGGCGAGGATGGCGAGGTCCGGGCGAACCTGAACATCCACCTCGAAGCCTGCACGCTGCGCATGCAGCCAGCCAAGCACCTTTTCGCGGGTGGCGGCGTTGGTCACCAGGCGATAGCCGCCTTCGGTACGGTAGGCGATGAGGTCGTCGATAACCCCGCCCTGCGCGTTCAGCAGTGGGCTGTACAGCGCCTTGCCAATACCCGCGAGACGTGCGACGTCGTTGGCCAGCAACCGCTGCAACCAGGCAAAGGCATCACTGCCCGTGACGTCGATGACGGTCATGTGAGAGACATCGAAGACCCCGCAGTCACTGCGCACCTGATGGTGCTCCTCGACTTGCGAGCCATAGTGCAGGGGCATGTCCCAGCCGCCAAAATCGACCGTCTTGGCGCCGAGCGCCAGGTGCAGGTCATACAGAAGCGTGCGCTGTCCCATGGGTTTCTCCTTCCGGGCGTGGCGAAGCGGCGGCGGTCGATGACGTTGGGTCGTCAGCTCTTCTTGTAGGACCCGCCGCGCGAATGCCGCGCATTGTAGCCGCATGGGCGCAGGCTGGCACCCTTAGTGTCTGTGACCGGGGCGCCGAGCCGAACGGCGGATCAGCCCGATGACCGGCAGCAGCCCCACCAGTACCAGGGTCAAGGCAGGCAGCGAGGCGCGCGCCCACTCCCCCTCGCTGGTCATCTCGAACACCCGTACCGCCAAGGTGTCCCAGCCGAACGGACGCATCAGCAAGGTAGCCGGCATTTCCTTCAACACATCGACGAATACCAGCAGGGCCGCACTCAGTGCACCGGGCACCAACAACGGCAGATACACCCTGAAAAACAATCCCACGCCGCCGACGCCCAGGCTGCGCGACGCTTCAGGCAACGAGGGCCGGATACGCTCCAGGCTGCCTTCCAGCGGCCCGTAGGCCACGGCGATGAAGCGCACCAGGTAGGCCAGCAGCAAGGCCGCGAGGCTACCCAGCAGCAAGGGTTTGCCAGCGCCGCCCAGCCATGTGGAGAGCGGCACCACCAGTTGGTTATCGAGGTAACTGAAGGCCAGCATGATCGACACCGCCAGCACTGAACCTGGCAAGGCATAACCAAGGTTGGCCAGGCCGACCCCAGCGCGGATGCCAGCCGTCGGCGCCTGGCGCCGGGCAAATGCCAGCAACAGCGCCACGCTCACCGTGATCAATGCCGCCATGCCGCCCAGGTACAAGGTGTGCAGCACCAGGCCGACATAGCGATCGTCCAGGTCATGCCGACCGCGCTGCCAGAACCACACCAGCAATTGCAGCAGCGGTATGACGAAGGCGCAGGCGAACACCAGCAGGCACCAGCCGCTGGCCAGCAGCGCCTTTGCCCCGCGCAGGTGATAGAGCGCTTGCCCACGCGGCCGCTCGTTGCCGGTACGGCTGGCGCCGCGCGCACGGCGCTCGCCGTAGAGCACCAGCATCACCGCCAACAGCAGCAGGCTGGCCAACTGCGCGGCGCTGGACAGGCTGAAGAAGCCGTACCAGGTCTTGTAGATGGCCGTGGTGAAGGTATCGAAATTGAACACTGCCACTGCACCGAAATCGGCCAGGGTTTCCATCAACGCCAGGGCGATACCGGCACCGATGGCCGGGCGCGCCATGGGCAACGCCACGCGCCAGAACGCCTGCAGCGGCGACAGCCCCAGTACCCGGGCCGCCTCCATCAGGCCCCGGCCCTGCGCCAGAAAGGCCGTGCGCGCAAGCAGGTAGACATAAGGGTAGAACACCAGCACCAACACGATGACCACCCCACCCGTGGAGCGTACGCGGGGCAGGCGCATCGGCCCGAAGGCTTCACGCAAGGCGCTTTGCACGGGGCCGGCAAAGTCCAGCAGGCCGACGAAGACGAATGCCAGCACGTAGGCGGGGATGGCGAACGGCAGCATCAGCGCCCAGTCTAGCCAGCGCCGGCCGGGGAATTCGCAGAGGCTGGTGAGCCAGGCCAGGCTGACACCCAGGACAGTGACGCCGATGCCTACGCCCAGCACCAGGGTCAGGGTGTTGCCGAGCAGGCGGCTCATCTGGGTGTCGAGCAGGTGCGACCAGATCTGCTGGTCGATCGACTGCCACGACAGCAACAGGACGCTCAGGGGCAGGAGCACCAGGGCAGCGATCAGGGCGACCGGGAGGTACCAGCGGCGTTGGGGGGTGTGGGGCAAGGCTCAAGTCTCGAAGGCGATGGCGACCGCTGCGCGGTCGTTCGCGGGTAAACCCGCTCCTACAGGTACGGTGCCGCCGCTTGGGCTGCGCTGTACCTGTGGGAGCGGGCTTGCCCCGCGAAAGGGCCCTTGCAGGCCCCGCAAGGATAAAGCCTGGCGCTTAGTTCCAGCCAGCCCGGTCCATCAACCGAATCGCCTCTGCCTGGCGCTTGCCCGCGATCTCGACCGGAATGCTGTCAGCTTTGAAGCTGCCCCAGGCTGCAACCTCGTCCGACGGTTTGACCTTCGGGTTGGCCGGGAACTCCTGGTTGATGTCGGCGAACAGCTTCTGCGCGTCTTCGCCGGTCATCCACTCGACCAGCTTTTTCGCAGCCTCTGGGTGCGGAGCATGCTTGGTCAGGCCGATGCCCGACAGGTTCACGTGTACGCCACGATCACCCTGGTTGGGCCAGAAGATCTTCACCGGCAACGCGGGGTTTTGCTTGTGCAGGCGCCCGTAGTAGTAAGTGTTGACCACGCCCACATCGCACTGGCCGGCCTCGATGGCCTGGATCACGGCGTTGTCATCGGAGAACACGTCGGTGGACAGGTTGTTGACCCAGCCTTTGACGATCTCTTCGGTCTTCGCCTCGCCGTGGTTCTCGATCAGTGTGGCGGTCAGCGACTGGTTGTAGACCTTCTTCGCGGTGCGCAGGCACAGGCGGCCCTCCCACTGCTTGTCGGCCAGGGCTTCGTAGGTGCTCAGCTGTTCGGGTTTGACCCGGTCGGTGGCATAGATGATGGTGCGGGCGCGCAGGCTCAGGCCGGTCCAGTCATGGGACGAGGCACGGTACTGCGCCGGGATGTTCTGGTCGATGATGTCGGACTTGATCGGCTGCAGGATGCCCATCTGCTCGGCCTGCCAGAGGTTGCCGGCATCGACGGTCAGCAGCAGGTCGGCCACACCGTTCTCGCCCTCGGCCTTGATGCGTTGCATCAACGGGGCTTCCTTGTCGGTGATGAACTTGATCTTGACGCCGGTCTTGGCGGTGTAGGCATCGAACACCGGCTTGATCAGCTCGTCGATGCGCGAGGAGTACACCACCACCTCCTCCGCTGCCTGGGCAGTGCCGCCGAACAGGGTCAGGGCCAGGGCGGCCAGTAGGGGCTTGCGTGGCAACATGGAAAGCACTCCTCGGATCGTATGAGAGGCGCAAATGGTAGTGAATCCCATTTTGTCACTCACCCTTGGAGCCGTTACCGGATGTTGCAGGGGCCGCAAGGCGGCCCCGTAGGCTCAAGGCCTGGCCAACGCCGGCAGGTCCCCGCTCAACCCCAATGCCTGGCGCACGAACAACGCCTTGGCCTCTGGCATCTGCTCCACCAGCTTCAAGCCACTGTTACGCAACCAGCGCAACGGCAGTGGGTTGGCCTGGAACAGCCGCTCGAAACCCTCCATCGCCGCCATCAGCCCCAGGTTGTGCGGCATGCGCCGCCGCTCATAGCGGCTCAGCACCTTCACATCCGCCAGCCGTTCGCCCCGCTCGCAGGCATTGACCAGCACCTCGGCCAGCACAGCGGCATCGAGGAAGCCCAGGTTGACGCCCTGGCCAGCCAACGGGTGAATGGTGTGCGCGGCATCGCCAATCAAGGCCAGCCCCTCGTCCACATAGCGCTTGGCGTGGCGCTGGCGCAGCGGCACGCAGACGCGCGGGTCTGCCTGCAGGACTTCACCCAGGCGCCCCTCGAAGGCTCGTTCCAGGGCCTTGAGGAAGGCCGGCTCATCCAGCGCCATCAACTGCTCGGCATGCTCCGGGGTGGTCGACCAGACAATCGAGCACCAGTCCTGCTGGCCATCGCGCGTCAGCGGCAGGAACGCCAGCGGGCCGTCGTCGGTGAAGCGCTGCCAGGCCGTGGACTGGTGCCCCGCGCTGCAACGCACGCTGGTGACGATGGCGTGATGCAGGTAATCCCACTCACGGGTTTCGCAACCGGTCAGGCGGCGCACCGCCGAGTTGGCGCCATCAGCCGCCACCACCAGCGGCGCACGCAGCTGGCGGCCGTCGGCCAGGGTCAGCAGCCACTCGTCACCGGAGCGGCGCAGTTGCTCCAGCCGCGCATTGGGCAGCAGGCCGATGTCGCTGTCATGCAGACGCTCCAGCAGGCCATCCTGCACCACCCGGTTCTCGACGATGTGGCCGAGTACCTGAGCGTGCACGCTGGCCGCCGAGAAGTGGATCTGGCCCGTGCCGCTGCCATCCCACACGTGCATGTCGGTGTACGGCGTGGCCCGCCGCCGGGCGATACCGTCCCAGGCGCCAAGGCGCTCGAGAATGCGCTGGCTGGCCGCCGACAGGGCACTGACACGCGGCTCGAACGCGGCCTCGTTATCGTAGGGTTTGACCGACAGCGGGCTGCCGTCGAGCAGGAGAATGTCCAGGCCACTGTGGCGCAACGCCAAGGCCAGGGCGCTGCCGACCATACCGGCACCGACAATCAACAGATCTGCGCGCATTTCCATGCCTTACGCCTGCCTCGCTTGCGGCTTGAGCCGCACGTATAGAGTTTTGTCGACCCGCGCTACCAGCTCGCCGGCAGCGTCGCGGATATCCACCTGCAAACGCGGCAGGCACTTCTTGCCGGTAGCGGTCTGCTGGCGGATCTCGTCCAGCAGGGCGTCATCGAGGTGGAACTCGGCGTACACCGGGCCTTTGCCCGGCGAGATGAAATCGATGCTCGCCGCCTTGTCCCAGACGATGTATTCACGCCCCAACTGCTCGATCAGCAGCAACATGTAGAACGGATCGACCATCGAGTAGAGGCTGCCGCCGAACTGGGTACCGACGTAATTGCGGTTCCAGCGCGTGAGCTTCATGCATACCTTGACGCTGCGCATGTCCGGGCTGATGTGCTGCACACGGATACCGGCGCCCAGGTACGGAGGGTAGAGGTTCAACAACCAGCGCAACATACGGGCCCGGCGCGCCAGCCTGCGCGGATTGCTCATGCCTGGCCTCGCGGGTCGGGGCGCGTACCCAGGCCCATGGCCTGGCGGGCAAACCAGCTTTTCGCCGGGGGCAACAGGTCGAGGCCGAGCAGGCCGATGTTGCGCCCTGCGGCCAACAACGGCTGGTTGCTGCCGAACAGGCGCGTAACCTGGTCGGAAAAGCCGATGGTCAGGGCCTGATCCAGGCGCTGACGCTGGTGATAGACGCGCAAGGTAGCCAGGTCTCCGGGTTGCTGCGGGCCCGCCAGCAGCGCTTCGGCCAGTGCCTGAACGTCACGCAGCGACAGGTTGAAGCCCTGCCCGGCAATGGGGTGCAGGCTGTGCGCGGCGTTGCCCAGCACCACCAGGTGCGGGCGTACCTGCTCGTCGGCTTCGACCAATGCCAGCGGGTACAGATGCCTTGCCCCCACCTGGCGCAATGCGCCGAGGCGATAGCCGAAGGCGTCCTGCAGCTCGCGCAGGAAGCTGCGTTCGTCGATTTCGGCCAGCCGCTGCGCGTCCATGCCCTGACGGGTCCAGACCAGCGCACAGCGGTTTTCCGGCAATGGCAGCAGCGCCATCGGGCCTGCCTCGGTGAAGCGCTCGAACGCCTGGCCGCGATGGGCCTCGCCAGGCGTGATGTTGGCGATCAAGGCGCTTTGCTCATAGGGCGTGCGGCGCACATGAATGCCCAGTTGCTCACGCAGGCCGGAGCGGCCGCCATCGGCCAGCACCGCCAGGTCGCAGTCCAGGCTGGTGTCGTCATCCAGCTGCAGGCGGTAACCGCCTTCGATGGCGTGCATTGCCCGCACCTCGGCGGGGCAACGCCAGCTCACCACGTCACTGTCGAGCCCCTGCCACAGGCACTGGCCAAGCCAGGCGTTCTCGACCACGTAGCCGAGCGCTGGCACGCCCTCCTCGACGGCATCCAGGCGCGTGGCGCCGAACCGGCCGCGGTCGGATACCTGAATCTGCCGGATCGGTTCGGCGCGTTGGCCGATGGCCTGCCACAGCCCCAAGTGCTGGTAGATCTGTTGTGTGCCAAACGACAGCGCCGAGGAGCGCGCATCGTAGCTGGGCTGGAAGTTGTCGCCAGGCGCGAACGGCTCGATCAGCAGGATCTTCCAGCCGCGCGCCTTGGCCCCGGCTTGCAGGGCCAAGGCCAGGCTGGCGCCGACCAGGCCGCCGCCGATGATCGCCAGGTTTACTCGATTCATGCCGCGTCCTTGCGCGCAGCCTGCATCAGCGCCTCGATCTCGGTGACCGTGCGCGGCACGCCGGAGGTCAGAATTTCACAGCCTTGCCTGGTCACTACCACGTCGTCCTCGATCCTTATGCCGATGCCGCGCCACTTCTTCGCCACCGCCTGGTTGTCGGCGGCAATGTAGATGCCCGGCTCGACGGTCAGCGCCATGCCGGGCTCCAGCACGCGCCACTGACCGCCCACCTTGTACTCGCCCACATCGTGCACATCCATGCCCAGCCAGTGCCCGGCGCGGTGCATGTAGAAGGCGCGGTAGGCTTCGCTTTCGATCAGCCCCTGCACATCGCCCTTGAGCAGCCCCAGTGCCACCAGGCCCTCGGTGATGACCTGCACGGTCGCCTCGTGGGCGTGGTTCCAGTGCTTGCCGGGGGCGATTTCGGCGAAGGCCGCAGCCTGGGCCTTGAGCACCAGCTCGTAGATGGCCTTCTGCTCGGGCGAGAAACGCCCGCTGACCGGGAACGTGCGGGTGATGTCGCTGGCATAGCAGTCGATTTCGCAGCCCGCATCGATCAACACCAGGTCGCCATCCTTGAGCGGGGCGTCGTTCTGCTGATAGTGCAGGATGCAGCCATTGCGCCCGGCGGCGACGATCGAGCCGTAGGCCGGCATTTTCGCCCCGCCCTTGCGGAATTCGTAATCCAGCTCGGCTTCCAGGCTGTACTCGTGCAGCCCGGCCCGGCACGCCTGCATGGCACGCACGTGGGCGCGAGCGGAAATTTCGGCGGCAGCGCGCATCACTTTCACTTCCGCCGCCGATTTATACAGGCGCATGTCATGCAGCAGATGATCCAGCGCAACGAACTCGTTCGGCGGCTGGGCACCAAGGCGCGCCTTGGAGCGGATCACGTTGATCCAGTCCATCAGCCGGCGGTCGAACTCGGGGTTGCTGCCCATGGCGCTGTAGACCCGCTCGCGGCCTTCGATAAGGCCCGGCAAGATCTCGTCGATGTCGGTGATCGGGAAGGCATCGTCGGCGCCGAAATCACGCACCGCACCTTCCTGGCCGGCGCGCAGCCCTTCCCATTGCTCGCGCTCGGGGTTGCGCTCGCGGCAGAACAGCACGTACTCGCCATGTTCCCGGCCGGGGATAAGCGCGATGACAGCCTCAGGCTCCGGGAAGCCGCTGAGGTACTGGAAGTCGCTGTCCTGGCGGTACACGTGCTCGACGTCGCGGTTGCGAATGGCAACTGCGGCGGCGGGCAGGATGGCAATGCTATTGGGGACCATCTGCGCCATCAGCGCCTTGCGCCGACGGGCATACTCGGCCTTGGGAATGTGGCTCATGGGCAGACTACCCCCGGTTGATCAGTGCAACGATGGCTTGGACGCAGGTGCGGCCGGCTTGGCCAGTTCGGAGAACAGCAGCAGCGGCGCTACGCGCAGGTATTCCATGACTTCCATGTAGTCGCTCTCGCCGTCTTCGGACTCTTCGAGGGCTTCTTGCACCTGCGAGATGGCAACCAGGTCCTGCAGCACGTCCTTGGCCTCGGTGGAAAGCTCCTTGCCACCTGCGTTCAGGCCGAAACCGGTGATGAAGCCCTGGCACCACTGGCCCAGCGCCGCAGCGCGGTCGGCCAGCGCGGCGTCATCGGTAGGCAGCAGCAGGACGATGGCCATGTCATCGCTGGTCAGCTCACCCTTGACCATCTCCTGCAGGCCGATCAGGGCATTGCGGACAGTGTCACCGGGTTCGTTTTCCAGCAGTTGGGCGGCGTCGGCCAGCCAGGCGTCGGCATCGAAGCCGGCACCGGCGCAACTGCGCCCGACCAGCAAGCCGTGCAGCTCGGCAGGAGTGACAGGGTGGCCATTGCTGGAAAGCAGCATGGCGAAGGCGATGTAGGGCGATTGGGTATTGGGCATGGGCAACTAGGCGCCAGACGGCGCAATGACTAGAATGGAGACCTTGTATCCTAGCACCGGCAGGCGCGCCAAGACCATCGGCACTGGCCGTCGCGGGCCAGGGAGAGGCATCATCGCCAGGTGACTCAACGACGGAGCGATTCGAGTGCAACCCACGCAAGAGAACGACCTGCAAGCGCTGATGAGCCGATTCGAGTTGCTGATTGAACGTGTCGAGCAACTAAAACGGCAAAATGCACTCCTAGTAGCTCAGGAAAAGTCCTGGCGCGAAGAGCGCGCCCACCTCATTGAAAAGAACGAGATCGCAAGGCGCAAGGTCGAGTCGATGATTTTACGCCTCAAGGCTCTGGAGCAAGACTCATGAGTTCAAGCAATAGCGTCACCGTGCAGATCCTCGACAAGGAATACTCGATCATCTGCCCGCCGGAAGAGCGCAACAACCTGGTCAGCGCGGCGCGCTACCTGGACGGCAAGATGCGCGAGATCCGCAGCAGCGGCAAGGTGATTGGTGCCGACCGCATCGCGGTGATGGCGGCGTTGAACATTACCCACGAGATGCTGCACCGCCAGGAAGAGCGTACCGACGCACCCGCTGCTGACACCAACCGCGAACAGGTGCGCGAGCTGCTGGATCGGGTCGATAAGGCTTTGTCCGACGACACGGATACCAAAATCGGCTGAGATTGGTATACTGGCGCCACTCCCTGGGGGATGCGCCAGTCGGTTATGTCCCTGAGCCGATACGCACAACCACGGGGGTTGCACGCTGGGGCCGGTGTGCATGTCCGCTCGACGGAAAGCCTTAACGCCCCCTGCAATCTCCACCTTGAACTTTCGGGTTCAAGGGCTACACCGATAGCGGTCCTATCGGGGAGCCTTATTTCTCTTGCCTGCATTTGCTGCGGGCAGACTCCACACCAGTAGCGACAACTGGGAACGCCCGTGCCATGACCGACACCGCGCCGCCTACCCGCCCCCAGCTCCGTCGCCTGCTGCGCAATGCCCGCCGCGCACTGACGCCTGCCCAGCAGCGCCAGGCCGCCCTCGGCCTGTACCGCCAGTTGGCGCAAGACCCGCTGTTCCGCCGCGCCCGGCACATCGCCCTGTACTTGCCCAACGACGGCGAAATCGACCCATACCTACTACTGCGCGAAGCCCAGCGACGCGGCAAGCGCACCTACCTGCCGGTACTGCACGCCTGGCCGCGCACGCGCATGGTGTTTCAGCGTTTCGAGCAGGGTGAAAAACTCAAGCGCAACCGCTTCCGTATTCCAGAGCCACTGACCGACCGCAAACGCCAACGCCCGATCTGGTCCCTGGACCTGATCCTGCTGCCGCTGGTGGGCTTCGATGAAGTGGGTGGGCGCCTGGGCATGGGCGGGGGGTTCTATGACCGCAGCCTGGCCTACCAGGCGCGCCGCAAGACCTGGAAAAAGCCCTTGCTGCTGGGGCTGGCGCATGAATGCCAAAAGGTCGAGCGGCTGGCGCAGGCCAGCTGGGATGTACCCTTGCAGGGGACGGTCTCGGACTGCGACTGGTACCTGGCGCCGAGCTGAGCGGCGCCAGCGAAGGGCATCAACGTGGCGGCTGGCTGGCGTCGACTGGCATCTGATAGGCGGTATCCAGCTTGCGCTCCCAGAACCCCTGCGCATAACCGGTAGTGACCACACCCAGGCCAAAAATGAACACCAGGATCCACAGCAGATCCGGCTTTTTGCGTTGATTCATCGAAGATTGCCCCCCAGGCAAACTGTTCCGGCTTGGCGATTTTCTGGGTATCGCCAGCGCATCTCGCTTTAAACGGGGCGCATTTTCCGACAACCTGCGTCTACACGCAAACATTGACGCCAACCGGCTGTCGGTTTCGTGCAACAGGTTATTTCAAACCTTTTCAGGAGCAGCATCCATGGCCTATTGGCTGATGAAATCCGAGCCCGACGAGCTCTCGATCGAAGGCCTTGGCCGCCTGGGCGAAACACGCTGGGACGGCGTGCGCAATTACCAGGCGCGCAACTTCCTGCGGGCCATGAGCGTGGGCGACACGTTCTTCTTCTACCATTCCAGCTGCCCGCAGCCGGGCATTGCCGGCATCGCCCGGATCACGCGGGCAGCCTACCCGGACCCAACCGCACTGGACCCAGAGAGCCCCTATCACGACCCCAAGGCCACGGCCGAGAAAAACCCGTGGAGCGCCGTAGATGTGGCGCACGTGCAGACCCTGCCCAAGGTGCTGGAGCTGGGCTGGCTCAAGCAACAGGCTGCCCTTGCCGAACTGCCGCTGGTACAGAAAGGCAGCCGCCTGTCGGTGATGCCGGTGACCCCCGAGCAATGGGCGGCGATTGTCGCGCTGAGCTGAAGGTGCGCTATGGTCATGGGGTTTGACCGATATCAACACGCCATGGATAGCCACACGCCACGATAGGGGCGTGCATTGAGCAGGATGCTGACTGATGAATCGATATGCCCCCAGGGTCTTCGCCACCGCGTTGATCGCCTTACTGGCGACCGCTGCAGGGCTGGGTTACTGGAAGTCGCTGCACGACCAATTGCCGGAAGGCTTGAGCATGGGCAACGGCCGCCTCGAGGCGACCGAAGTGCAGATTGCCAGCAAGGTCCCCGGGCGCTTGGCCGAAGTGCGGGTCGACGAAGGCGACAAGGTTGTCCGCGGCCAGCTGCTGGCCCGTATCGACACCCGTACCATGGAGGCCCAACGCAACCAGGCCGAGGCCGAAGTGCTGCGCGCGCGGGAAAACTACGCGGCAGCCCAGGCCAGTGTGCAACTGCGCCAAAGTGAACTGCTGCTGGCCGGCCAGGAGCTCAAGCGCGTGCGCGAAATCTTCCAGCGCAAGTACGCCAGCCAGCAGTTGCTCGACCAGCAACAGGCCCGCTTCGACACGGCCAACGCGGCAGTTGTCGCGGCACGTGCCCAGCTGGCGGCAGTCAAGGCCGCCATCGGCGCCGCCCAAGCCCAGGTGGCGCAGCTCACCAGCGAGATCGACGACAGCAGCCTGCGAGCGCCCATCGACGGCATCATCCAGCTGCGCCTGGCCGAACCGGGTGAGGTGTTGGGTGCTGGCGGTCGGGTACTGATGCTGATCGACCCGAGCGACCAGTACATGAACCTCTACCTGCCGGCCTCCACCAGCGGCCGGCTGACCGTTGGCGATCAGGCACGCATCGTCCTCGACGCCTTGCCAGAGCAGGCCTTGCCGGCGAAGGTGGCCTTTGTTGCGGCCAAGGCACAGTTCACCCCGAAACAGGTCGAAACCCGTGACGAACGGCAGAAGCTGGTGTTTCGCGTCAAACTGCGCCTGATCGACCCAAGCGCCGTGCCTCAAGCCAAGCCGGGCATGCCGGGTGCTGGCTACGTGCGCACGGCTGATGTGGACTGGCCGGCCAACCTGCAATGAACGCGCCGGCACTGCTGGCCGAGGGTATCAGCCACCGCTATGGCGGCCTGGTCGCCTTGCACACGCTGGGCTTCAGCCTGCCTGCAGGCACGCGCTGTGCACTGATTGGCCCCGACGGGGCCGGCAAATCGACCCTGCTCGGGCTGATCGCCGGCGTGAAGCGCCTGCAACAGGGTGAGCTGCAGGTGCTCGGCGGCTCGATCCGTCAGCGCCGCCATCGCGCGGCGCTGTACCCAAAAGTGGCGTTCATGCCGCAAGGGCTGGGCAACAACCTGTATCCCGAACTGTCGATCAGCGAGAACATTCGCTTTTTCGCCACCCTGTTTGGCCTTGGCCGTGATGAATGCGACCAGCGCATGGCCAACCTGCTACAAGCCACTGACCTGCAACGTTTCGCCGAGCGCCCGGCCGGCAAGCTGTCGGGGGGCATGAAGCAGAAGCTGGGCCTGTGCTGCGCGCTGATCCACGAGCCTGACCTGCTGATCCTCGACGAACCCACCACCGGGGTCGACCCCCTTTCGCGCCGGCGCTTCTGGGAGCTGGTCGAGCAGGTACGTGCGCAACGCCCGCAATTGACGCTGCTGGTGGCCACCGCCTATATGGAAGAGGCCGAGCAGTTCGAGCACTGCCTGATGCTCGATGGCGGCCAGCTGATTGCCGCAGGCCCCAGCCAGGTACTGGCCGCCGTCACGCCCAGCGGCAAGCTGGACGACGCCTTTACCCATTACCAGGGCGCAGGCAGCACGCAACACGCACCCTTGAGCATCCCGCCACGCCCGACCAATGACGGCCCGGTTGCCATCGAGGCGCACGACCTGACCCTGCGCTTTGGCGATTTCACCGCAGTGAACAAGGTCAGCTTCGCCATTGGCCGTGGGGAAATTTTCGGCTTCCTGGGTTCCAACGGCTGCGGCAAGACCACCACCATGAAAGTGCTCACCGGCCTGATGCCCGCCACCGAGGGCAGCGCCACCCTGCTCGGCCGCCCGGTGGATGCCAGCGACCTGGCCACGCGCAAGCGGGTGGGGTTCATGTCGCAGAGTTTCTCGCTGTATGGCGAACTCAGCACCCGCCAGAACCTGACGCTGCATGCCCGCCTGTTCGACCTGCCCAAGGCCGAAAGCGCGCAGCGCATCAGCGAACTGATCGAACGCTTCGACCTGGGCAGCTTCGCCGACCAGCCGTCAGGCGCCCTGCCCCTTGGCCTGCGCCAGCGGCTGTCGCTGGCGGTCGCGGTGCTGCATCGCCCTGAAGTGCTGATCCTCGACGAGCCGACTTCTGGCGTCGACCCTGCCGCCCGGGACGACTTCTGGCGGCTGCTGGTGGAATTGTCCCGCGAGCAGGGCGTGACCATTTTCCTCTCCACCCACTTCATGAACGAAGCCCAGCGCTGCGACCGCATTTCGCTGATGCACGCCGGCCGGGTGCTGGCCTGCGACACGCCCGACGCCCTGCAGCGCCATTACGCCGGCAACACCCTGGAAGACGCCTTCGTCCGCTGCCTGGAACAGGCCCAGGAGACCGGCCCCCAGGCCCCGGGCAACGCGGTACTGGAGCAGGCAGCAGCGACCACACCGCCGTTGCGCCATGGCTTCAGCCTGCGCCGCCTGTTGGCGGTGGCCAGCCGGGAGGGCAAGGAGTTGCTGCGGGACAGGGTGCGCCTGGCCTTTGCCCTGCTCGGCGCCGTGTTCATGATGGTGATCTTCGGCTACGGCATCTCGCTGGATGTGGAGAACCTCGCCTTCGCCGTTCACGACCAGGATCAGAGCCCGCAGAGCCGCGCCTACCTCGAGGCCTTTCGCGGGTCGCGCTATTTCGCCGAACAGGCGCCGATCCGGGATACTCGCGAGATGCACCAGCGCTTGCAGCGCTCCGAAATCAAACTGGCGCTGGAGATCCCACCGGGCTTTGGCCGCGACCTGCACGCCGGGCGCCAGCCGGTCGTGGCAGCCTGGCTGGACGGCGGCATGCCGTTTCGTGCGGAAACCAGCCGTAACTACGTGGAAGCCGTGCACCAGGCGAACCTCGAACAGCTTGCCGCCTACAGCCCGCAACCGGTGCAGCGCCAGGAACCGGTGCGCCTGGAAACACGCTTTCGCTACAACCAGGATGTGGTCAGCGTGAATGCCATCGGCCCCGGGGTGATGGCGCTGATCCTGGCCTTCATACCAGCCATGCTCACCGCCCTGGGCATTGTCCGCGAGAAAGAGCTGGGCTCCATTACCAACTTCTACGCCACGCCCCTCACCCGCCTGGAGTTCCTGCTGGGCAAACAGCTGCCCTACCTGGCCGTGAGCCTGGTCAACCTGGCGTTGCTGGTGGCGATGAACCGCTGGCTGTTCGCCGTGCCGCTAAAGGGCAGCGTGCTGGCCCTGGCCTGTGGCGGCGTGGCCTACCTGTTGGCCACCACCAGCCTGGGCTTGCTGATTTCGGCGTTCACCCGCACCCAGATCGCGGCCATTCTGGGCACCATGATCATCACCAGCTTGCCGACCATTCAGTTTTCCGGGCTGATCGTGCCGCGCTCGTCGCTCGACGGCGCTGCGGCGGTGATGGGCCAGCTGTTCCCGGCCGGGTATTTCCTCGACATCGCGGTCGGCACCTTCACCAAAGCGCTGGGCCTGCGCGAGCTGTGGCCGCAGTGCCTGATCCTGCTGAGTTTCTTTGCCGTATTCACCGGCCTGAGCCTGATCATGCTCAAGAAGCAGGAGGCCTGACATGTCGCGCTTGAACCACACCCTGCGCCTGGGCCTGAAAGAACTCACCAGCCTGCGCCATGACAGCGTGCTGCTGCTGTTTCTGCTTTATGCCTTTAGCGTGGCGATCTACATGCCTGCGGCCGGCTCGGTGATCGGCGTGCACAACGCCAGTGTCGCCGTGGTCGACGAAGACCACAGCCTGCTCTCGCGCAAACTCACCGAGTCGCTGCAACCGCCCGAGTTCCAGCCTGCCGTGCCTCTGCCTCCGGACCGCCTGGACCAGGCCATGGACAGTGGCCAGTACACCTTCGTGATCAATGTGCCGGTAAATTTCCAGAGCGACCTGCTGGCCGGGCGGTCGCCGGAGCTGCAGATCAACGTCGACGCCACGGCCATGAGCCAGGCCTTCATGGGCGCCGGCTACATCGGCCGGATCTTCGAACGTGAGCTGCTCGACTATACCCAGCGCACCACCACGCAGAGCCCGGTGCTGATCAACCCCAAGGCATTGTTCAACCCCAACCTTGAGGGCGGCTGGTTTCTGGCGGTGATCCAGATCGTCAACAACATCACGATTCTGGCGATCATCCTCACCGGCACCGCGTTGTTGCGTGAGCGCGAACACGGCACGCTCGATCACTTGCTGGTGCTGCCGTTGACCGCGCTGGAAATCATGCTGGCGAAAATCGCCAGCAACGCACTGGTGGTGGTGCTTTGCACCTGGATCTCGCTGATCGTGGTGGTCAAGGGCGCCCTGGGCGTGCCGTTGTCCGGCTCCATGGGGCTGTTTCTGGGGGTGACGGCGCTGTACCTGTTCGCCAGCACCGCGCTGGGCATCTTTCTGGCCACCCTGGCGCGTTCGACGCCTCAGTTCGGCCTGCTGGCGATCCCGGTGATCATCCCGATGCTGTTGCTGTCGGGCGGCAGCACGCCGCTGGACAGCATGCCGCAGTGGTTGCAATGGGTGATGCAAGGCTCGCCGTCGACGCATTTCGTCAGCCTCGGCGCCGCAATTCTGTTCCGCGACGCCGGCTTGGCCGTGGTATGGCCAGATATCCTGGCCCTGGCCGTGATCGGCCTGGTGTTCTTCAGCGTGGCACTGGCGCGCTTTCGGCGCAGCCTGGCCTCTTGATCACTGCACGATCAGGTTGTTGAACAGCAGGTCTTCGACAATCGGCTTGCCCTCTTCCGCTTCCATTACCTGCTGCACCTGCTTGAGGGCTTCCTGGCGCAGTTGCTCCTTGGCCTCGACGTTGCTCATCTTGTCTACCGTCTGCTGGGTGAACAGCGCCACCAGCTGGTTACGGATCAGCGGCTCGTGATGCTTCACCGCCTTGGCGGCCTCATCACCGGTCACGCGCAGGGCCACGTCAGCCTTGTAGACGCGCAGCTTGGGGCCAACGTCGAGCGCGTAGTTACCGACAAAGGGTGGGCTCAGGGTGATGTAGGCGACTTTTGGCTGCCCTTCCTTGGCCTCTTCGGCCATGGCCGCCACTGGCAGCATCAGGGCCAGCACCATCAAGATCCACGCTTTCACGAATTCGCTCCTCAATACAATTGGCGCCAGCTTACCCAGCACACCGCTCAAACCCAAGCCCAGGCTTATGCCGGCCCATCAGGGTGGGCCATGCTCGTTGACCCGGCAGGTGGCCCTCCTACACTTATCGGCCATTACCCGCAAAGGAATAGCCCCGATGAAAGCTGTGTTGTGCAAAACCCTGGGTCCGGCGCGCGACCTGGTACTGGAAGACGTCGCCAGCCCCGTGCCGAAGAAGAACGAGCTCCTGCTGGAGGTACAGGCCGCAGGTGTCAACTTCCCGGACACCCTGATCATCGAAGGTAAATACCAGTTTCAGCCACCGCTGCCGTTTTCCCCGGGCAGCGAAGCAGCGGGGGTGGTCGCCGCAGTCGGCGAAAAGGCCGGGGCGTTCAAGGTCGGCGACCGGGTCATGGCGCTGACGGGCTGGGGTGCGTTCGCCGAGCAGGTCGCGGTGCCCTTCTACAACGTGATGCCGATCCCCGAAAGCATGGACTTCACGACCGCTGCCGCCTTTGGCATGACCTACGGCACCTCGATGCATGCACTCAAGCAGCGCGGCCAACTGCGGCCCGGTGAAACCCTGCTGGTGCTGGGGGCGTCTGGCGGTGTGGGCCTGGCGGCAGTGGAAATAGGCAAGGCCATGGGCGCCCGGGTGATCGCCGCGGCCAGCAGCGCTGAAAAACTGGCTGTGGCCAAGGCTGCCGGGGCCGACGAGCTGATTGACTACAGCCAGGCCAGCCTCAAGGACGAGATAAAGCGCCTGACCGGCGGCCAGGGCGCGGACGTGATCTACGACCCGGTGGGCGGCGAGCTGTTCGACCAGGCCGTGCGCGGGCTGGCCTGGAATGGACGGTTACTGGTGGTCGGGTTTGCCAGCGGCACCATCCCACAGATGGCGGCGAACCTGGTGCTGCTCAAGGGCGCTGCGGTGCTGGGGGTGTTCTGGGGGGCGTTTGCACAGCGTCAGCCGGAGGACAATGCGGCGAACTTCAGCCAGCTGTTTGCCTGGCATGCCGAAGGCAAACTGAAACCGTTGGTGTCGAAGACTTATCCACTGGCCGAGGCTGGGGCGGCTATCGAGCAATTGGGGCAGAGGAAGGCGCTGGGTAAGTTGGTGGTGCTAACCCGATAAGGCATCACAACTGGGTTGGCAGCACCGGCCTCTTCGCGGGGCAAGCCCGCTCCCACAACCTGAAGACCGCAGAGAACCTGAGCAACTGTCTTGCTCAAACTTCGCGCAGGTTATGGCAGCGCCTGAACCGCGCCTCCAGGTTGCGATCCGGCATCTGGTGAGTGCGCAAAGCGTTCAAGGTCTGTTCCACATACTCGCGCGTGGTGCCATACCGCCCTTTGGCACTGGCAAGGATCTGGCTGAGCAGCGTATCTGGCAGATTCCCCGCATAGCACGGCAAGTGGCGCTCCAGCACAAAACCCAAGGCCTGCACCTTGCTGCCATCCCCCAACCGGCAACTGAGCCAGTGCGGGCGGTAGGCCGGGTAAGGCATCTCCCTCTGCCACAGCGCCATCAGCGACTCATCCAGGTTGCTTTCTTCCAGCCGATAGGCAAAACCGCTGCACGACCCGCCACGGTCCAGGCCGAACACCAGGCCCGGTGTTTCCGGCGTGCCACGGTGCTCGTGCGACCACAGGTACAGCCCACGGTGGTAACCATGCACCCGCGCCCGCTGACGCTCAACCGAACTGCACTCCGGGCGCCAGATCAACGAGCCATAGGCAAACAACCACACGGGCCCGCCTTCATGGCGTGACATGGTCATGTGCATGGAGTTGATCAATTGCTCGCGGGTCAATTGCTGGCCGAAGTCGAGCGCCGGAGGGTAAGAACTATTCCAGGATAACTGTTGAAGTGCCGACATAAGCTGCCGCCATTATTCCCCGTGAACTACTGTCGTAGCGAGCGTCGCTGTGTGCCAGGGCCTGCGCCCCGCACCCAAGGTACCTGGATTAACCTTAGGATATAAACAGGCCACTACTCAAGCCCCGCAGCTAAAGATTCACGCGAACTTCCGACAGTTGGAGCGCATTGTTTCAAGCCGGGTGAAAGTTATGAGCCAAGGCGGTAACAATTACCGCCTTATACCCAGTGGTTCAAACTTCGGTTATTAGCCACGCGGCGCGTAGGCAAATACATCCGCGCGCATGCGGTGCGCATCCATGCCCGCCTCGACCAGCGCATCGAGGGTGGCATAGACCATGTTGGGCGAGCCGCTGGCATACACATGCACGGTATTGAGGTCAGGGATGTCTTCGCAAACCGCCTCGTGCAGCATGCCGCACCGGCCTTCCCACCCGCACAGGTCACTGACGACCTTGTGCAGGAACAGGTTGGGCAAGTGCTGCCATTGGTCCCAGTGCTCGATCTGGTAGAAATCCTCGGGCCGGCGCACCCCCCAGTACAGGTGTACCGGATGCTTGAAGCCCTGGGCGCGGCAGTGCTCGACCAGGCTGTGCATCTGGCCCATCCCCGTACCGGCAGCGATCAGCACCAGCGGGCCGTCTGGCAGCTCGGCCAGGTGCGCATCGCCGAACGGCAGTTCGATACGTGCCAGGCGATCGCGCTGCAATTGCTCGATCAACTGCAGTGCGCTGGGTTCACGCGCCAGCACGTGCAGCTCCAGCTCACGCCCACCGTGGGGGGCCGAGGCCAGGGAGAACGCCGCCTGCTTGCCGCCTTCACGCTCGATCATCAGATACTGCCCGGCGTGATAACGCGGCGGCTTGCCCGCAGGCGCACGCAGGCGCACGCGCCAGACGTCGCCACCGACGTCGACGCATTCGCTCACGCTGCACGCCAGCTTGCGCACTGGCAGCTCGCCCAGGGCGAGCACACCATCCCAGAGCAACACGCAATCCTCCAGCGGTTCGGCAATGCAGGTGAACAGCTCGCCATGGTCGCGTACTTCGCCGTTCTGGCGGACGCTCCCTTCTACCAGCAAAGCGGCGCAGACATGGCAATTGCCATTGCGGCAGCTGTTGGGGCAGTCATAGCCCAGCCGCCGCGCTCCATCCAGGATCCGTTCCCCGGGTTCGAGCGCCAGCACTGCCCCGGACGGCTGCAACGTTACCTGCATCAATCTATTCCCAACTGATCCCACAGCTCATCGATACGGCGGGTGACGGCTTCGTCCTTGACGATGACCCGCCCCCATTCGCGTGTAGTCTCGCCCGGCCACTTGTGGGTGGCATCCAGGCCCATCTTCGATCCCAACCCCGACACCGGCGACGCGAAGTCCAGGTAGTCGATCGGGGTGTTGTCGATCATCACCGTATCACGCTTGGGGTCCATGCGCGTGGTGATGGCCCAGATCACGTCATTCCAGTCGCGGGCGTTGATGTCGTCGTCGGTGACGATAACAAACTTGGTGTACATGAACTGTCGCAGGAACGACCACACCCCCAGCATCACGCGCTTGGCGTGGCCTGGGTACTGCTTTTTCATGGTCACCACCGCCATGCGGTACGAACAACCTTCCGGCGGCAGGTAGAAGTCGACGATCTCCGGGAACTGCTTCTGCAGGATCGGCACGAACACTTCGTTCAGCGCCACCCCGAGAATGGCCGGCTCATCGGGCGGGCGGCCGGTGTAGGTGCTGTGGTAGATCGGTTTTTGCCGGTGAGTGATGCGCTCGACCGTGAACACCGGGAAGCTGTCCACTTCGTTGTAGTAACCGGTGTGGTCGCCATAGGGGCCTTCGGGCGCCATTTCGCCAGGGTGGATCACCCCTTCGAGGATGATCTCGGCGGTGGCCGGCACCTGCAGGTTGCTGCCACGGCACTTGACCAGCTCGGTGCGGTTGCCACGCAGCAGGCCGGCGAAGGCGTACTCGGACAGGGTATCCGGCACGGGCGTCACCGCCCCAAGAATGGTCGCCGGGTCTGCGCCCAGCGCCACAGCAACCGGGAACGGCTGGCCGGGGTGCTTCTCGCACCATTCGCGGTAGTCCAGCGCGCCACCGCGGTGGCTCAGCCAGCGCATGATGACCTTGTTGCGGCCGATGACCTGCTGGCGGTAGATACCCAGGTTCTGGCGGTCCTTGTTGGGGCCGCGGGTCACGGTCAGGCCCCAGGTGATCAGCGGCGCCACATCGCCTGGCCAGCAATGCTGGATCGGCAGCTGGCCGAGGTCGACGTCGTCACCTTCGACCACCACCTCCTGGCACACGGCATCCTTGACCACCTTGGGCGCCATCGACACGACCTTCTTGAAGATCGGCAGTTTCGACCAGGCGTCCTTCAGGCCCTTCGGCGGCTCGGGCTCCTTGAGGAAGGCCAGCAACTTGCCGATTTCGCGCAGCTCTTCGACCGACTCGGCGCCCATGCCCATGGCCACCCGTTCTGGCGTACCGAACAGGTTGCCCAGCACCGGGATGTCGTAGCCGGTGGGCTTCTCGAACAGCAACGCCGGGCCCTTGGCACGCAGGGTGCGGTCGCAGACCTCGGTCATTTCCAGGACGGGAGAAATCGGAACCTGGATGCGCTTGAGTTCGCCGCGCTGTTCCAGGCCACGGATGAAGTCGCGCAAGTCGCGATACTGCATGCAGGAGCCTCGTGTTGGCCGTATCGGTCGGGGTGCAGAGTGTAGCGCCTAAGAGGGCAAAATGGCCAAGGGAGTCTGGGCCGCGCGCAGTCTCACCGACTGGCCTGCGTTCAGGGGGCTGGCTAACGATCTTTTGTGACAAGCAGCAAAAAGCCGGGTTTCCCCGGCTTTTTGTATGATGCAGCGAAGCTTACTTGCGCTTCATCGACAAGAAGAACTCGTCGTTGGTCTTGGTCTGCTTGAGCTTGTCGACCAGGAACTCGATGGCGGCGATTTCGTCCATCGGGTGCAGCAGCTTGCGCAGGATCCACATGCGCTGCAGTTCGTCGTCGGCAGTCAGCAGCTCTTCACGGCGGGTGCCGGAGCGGTTGATGTTGATGGCCGGGAACACACGCTTCTCGGCGATGCGACGGTCCAGGGGCAGCTCCATGTTGCCGGTACCCTTGAACTCTTCGTAGATCACTTCGTCCATCTTCGAGCCGGTTTCAACCAGCGCGGTGGCGATGATGGTCAGCGAGCCGCCTTCCTCGATGTTACGCGCGGCACCGAAGAAGCGCTTCGGCTTCTCCAGGGCATGGGCGTCGACACCACCGGTGAGGACCTTGCCGGAGCTCGGGATCACGGTGTTGTAGGCACGCGCCAGGCGGGTGATGGAGTCGAGCAGGATGACCACATCCTTCTTGTGCTCGACCAGGCGCTTGGCCTTCTCGATCACCATTTCGGCAACCTGCACGTGGCGGGTCGGCGGCTCGTCGAAGGTCGAGGCAACCACTTCGCCGCGCACGGTGCGCTGCATTTCGGTCACTTCTTCCGGGCGCTCGTCGATCAGCAGGACGATCAGGTGGCACTCGGGGTTGTTCCGGGTGATGTTCGCCGCGATGTTCTGCAGCATGATCGTTTTACCCGCTTTCGGCGGGGCGACGATCAGGCCACGCTGGCCCTTGCCGATCGGTGCACACAGGTCGATGACACGGCCGGTCAAGTCTTCGGTGGAACCGTTGCCGGCTTCCATCTTCAGACGCTTGTTGGGGAACAGCGGCGTCAAGTTTTCGAACAGGATCTTGTTCTTCGCGTTTTCAGGGCGATCGAAGTTGATCGTGTCGACCTTCAGCAGGGCGAAGTAACGCTCCCCTTCCTTCGGCGGGCGGATCTTGCCGACGATGGTGTCGCCGGTACGCAGGTTGAAACGGCGGATCTGGCTGGGCGAGACGTAGATGTCGTCGGGGCCGGCCAGGTAGGACGCATCAGCCGAACGCAGGAAACCGAAACCATCCTGGAGAATCTCCAGCACGCCGTCACCCGAGATCTCTTCGCCGCTTTTCGCGTGCTTTTTCAGCAGGGCGAAAATCACGTCCTGTTTGCGCGAACGGGCCATGTTTTCGATGCCCATCTGTTCGGCCATTTCCAGCAGATCGGTAATCGGCTTTTGCTTGAGTTCAGTCAGGTTCATAAGGGGAGTGACGTAATCATGTATGAAGGGAGGATTAAGCTTCTGGCTTAATGAAGCCGCGCCGCTAGAAGGCGATAGGATCGCGCACAGATTCTAATTAGGAGTGCGTCGGCGACGGCGTGCAGGGGGCACTGGAGAAGCAGTGCGAGGCCGAATGTAACACTTGCTTTTTTCGACGTCTAGTGGGTTGGAAAAGAAAAGCCCCGGTTTTTCCGGGGCTTTTTCACATCACAGGTGGGCGTCGAGGAACGCGGCCAATTGCGATTTGGACAGTGCGCCGACCTTGGTGGCCTCGACGTTGCCGTTCTTGAACAGCATCAGCGTTGGGATGCCACGCACGCCGTGCTTGGCGGGGGTTTCCTGGTTCTCGTCGATGTTCAGCTTGGCGACGGTCAGTTTGCCCTCGTAAGTGCTGGCGATGTCGTCCAGGACTGGAGCGATCATTTTGCATGGGCCGCACCATTCAGCCCAGTAGTCAACCAGCACCGGGCCTTGAGCCTGCAGTACGTCGGCTTCGAAGCTGGCGTCGGTGACGTGTTTGATTTTGTCGCTCATGGAAATCTCCAAGGTCGTAAGCTAAAAAACGTTGCCCATCATAGCCGCACCCACGCCCTACAGGAAGTCGCGGGCGATTGAGTGTAACTATAGTGGTGCAAGACGCCGCGAATCGAAAACTGTCATACGTGTGTCATAACATCGAATGGCACATTGCCTTGCATCAAGCCTTGGCGTGCCACGCGTTGGCGACAGCCCCGTATCGTGGCACGATTGCCAGGTTAACGACCGAGAACATCCAGATCATGCCGCATACCAACGCGAAGAACCTGTCTCTGATCGCCGCCATCGACCTTGGCTCCAACAGTTTTCACATGGTCGTGGCCAAGGCCCACCACACCGAGATCCGCATTCTCGAACGGCTGGGGGAAAAGGTTCAGCTGGCCGCCGGCATCGACGAAGAGCGCAAGCTCAGCGAAGAAGCCATGCAACGAGGCCTCGATTGCCTCAAGCGCTTCGCCCAGTTGATCAACGGCCTGCCTGCGGGCGCCGTGCGCATCGTTGGCACCAACGCACTGCGCGAAGCGCGCAACCGTAACGAATTCATCCAGCGCGCCGAGGCCATTCTCGGCCACCCGGTGGAGGTGATTTCCGGCCGTGAGGAAGCCCGCCTGATCTACCTGGGCGTCTCCCACACCCTGGCCGACAATCCGGGCAAGCGCCTGGTCGCCGACATTGGCGGCGGCAGTACCGAGTTCATCATCGGCCAGCGTTTCGAGCCGCTGCTGCGCGAGAGCCTGCAGATGGGCTGCGTCAGTTTTACCCAGCGCTACTTCCGCGACGGCAAGATCACCCCGGCGCGCTATGCCCAGGCCTACACCGCCGCACGCCTGGAACTGATGAGCATCGAAAACGCCCTGCACCGCCTGACCTGGGACGAAGCCATCGGCTCGTCCGGCACCATTCGCGCCATCGGCGCAGCCATCAAGGCCAGTGGCCTGGGCAATGGCGAGGTCAACGCCGAGGGGCTGGCGTGGGTCAAACGCAAGCTGTTCAAGCTGGGTGAGGTCGACAAGATCGACTTCGACGGGGTCAAGCCAGACCGGCGCACTATCTTCCCGGCTGGCCTTGCGATTCTCGAGGCGATCTTCGATGCCCTCGAGCTGCAACGCATGGATCACTGCGACGGCGCCCTGCGCGAAGGCGTGCTGTTCGACCTGCTTGGCCGCCATCATCACGAAGACGTGCGCGAGCGCACCCTCAACTCATTGATGGAGCGCTACCACGTTGACCAAGGCCAGGCCGCGCGCGTCGAGCGCAAGGCATTGCATGCCTTCGACCAAGTGGCCAAAGCCTGGAAGCTGGAAGACGGAAATTGGCGCGATCTTCTGGGTTGGGCGGCGAAAGTGCATGAAGTTGGGCTGGATATTGCCCACTACCACTACCACAAGCACGGCGCCTACCTGATCGAACATTCCGACCTGTCAGGCTTCTCCCGCGAGGACCAGCAGATGATGGCCCTGCTGGTGCGCGGCCATCGCCGCAACATCCCCAGAGACAAATTCGCCGAGTTCGGCGATGAAGGCGTGCAGCTGATTCGCCTGTGCGTGCTGCTGCGCTTCGCCATCCTGTTCCACCACATTCGTGGTACCCAACAGATGCCGAAAGTGCAGCTGCAAGCCGGCGACAACAGCCTCGAAGTGGTCTTCCCGCAGGGTTGGCTGGAGCAACACCAGCTGACCCAGGCCGACTTCGCCAACGAGGCGGAGTGGCTAGCCCGGGTCGGCTTCGTCCTCAGCGTACGTTGAGCACCGGGTTGCTCAGGCGCTCCAGCAGGGTCGCCTGGGCACTGCGCGGGTTCTGGTTGCCGGTCGGGGTGCTGCGCACGTAGCGCCCGTCCGACTGCAGCGTCCAGGCATGGGTGTTGTCGGTCAGGTAGCTTTCCAGCTCCTTCTTCACCCGCAGCAACAGCTTCTTGCCTTCGACCGGGAAGCACGTCTCGACGCGCTTGTCGAGGTTGCGTTCCATCCAGTCGGCACTGGACAGGTAGATCTGCTCCTCGCCACCATTGAGGAAGTAGAACACCCGGGTGTGCTCCAGGAAGCGGCCGATGATCGAGCGCACGTGAATGTTGTGCGAAACCCCCGCAATCCCTGGCCGCAGGCAGCACATGCCGCGCACCACCAGGTCGATGCGCACGCCGGACTGGCTGGCCTTGTACAGCGCCTTGATGACCTTGGCGTCGGTCAGCGAGTTGAACTTGGCGATGATGTGCGCAGGCTTGCCTTCGAGCGCGAACTGAGTCTCGCGCGCAATCATGTCGAGCATGCCCTTCTTCAGGGTGAACGGCGCGTGCAGCAGCTTCTTCATGCGCAGGGTCTTGCCCATGCCGATCAACTGGCTGAACAACTTGCCGACGTCCTCGGTCAGAGCGTCGTCGGACGTCAGCAGGCTGTAGTCGGTGTACAAACGGGCGTTGCCAGCGTGGTAGTTACCGGTGCCCAGGTGCGCATAACGCACGATTTCACCGTGCTCGCGGCGCAGGATCAACATCATCTTGGCGTGGGTCTTGAACCCGACCACACCGTAGATCACCACCGCACCCGCAGCTTGCAGGCGGCTGGCCATCTGCAGGTTGGACTCTTCGTCGAAGCGCGCGCGCAATTCGATCACCGCAGTGACCTCCTTGCCGTTACGGGCGGCGTCCACCAGCGCGTCGACGATCTCCGAGTTGGCACCGGAGCGGTACAGGGTCTGGCGCACGGCGAGCACATGCGGGTCCTTGGCAGCCTGGCGCAGCAGGTCGACCACCGGCGTGAAGGACTCAAACGGGTGCATCAGCAGGATGTCCTGCTTGCTGATCACACTGAAGATGTTGTCGGCGTTCACCAGCAGCTTGGGGATCGCCGGGGTGAACGGCGTGTATTGCAGCTGCGGGTGGCTGTCGAGGCCGGTGATGCTGAACAGGCGGGTCAGGTTGACCGGGCCGTTGACCTGGTACAGCTCGCTCTCGCTCAGGCTGAACTGTTTTAGCAGGTAATCCGAGAGGTGTTTCGGGCAGGTATCGGCCACCTCGAGGCGCACGGCGTCACCATAGCGGCGCGAGAACAGCTCGCCGCGCAGGGCGCGAGCCAGGTCGTCGACCTCTTCGGAGTCCAGCGCCAGGTCGGCGTTACGGGTCAGGCGGAACTGGTAGCAGCCCTTGACCTTCATGCCCTGGAACAGGTCGTCGGCGTGAGCGTGAATCATCGACGACAGGAACACGTAGTTGGCACCTGGGCCACCGACCTCTTCAGGCACCCGGATGACCCGCGGCAACAGGCGCGGCGCCGGGATGATCGCCAGCCCCGAGTCGCGGCCGAAGGCATCGACGCCTTCGAGCTCGACGATGAAGTTGAGGCTCTTGTTCACCAGCAAAGGGAACGGGTGGGTCGGGTCGAGGCCGATCGGGGTGATGATCGGGGCGATCTCGTCGCGGAAGAAGCGCCGCACCCAGGTCTTGAGCTTGGGCGTCCAGTGACGGCGGCGGATAAAGCGGATGTGGTGCTTTTCCAGCTCCGGCAGCAGCACATCGTTGAGGATGGCGTACTGGCGGTCCACCTCCGAGTGCACCAGCTCGCTGATGCGCGCCAGCGCCTGGTGCGGCTGCAGCCCGTCGGCACCGGCCTGTTCGCGGGCGAAGTTGATCTGCTTCTTGAGGCCGGCGACGCGGATCTCGAAGAACTCGTCGAGGTTGCTGGAGAAGATCAGCAGGAATTTCAGGCGTTCGAGCAGCGGGTAGCTCTCGTCCAGCGCCTGCTCCAGTACCCGAATGTTGAACTGCAGCTGCGACAGCTCGCGATGAATGTACAGGCTGCTGTCGTCAAGGCCGGGGACGGCGATCGCCGGTGCCGGCGCAGGGGCCGGTGCCGCAGCCTCGACCACCGGCGCAGGTTCTGGCTCGGGCTCTGGCGCCGGCGGCAGGTCTGGCGGGGTCTGCACCATCTCTTCGGGGACGGCCTGGGCGTCCTTGATCGCGACAGGGGTGAGCACTTCATTATTCATCTGGACGTTCCTGGAGGACGTTAACGCCCTATCATCAATTGAGCGGGACGATAAGCGGCCATTATGACGCCTGTGTTACACCCACTGGCAAGCCTGCGACTTGTGGCCGAAGGCATTGTCCTTGTAGGAAATGTTCACGTCGAGACACATTTGGACACTTTCATCCACGCGCGCGAAGGGGTAGGCTGCGCGTTCATTTCGCCAGCACCTCAGAAAATGCTTCAACAATTCCTGCAGGATTTCGGCTACTTCGCCCTTTTTCTAGGCACCTTCTTTGAAGGCGAGACCATCCTGGTGCTTGCGGGTTTTCTTGCGTTCCGCGGCTACATGGACATCAAGCTGGTGTGCCTGGTGGCCTTCCTGGGCAGCTATGCTGGCGACCAACTGTGGTACTTCATGGGCCGTCGCCATGGGCGCAAGATCCTGGCACGCAAGCCGCGCTGGCAGGCCATGGGTGATCGGGCGCTGGACCACATTCGCCGCCACCCCGATATCTGGGTGCTGAGTTTTCGCTTCGTCTATGGCCTGCGCACGGTGATGCCGGTGGCCATTGGCCTGTCGGGCTATCCGCCGCGCCGCTACCTGCTGCTCAACGGCCTCGGCGCCGCCATCTGGGCGTTGGCCCTGGGTACTGCGGCCTATCACTTCGGCGCTATCCTCGAAGGCCTGCTGGGTAATGTGAAGCGATACGAGCTATGGGTGCTCGGCGGCCTGCTGTTGCTTGGCGCCCTGCTCTGGCTGCGCCGGCGCTTTCGCACCATGCGCGCCGAGCGCAAGGCGGCCGCACTGGGCCAAGCCGCAGACGCTGAGCAGGCTGTAGACCAGGAGCAGGAACCACCCCAGCGGCGTGATCACCGCTAAACCCAGTGCGCCAGCCAAGTACAGCGCTGGCGCATTCGACAGCAACCGCAGCCACTCCAGGCGCCTGGCCCACGGCCGATTCTCAAGCAGCGTGCCAAGCACGAACAGGCCCACGGCCATGACCGACCAGCCCAGCACCAGTGCGGCGCCCGGCACGCGCTCTGCCACTTCCATCAAGTAGCTGCCCACGGCCACGTAGACGACGAACTGCACCGCTACGTAAGCCTGCTGCGCCCGCCCCAGGGCTACCTCGAACTTGCGAAACAGCGCCAGGTCCGGCTTGGCCTGCGGATAGCGCGCCGCGACATCGGCCGGGCGCCAGCCCGTGGGCATGAACCAGATCCGCAGCTTGTCCCACACGCGCTGGGTACGCCGGGCATCGCTCCACAGCTGGGCGTAGAACTGCAGGTTGGCCCACAACGGGTTCCAGCTGGCCAGTGGCGTGGTCACCCCGAATACCACCGGCTCGTCCGGGTCTTCTTCCTTGAACGTGCCGAACAGGCGGTCCCAGAGAATGAACACGCCGCCGTAATTGCGATCCAAGTAAACAGGATTTTGCGCATGGTGGACGCGATGGTTGGATGGCGTGATCAGTATCCACTCGAGCCAGCCCAGCTTGGGAATGTGCCGGGTGTGCACCCAGAACTGGTACAGCAGGTTCAGCGACGCCACGGTGATGAACACCAGCGGCGGCACGCCGACCAGCGCCAACGGCAGGTAGAAGACCCACGCAAAGATGAACCCGCTGCTGGTCTGGCGCAGCGCCGTGGTGAGGTTGTACTCCTCGCTCTGGTGGTGCACCGAATGAGCTGCCCACAGCACGTTGCGCTCATGCCCCAGGCGGTGCAGCCAGTAGTAGCAGAAGTCGTAAAGCACAAAGGCCAGCACCCACACCCACCATGCCTGTTGCGGCAGGCGCAACAACGCCAGGTGCTCCCAGGCCAGGGCATAGGTCACCAGCCCTACACCTTTGGTCAGCAGGCCGGTACTGGTCGACAAGGCGCCCGTACTCAGGCTGTTGATCGAGTCGGCCAAGGTGAAATTGCGCTGGCCGCGCACGCGGTCGGCCACCAGCTCGGCGGCAATCAATACGAAGAAGAACGGCACGGCCAGCAGTATCAGGTCCATGGCAACGACCTCAGGCGTTATCCACCAAGATTAGGCCGCAACTGCGGGAACCCCTATGGCTACATCTGCCAAACTAGAGGACATTTAGCGCCTCGACACTGGAGTAATGAGCATGACAAAAAAAGTAGCGGTGATTCTTTCAGGCTGTGGCGTGTATGACGGCGCCGAAATCCACGAAAGCGTGATCACCCTGCTGCGCCTCGACCAGCGCGGGGCGCAGGTGCAGTGCTTTGCGCCGAACATCGCGCAGATGCATGTGATCGATCACCTGACCGGCGAGCCAATGCCCGAGTCGCGCAATGTACTGGTGGAGTCGGCACGTATCGCCCGCGGTGAGGTCAAGGACATCCTCGACGCCAATGCCGAAGACTTCGACGCACTGATCGTGCCCGGTGGTTTTGGCGCGGCAAAAAACCTGTCCAACTTTGCCGTCGAGGGCGCCAACTGCAGCGTCAACCCGGACGTGCTGGCCCTGGCCGAAGCCTTCGCCGACGCCTGCAAGCCGGTCGGGCTGATCTGCATCTCGCCAGCGCTGGCAGCGAAAATCTATGGCCCGGGTGTGGTGTGCACCATCGGCAACGATGCCGGTACCGCTGCAGCAGTGGAAAAAATGGGCGGCAAGCATGAAGAATGCGATGTGCACGATATCGTCGAAGACACCCAGCGCAAGCTGGTGACGACCCCGGCATACATGGTGGCGAAATCGATCAGCGAGGCGGCGGGCGGGATCTACAAGCTGGTGGATCGCGTGCTGGAACTGACCCACGAGAACGACCAGTAACCCCCGGCCTGCACCCTCTTTGTAGGAGCGGCCTTGCGTCGCGAAAGGGGCGCGGAGCGGCCCCGGGTTTTCGGGTGCCAGCAAGAACGTAGGGGGCCGCTCCGCGCCCCTTTCCGACCGGTCCGGCGCCCCGGCCTTGCCGCTCCTACAAAAACCAAAACCCGCGCTCGCGCGTCAGGGGCCCTTGGACAAGCGCGCGATGATGCGGTCCAGTGCATTGGCGAACGCCTGTTTCTCCCGCTCGCCATAAGGCGCCTGCCCTCCTCCAACCTGCCCCTGCTCGCGCAATTCGGTGAACAGGTTGCGCGCCGCCAGCCGATCACCCATGTTGCGCTCGTCAAACTCACGCCCCCGTGGGTCCAGCGCCGCCACGCCTTTCTTGACCAGCCGATCGGCCAGCGGCACGTCGCTGCAGATCACCAGTTCGCCAGGCGCGGCGTTGTCGACCAGGTAATCATCAGCCGCATCCATGCCGCTGGGCACCACGATCAGCCGCACACAGGCAAAGGCCGGCTTGCTTTGCGCCTGGCCCGCCACCATCACCACCTCGAGTTTGCGCTTGAGGGCAAACTTGACGATCAAGTCCTTGGCCGGCTTGGGGCAGGCGTCAGCATCGATCCATACACGCATCGGGAAACACCTCTAAATCAGCGCGACTACGCTCATGCCTCACATCATGCCCCAAGCGTGGCAAAAGCTGGAGCTGCCTGGCCGGCACAAGGCATACCGGCGCTTGAAAAATGGCGTCAACAATCCATTTAGCGCTTATCCGAGTGCGTCACTCAGGCTAAACTCGCCGCAGCCCCACTGGCCTGCCCCGAGTGTGCAATGAACCACCCCCACGAAATCCGCCCCGACCTGGACGAAGGCATCGACCGCAAGGTCCTGGCGACATTACGGGCGCGGTTCCTGCAGCTCAATCAAGGCCGTTTGCAGCGTGCGAGGGAGGGGCTGTCGACGCGCCAGCAGCAGGTACTGACGTTGTTGCCGCTGCTGTTCCACGTCAATCACCCGCTGCTGCCCGGCTATGTCTCGGGCAGCACCCCTGCCGGGGTGGCCGGCTTCGAGCCTGGCGCAGAACGGGTCGCCGAAGCCCAGCGCCTGGCACGCTCGTTTGCCTACAAGGCTCGCCAGGGGCACGCACCGCGCCCGATCCATGGGCTGTTCCTGATGGGCAGCCTTGGCTCCCTGGCCCAGGCCGAACTGAGCGACATGGACTTCTGGGTCTGCCACGCGCCTGACCTGGGCGACAGCCAGCTGGACGAGCTTCGGCGCAAATGCCAGTTGCTGGAAACCTGGGCCGCCAGCCTGGGGGCCGAGGCACACTTCTTTTTGATCGACCCACAAGGCTTTGCTCAAGGCGAGCGGGATGGCCAGCTCGGCTCCGACGACTGTGGCACCACCCAGCATTACCTGCTGCTCGACGAGTTCTATCGCACCGCCATCTGGCTGGCCGGGCGTACGCCCCTGTGGTGGCTGGTGCCGGTGTATGAAGAGCACAACTACAGGGCCTACACCCAGACCTTGCTCAGCAAGCGCTTCATCCGCAGCCAGGACGTGCTCGACCTTGGCAACTTGGCGCATATCCCGCCCGGCGAGTTCGTCGGTGCTGGGCTGTGGCAGCTGTTCAAGGGCATCGACTCGCCTTACAAATCGCTGCTCAAGCTGCTGTTGACCGAAGCCTACGCCAGTGAGCACCCCGCCGTACGCTGCCTGAGCCTGGACTACAAGCAAGCGGTGTTCGCCAACCAGCTCGACCTCGACGCGCTGGACCCCTACGTGATGGTCTACCGGCGCATCGAGCAGTACCTGCACCAACGCGGCGAGCCGGTACGCCTCGAACGGGTAAGGCGCAGCCTGTACCTGAAGGTGAACAAGAAACTCAGCGACCAGGTGCGCGGCAACGGTTGGCAGCGCCAGCTGCTACAGCGCCTGGCAGACGAATGGGGCTGGGACGAGCGCCAACTGGCCCTGCTCGATAGCCGCAGCCAATGGAAAGTCGGCCAGGTGGCCGTCGAGCGCCGCGAACTGGTGGCCGAACTGAACCACAGCTACCGCTTCCTCAGCCAGTTCGCCCAGACCCGCAACGCCAGCAGCCGCGCCGATCAGCGTGACCTGAATGTGCTGGGGCGGCGCCTGTATGCCGCCTTCGAACGCCGAGCCGGCAAGACCGAGGTGATCAACCCGGGGATTGCCCCGGACCTGGCCGAGGGCACCCTCACCCTGGTCCAGGCCCCCAATCGCAAGGAGCCCGGCAGCCATCACTGGGAACTGTACACAGGCAACCTGAGCACCCACGAAGTGGAGCACTTCAGCCCGATCAAACGCTGCCGCGAACTGCTCGAACTACTGACCTGGGCCCATCGCAATGGCGTGATCGACAGCAGCACGCGCTTCGCCCTGCACCCTGGTGCCAGCGATCTCAGGGAGCTCGAACTGTTCAACCTGCTGGGCAGCCTGCAGCAGGCCATCGACCTGCCGCTGCCCACCGTCAGCGAAGTCCGCCTGCTGCAGCCCAGCGTGGCCGACGACATCCTGTTGCTGGTCAACGTCGGCGTCGACCCACTGCGCCACCACCGCGACCTGAACATCCTGATGACCACCGAGCGCACCGACTCGTTGAGCTACGCCGGCGTGCGCGAAAACCTGGTGCTGACGCTCGACCAGGTCACCCTCAACAGCTGGAGCGAGGTGCTGGTGCAGCGCTACGACGGTGAGCACGCGCTGCTGCGCTGCCTGCGCGACTACCTCAACAGCCTCGGCCAGCGTGGCCATCGCCCACGGCTGCGGGTGCGCTGCTTCTGCCACAACCGCGCGCAGGCCATCGAACAGCGGGTCGAGGACATTTTCGCCACGGTGCAACGGCTGCTCGACCAGGGTGCCAAGCACCGCTACGTGCTACAGGTGGCCCAGCACACCCACGTGCTGGAGCTTCTGCCCGGCCAGGTCAGCCTGGCGACCCTGGGCGACCATGAGGCCGTGCTGGACTGCCTGAGCGAAGAGCGCAGCGTCTACAGCCCGCTGCACCTGGACGCCAATGCCCTGCAGGACCACGACCTGCCACTGGTACTGGAGCGCGGCCGGCCCGCTTGCATCCAGGTGTTCTATCGCCTGTTGGGTGACTGGGCCGACCTGTATGTGCTGGATGAGTACAACGCGTTGTGGCAGCAACGCTTGCCACTGCAGGATGAAGCCCACTTGCTGCTGCCGCTGCAACGCTTTTTGCGCTCTGTGCTGATGCGCCGCGATGCGCAACTGCCGCTCGACAGCCTGGGGGCGGCTTCGCTGGATATCCGCTATGGGCAGTTGCTGCCTTCAGGCACAGGCAAGGCCCGCAGCATCGAGCCGCGCCTGGCGCCGGTGGACGGCAGCGACCAGCCTTTCTATGAGGTCCAGGCCATCATTCAGGCCGGGGCAGCGGGCGCCGTGCAGGTCACCTTGTACTGTGACCAACAGGAGTTTTCCGAACTGGATCATGGTGACCAGCTGTACGCAGTGGTCGCGCGGCAGATCATCGGCCAACGGCGCAATGCCGGGCATTACCGCTGCTACATCACCGACCTGGATTTGTCCGAGCTACTGGGGGACGAGCTGGGGGCGACCGTGTTGTATCTGCGCTACAAGCGGGAGCTGGAGCAGGCGTTGAACGAGGGGTTGGAGCAGGTGCAGGCGATGGGTTTCTGAATAGTAGGGGGCGCTTTGCGCCCCCAAAGGCTCACAGGTCGAAATCACCCGCCGCTTCCGGCTGGTACTCAACCGCCACCAGCTTCAATTTCAGCGTCTTGCCGCCGGGCGCCGGCCAGTCGATCTGCTCGCCCACCGTCAGGCCCAGCAATGCGCAACCAATTGGCGCCAGGATCGAGACCTTGCCTTCGCCGCCGGCATCCTTTGGATACACCAGGGTCAGGTGGTAATCCTTGCCACTGGCCTCTTCACGGCAGTGCACGCGCGAGTTCATGGTCACCACGCCGGCCGGTACTTCCTCATGACCGACAACCTTCTCAGCGCGGTCCAGCTCGTCCTGCAGGGCGAGCACACCCGGCGTACTTTCGTCGAGGCTGTCGATCAGACGCTCCAGACGTTGTACGTCCAATCGGGTGAGGGTGAGGGAAGGCTTGGTGCTCATGATCCAGTCAGACTCCATTGAACAGGCGGTTTTCTGTGGGCAAATAAAGCAAAACCCCGCCCAAGGGCGGGGTTTGTGAATGCTTTGGCGTCACCGACGCATAACCCGACACTACCACAGCCGGGCAAATACTCAAGCCCGCGCGCGCAAGGCCTCGGCTTCCTGGCAGATCTGCCGGCGCCGCTGGTCATCTGCAGAGCGCCATTCGCGGATGTGCTCCACATGGCGATGACAGCCGGTGCAGACGCGCTGCTCGTCCAGGCGGCAGACACTGATGCACGGCGATTTCACGGCGGTGCTGACATTGCTGTAAAGCGGCTTGGGCGGCCGCGGCTGCTCACTCATCTCAGATCTCGTCGAAGTCCAGCTCAACGCCGGCGCACTCCCCGACGAGGCGTACAAGCATCTCGCCGAGCAGCTCGTCGGTCTTCTCGCAGGTCCACTTCTTGCTCTCTTCATCGTAGTCGAAGTGGAAACCACCGGACTTGGCAGCCAGCCACAACTGGCGCAGCGGCTCCTGACGGCTGAAGATCAGCTGGCTGCCGTTGTCGAACTTGATGGTCAGGACGCCGGCGGAGTTTTCCATGTCCAGGTCCAAGTCGCTGTCGTCGAACAGGTCTTCCAGCGCCTGTTGGGTCGCGTCGACCAGATCATGGAAACGCGCTTCGCTCAAACTCATTGCAGGAACCTCGAAATTGGCTGCGTGACAGGCAAGCCGGGCAAGATACGGGCGCTTGGCGCTGAATGCAAAGATTAGCCATTGAAGGCAGCAAGAATAGCCCGCCCGGCGGACCGGCCCTTGCATAGGCAATCCGCCGGTCGCTCGGTATACTCGGGCGCAATACTGCATATTTCAAAGGATTTCACCCAATGAAGCGCCTGATTTCCTCCCTCGCGGCGCTGGTCGCTGTTGCCTGCCTCGTTTCTGCCTGCGGCCAGAAAGGCCCCCTGTACCTGCCGGAAGACGGCAAGGACGGCAAGGACACCCGCAAATCGCACCAGCACCAGCCCAAAGCCAAGCCGGCCCAGACGCAAGAACAGCAGCCCGAGCTGCAATCCGAGCCCGAGCAGTCGCCAGCGCAGTAAGGAAATCAGATGAACGCTTTCAACTACCGCGACGGTGAACTGTTCGCGGAAGGCGTGGCCCTGTCGGCCATCGCCGAACGCTTCGGCACCCCCACCTACGTGTACTCGCGCGCCCACATCGAGGCCCAGTACCGCAGCTATGCCGACGCGCTGGACGGCATTTCCAGCCTGGTCTGCTTTGCCGTCAAGGCCAACTCCAACTTGGGCGTGCTGAACGTCCTGGCGCGCCTGGGCGCAGGCTTCGACATCGTCTCCGGCGGTGAACTGGAGCGCGTACTGGCCGCTGGCGGGCGCGCGGATCGCGTGGTGTTCTCGGGTGTCGGCAAAACCCGCGAAGACATGCGCCGCGCCCTCGAAGTCGGCGTGCACTGCTTCAACGTCGAGTCCACCGACGAGCTTGAGCGCCTGCAGGTGGTGGCTGCCGAGATGGGCAAAGTCGCCCCGGTCTCGCTGCGGGTCAACCCGGACGTCGATGCCGGTACCCACCCGTACATCTCCACCGGCCTCAAAGAAAACAAGTTCGGCATCGCCATCGCTGACGCCGAAGCCATCTACGTGCGCGCCGCGCAGCTGCCGAACCTGGACGTGGTCGGTGTCGACTGCCACATCGGCTCGCAGTTGACCACCGTCGAACCGTTCCTCGATGCCCTCGACCGCCTGCTGGACCTGGTCGACCGCCTCGCCGACTGCGGCATCCACCTGCGCCACCTGGACCTGGGTGGCGGCGTGGGCGTGCGCTACCGCGATGAAGAGCCGCCTTTGGTGGCCGACTACATCAAGGCCATCCGCGAGCGCGTCGGCGACCGCGACCTGGCCCTGGTATTCGAGCCAGGCCGCTACATCGTGGCCAACGCCGGTGTCCTGCTGACCCGTGTCGAGTACCTCAAGCACACCGAACACAAGGACTTCGCCATTATCGATGCGGCGATGAACGACCTGATCCGCCCGGCCCTGTACCAGGCCTGGATGGGCGTCAGCGCGGTTACCCCACGCGAAGGCCAGGGCCGCGCCTATGACCTGGTCGGGCCGATCTGCGAAACCGGCGACTTCATCGCCAAGGACCGCGAGCTGAACCTGGCAGAAGGCGATCTGCTGGCCGTGCAGTCTGCTGGCGCCTATGGTTTTGTCATGAGCTCGAACTACAACACCCGTGGCCGCTGCGCCGAAATCCTGGTCGACGGCGACCAGGCATTCGAAGTGCGCCGCCGCGAGACCATCGCCGAACTGTATGCTGGCGAAAGCCTGCTGCCGGAGTGAGCCCATGCTGCTGCGTTTCACCAAGATGCATGGGCTGGGCAATGACTTCATGGTCCTCGACCTGGTCAGCCAGCACGCACATATCCAGCCCAAGCATGCCAAGCAATGGGGCGACCGCCATACCGGCATCGGTTTCGACCAGTTGCTGATCGTCGAGGCGCCGAACAATCCGGAAGTGGACTTCCGCTACCGGATTTTCAACGCCGACGGCTCCGAGGTCGAGCAGTGCGGCAACGGCGCGCGCTGCTTCGCCCGCTTCGTGCTGGACAAACGCCTGACCGCGAAAAAACGCATCCGCGTGGAAACCAAAAGCGGCATCATCGAGCTGGACGTGCAGAACGACGGCCAGGTGAGTGTCGACATGGGCCCTCCGCGCCTGGTGCCGGCCGAAATCCCCTTCGTCGCCGACGAGCAGGCATTGAGTTACCCACTGGAGGTCGACGGCGAGGTCTATTCGATCGCCGCAGTGTCCATGGGCAACCCACATGCCGTGCTGCGTGTCGATGACGTACATACTGCGCCCGTGCACGCACTGGGCCCGAAGATCGAAAACCATCCGCGCTTCCCGCAGCGGGTCAACGCTGGCTTCATCCAGGTCATCGACCGTCACCGTGCCAACCTGCGGGTCTGGGAACGCGGCGCGGGCGAAACCCAGGCCTGCGGCACCGGCGCCTGCGCCGCGGCCGTGGCGGCTATCAGCCAGGGCTGGATGGACTCACCGGTAAGCCTTGACCTGCCGGGTGGCCGCCTGCACATCGAATGGGCCGGCCCCGGCAAGCCCGTGCTGATGACCGGCCCGGCCGTACGCGTCTACGAAGGACAGGTTCGTCTCTAAGTGAGTAACCGCCATGACCGATCAGCCCAAGGTTGTACCCCAGCAATCCAGTGACCTCGATGCCGAGGCGGTGGTCGCGTACCTGCGTGCCCACCCGACCTTCTTCGCCGAACACGACGAGTTGCTGGTCGAGCAGCGCATCCCCCACCAGCGCGGCGACAGCGTGTCGCTGGTGGAGCGTCAGCTCAAGCTGCTGCGCGATCGCAACATCGAGATGCGCCATCGCCTGTCGCAACTGATGGACGTGGCGCGTGACAACGACCGGCTGTTCGACAAGACCCGCCGGCTGATCCTCGACCTGCTCGATGCCGGCAGCCTGGAAGAAGTGGTGATGGCGGTCGAAGACAGCCTGCGCCAGGAGTTTCAGGTGCCCTTCGTCAGCCTGATCTTGTTCGGCGATAACGTCGCACCGGTCGGCCGCTGGGTCAGCAATGCCGAGGCACACCAGGCCATCGGTGGCCTGCTGGGGGGCGGCAAGACCGTCAGCGGCAACCTGCGCGAACACGAACTGGCCTTCCTGTTTGGTGAAGAAGAGCGACGCGAGGTCGGCTCCAGTGCTGTTGCAGCACTCGAATATCAAGGGCTGCACGGTGTACTGGCAATCGGCAGCCGCGACCCGCAGCACTACAAGAGTAGCGTCGGCACGCTGTTCCTCGGCTACATTGCCGAAGTGCTCGGCCGCGTTGTCCCACGCGTGACCCAGACCCTGCGCCAGGTGCGCTGATGGACCGCCAGCTGGAAGCTTATTGCGCGCACCTGCGCAATGAGCGCCAGGTGTCCGAACACACCCTGCTGGCCTATCGCCGCGACCTCGACAAGGTCGTCGCGTATTGCAACGAACACAGCATTGCCGGCTGGCAAGCGTTGCAAATCCAGCAATTGCGCCAACTGATCGCCCGTCAGCACCATCAGGGGCAATCCTCGCGCAGCCTGGCGCGCCTGCTTTCAGCGGTACGCGGGCTGTACCGTTACCTGAACCGTGAAGGGCTGTGCCAGCACGACCCGGCCAACGGCCTGTCTGCGCCCAAAGGCGAACGGCGCCTGCCCAAGACGCTGGATACCGACCGTGCCCTGCAACTGCTCGACGGCGGTGTCGACGACGACTTCATTGCCCGGCGCGACCAGGCCATCCTTGAACTGTTCTATTCATCAGGCCTGCGCCTGTCCGAGCTGACCGGCCTGGACCTCGAATACCTCGACCTCGCCGCCGGGCTGGTGCAGGTGCTTGGCAAGGGCGGCAAGGCACGCGTGCTGCCGGTCGGGCGCAAGGCACGCGAGGCGCTGCAGGCCTGGTTGCGCCTGCGCGGCATCGGCGGCCCGCGCGACAGCGCCGTGTTCATTACCCGCCAGGGCAATCGCCTGAGCCCGCGGGCCATCCAGATGCGTGTGAAGGCGGCCGGCGAGCGCGAGCTGGGCCAGCACCTGCACCCGCACATGCTTCGCCATTCCTTCGCCAGCCATGTGCTGGAATCGTCCCAGGACCTGCGTGCGGTGCAGGAGATGCTCGGCCATGCCGACATCAGCACCACGCAGATCTACACCCACCTGGACTTCCAGCACCTGGCCGCGGTGTACGACAGCGCCCACCCTCGGGCCAAACGCAGCAAAGGCACAGACTCATGAGCATCAAGCTGATCACCTTCGACCTCGATGACACCTTGTGGGACACCGCGCCGGTCATTGCCAGCGCTGAAGTCGTCCTGCGCGACTGGCTCGAAGCCAACGCACCGATCCTGGGCGGCGTACCGGTCGAGCACCTGTTCACCCTCCGCGAGCGCCTGGTGCAGGCCGAACCGGGCCTCAAGCACCGTATCAGCGCCTTGCGTAGGCGGGTGCTATGCCATGCCTTGGAAGAGGTCGGTTACAGCGAAAAGCACGCCCAGGCGCTTGCCAACGAAGGCTTTGAAGTGTTCCTGCATGCCCGGCACCAGGTGGAAATTTTCCCTGAGGTGCAGCCTGTGCTGGAAATCCTGCGCCATCAATACACCCTGGGCGTGGTCACCAACGGCAATGCCGATGTGAGCCGCCTGGGCCTGGCGGACTACTTCCGCTTCGCCCTGTGCGCCGAGGACCTGGGGATCGGCAAGCCGGACCCGGCGCCGTTCCTCGAGGCGCTGAAACGTGGCGAGGTCGAGGCCGGCGCGGCGGTGCATGTGGGTGACCACCCTGGCGACGACATCGCCGGCGCCCAGCGTGCCGGGTTGCGCGCCGTGTGGTTCAACCCGCAAGGCAAGCCCTGGGCCGGAGAGCGGGCGCCGGATGCAGAGATTCAGCGCCTCTCGCAACTGCCTGAAGTGATAGCACGCTGGCGCTGACAGCCGATACCTTCCCAACGCCGCACAGACCTGCGTAGGAGCGGCCTTGCGTCGCGAAAGGGCTGCGTAGCGGCCCCGGCGATTTTTGCTGCGCCACAGAACCTGGGGGACGCTCCGCGACCCGTTCCGACCGGTCCGGCGCCCCGGCAAGGCCGCTCCTACAAGACCGCACTCATGGCGCACAAAAAAGCCCGCAGCGACGGCGGGCTTTTTTGCATGCAACCACTCAGATAGGGCGGCTGCCGTATTTGTTGTCCGGCTTCTTGGGCGGATCGGCGACCACGTTGGCCTCCACTTCCTGCACCTTGCCACCGCGCGAAAGGAATTCTTCCATCGCTTTGGCCAGGGCATCACGCTCCTTCTGCTTGGCTTCCAAGCTCGGCATCTCGTCTACCGAGACAGCGGCCTTGGACTTGCCTTTGGCAGTGGGCGCGGGGCTATCGTCTTCGCCGGAGTCTTCCGCTACGTCATCAGCCGCAGCTTCCAGACCCTCATCAGCCTCATCATCATCGCCTACTTCGAGGTCGTCGTTTTCCAGATCATCGTCGCTCATGTTCTACCTCATGACTTGCGAAAAGCAGGTTAGTTATAGACCAGTGCAGCCGTAGACCGGCAGCCACCAGTGAAAATTCAACTGGCCGTGGGTTGGCCACTGCCTTGGGCATGCACCTCCTGATGGGAGGGTTTGTACCCTGCAGGCCCTGCTCCTGGCAGGGCCTGACGAAATCCTTGAGCCATCTGCTGGCCACGCGCTAATGGCAAGCCTAGCAAAGGCTGGGGGCGCCTGCGGACTGCTTGTCCAACACCCTTCGGCGCGCATTCTAGCGCGCCCGTAGAAAAAGCAAAGCGCCATAAACGCCCATCATCTTGTAAGTTTTCCGCCTGCGTCGCGAACGTGGCGGATAAACCGTTTGCTGTGCGGGAAAAGGCAAAAATCAGGCGAAAAAATGCCCGGCGAACCGGGCAAGATTTTCCAGCGTCGCAGTTACAGGTTGTAGCCGCGTTCGTTGTGCTGAGCCAGGTCGAGGCCGACCGACTCTTCTTCTTCGTTGACCCGCAGCCCCATCACCACGTCCAGTACCTTGAGAATCACGTAGGTAACGATGGCGGTGTAGACCACGGTGAAAATCACGCCCTTGGCCTGGATCCAGACCTGCATGCCGATATCGGTCACAGCGCCGAAACCGCCCAGGGCTGGTGCTGCGAACACACCGGTCAGGATGGCGCCGACGATACCGCCGATGCCGTGCACGCCGAAGGCGTCCAGCGAGTCGTCATAGCCCAGCTTGCGCTTGAGGGTAGTGGCGCAGAAGTAGCAGATCACGCCAGACGCCAGGCCAATCACCAGGGCGCCCATCGGGCCCACGGTACCGGCAGCCGGGGTGATGGCGACCAGGCCGGCGACCACACCCGAGGCGATGCCCAGGGCACTCGGTTTGCCGTGGCCGATCCACTCGGCGAACATCCAGCCCAGCGCCGCAGCAGCGGTGGCGATCTGGGTCACCAGCATGGCCATGCCGGCAGTGCCGTTGGCAGCGGCGGCGGAACCGGCGTTGAAGCCGAACCAACCGATCCACAGCATTGCCGCGCCCATCAGGGTGTAGCCCAGGTTGTGCGGGGCCATCGGCGTGGTCGGGTAGCCCTTGCGCTTGCCCAGTACCAGGCAGCACACCAGGCCCGCGATACCGGCGTTGATGTGCACCACGGTGCCGCCAGCGAAGTCCAGCACGCCCCAGTCCCACATCAGCGCGCCATCACCGCTCCAGACCATGTGCGCGATCGGCGCATACACCAGGGTGAACCAGATGCCCATGAACACCAGCATCGCGGAGAACTTCATGCGCTCGGCGAAGGCACCGACGATCAGCGCCGGGGTAATGATGGCGAAGGTCATCTGGAAGGTGATGAACACCGCCTCAGGGAACAGCGCAGTGGCCGAAGTGAGGCTGTCGGGGGTGACACCGCTGAGAAACGCCTTGGAGAAGCCACCGACGAAGGAATTGAAGTTGAGCACGCCCTTTTCCATACCCGTGGTATCGAAGGCCATGCTGTAGCCGTAGACGACCCAGAGAATGCTCATCAGACCGGTGATCGCGAAGCACTGCATCATCACCGAGAGCACGTTCTTGGAACGCACCATACCGCCATAGAACAGGGCCAGGCCCGGGATGGTCATGAACAGCACCAGCGCCGTTGCGGTCAACATCCAGGCAGTGTCGCCGGAGTTCAGCGCTGGGGCAGCTTCCTCTGCCAGGGCAAGCCCGGGCATTACGAGGGACAATAGGGCTCCTAGCCCTGCGATCTTACGCAGAGTCATGTTGTTTTCTCCTGGGGCGTTGGGTTTGGTGAGGCTTTTTTTGTTACTTAGATCGCGTCGGTATCGGTTTCGCCGGTACGGATGCGGATCGCCTGCTCCAGATTCACCACAAAGATCTTGCCGTCACCGATCTTGCCGGTGTTGGCAGCCTTGGTGATGGCTTCGATCACCCGATCAAGGTCCTTGTCGTCGATGGCGACGTCGATCTTCACCTTGGGCAGGAAGTCGACCACGTATTCAGCACCGCGGTACAACTCGGTGTGGCCCTTCTGCCGACCGAAGCCTTTGACTTCAGTGACGGTGATGCCCTGCACGCCGATTTCCGACAGCGACTCGCGCACGTCGTCCAGCTTGAACGGCTTGATGATGGCTGTGACTAGCTTCATGAAACTCTCTCCCGATTTGGTGGACTTGCCCCAGGAAAACAAACCCGTCTCAAGTCTAAGCGCAGCGGTTGGCTTTGTAACGCGTCGTCGGCATCCGGCTCCGCGTGCGCACTGCCTGGTCACAAGGAACTGCATCAGTGCATGGCTCGTACAGGTCTTTGCAGAAACCTTGCCAGTTCCACTAAACCACCAGAAAACAGTGAGTTGCTTGAAGGCGTCGGCGTTGGCCAGTCGCCAGCATCAAAAAGATGCACGATTTCGGTGCGCTACCCGTCGGCGTCTTGCTCGAAAAATGTGCAAGGCTCACCCGCTCCTGCCCTCAAAACAGTGTTTTGCTGCGTGCTACACTGCGGGTCATTTTTCAGATTCAGTGGACAGCCGAACATGCTCGCGCCCAAAGCCCTCCTCGACGCCCTGAGCGACCAGGCCTCGCGCCTTTTCAGCAGCGATACCGCCCAGCCTCGCGCCGAACTCGAAAGCCAGTTCAAGGTGCTGATGCAGGGCGCCTTCAGCAAGCTGGACCTGGTCAGCCGCGAAGAATTCGACAGCCAGATGGTCGTCCTCGCCCGCACCCGCGCTCGCCTGGAAGCCCTGGAGAAACAGGTCGCCGAGCTGGAAGCACGGATGGCGCCACCTCAGGCATAAGGTTCAGGCCGATGCCTGCAATCGCCCTTCGCCCGGGTTGCCCGATTTAGGCGGCAACTCGCTGGCATGCAGCGTCCCCCGAAACAAAGCGGCACCGCACAAGGTGAACAGTGTTTTCACCCGGTTGTGCGAGTTGAGTATCTCGGCCTGGATATGCTCGATGTCGTTGTCCGCCGGCTGCAACGCCACTGCGCGGTTGATCCACTCGATGGCCGCGAAGCGGCTTTGCTTGCGTGTGCCATGCCCCTGCATCCAGGCCAGCCCCAGCTCTGCGCTGGCACGGGCGGCAATCCAATCGTCCGGGTGCTCGACCAGGCCAAGCAAGTAGTCGACGGCCTCGGCCTGCTCCTGCGGCTCGCCAAACTGCCGCAGCAGAATACCCAGTTGCAGCCGCGCACCGGCAGCGGTCTGCGCACTGCCCAACGCATCGTTCAATAGCCGCCTCACTGCCAGCATGGCACTTCGGTCGCTCAAGGCTTCGGCACTTTGCATACGCCGGCATGCCAAGGTGTATTTGGCCACCTTGCAGCCAGCCTGCACCGCTTGCAGCAGCCAGTATTCGGCCGCATCCGCGTCCAGGTAGTGCCCAGGGGTGTTGGCCAGTGCACCGCGATGCAGGTGATGAAGGCTCAGCGCAGCCTCTGGCAGGCTCAGATCGGCACAGCGTTCATAAAGGAAATAGGCGGCCTCTTGCTGGTTGGCAGACCAGAGCAGACGTGGCACTTCGAGCACATCGAAATCCGGCCGCTGGCGGCCAAGTTGCCGCTTCACCGCACGCTGCGACCACATACGTGCCTGCTCAGGCGAACATGCAAACCCCCAGCGCCCAAACGCATGCCCCACCGCCCGCAGCGCACAGGCAGCCGGGTGCGAACCGCTCTCGCACAGCCGCTCGATCGCGCTACGAAATGCCTGCTGGTCATCGTCCATGCCGTGGAACAGCATGAGGCAGACAAAACTACGAAAGGGCTGGCCGATACCCGGGACAAAGCCCAGGTCAGGGTAAAGGTCTACACAGACGGCAAAATCGCGCAGCGCGCCCGTGTAGTCCTGCAGGGCACAACCACGCAAGGCACCACGCCATGCCAGCAAGGTAGCGCGCTCCCTAGGCCTGAGCGCACGCAGCGACCACCCCTTGAACACCTGCTGCCAGGCAGCGATCGACTGCACCTGGCCGGCATGCGGCAGTTCGAGCTGGTCCTCGATAGCCAGCCAGCGCAGCGCATTGCGCTGCTCCTCTCGCCATCCTTCACACAGCGTGCCACCAGCCAATTCGTCGATTGCCGCGTAACTGCCGCCCCAACGGGGCAGCAGGTAGACGGCATGCGCCTGAATCGCTTCAAAACAGCCGGGGAAAGCACCCAGCGCATGCTGCAGCCAATAGTGCTGCGCGGCTTCTCGCCCATGCACGGCACGTTTGCCCAGGCACGCCGGCAAGGTCTGTGGCACTTGGGCCAGGGGTAGCAGGCCGTATTTCACCAACAGCGGCGCCGCAGCCTCCTGCACCTCCACATCCGCGTGAGCGCTCGGGCTGAAGCGTGCCGGCTGGCCGTCGAACAGTTCGCGCAACCAACCTGGCTCGGCAAACTGCGCGCTGAGCCGCAGCATGCCGATGGCCGCCGCCACCGGCTGCGCCGAGCGCCCCATGGCACGCAACAGGTGCGCGGCGCCGAGCTCGCAAACCTGCTCGGCCGCCAACTGCTGCTCGGCACTGAGGGGCTCGGCATTGGCACTGTCGTGGATATCGCAGGCGCGGCTGAAACAATGCAAGCCCATCACCACCTGAGGGTGGTAGGCCTTGGGGCAGGCGTCGATCCAGGCCTTTAGAACCTGCGTCAGGGCCTTGTCGCCCTGGCAGTCCCAATCGACCAGCATGTGCCCTTCGACGGCCTCCAGGTAGGCAGGAAACTCGCCGGGTGGCGACTGTCGCCAGCGCACTTCGAGGATGTCGAAGTAGCGGTTGAGTTCAACGAATGCACTGGCCTGCACCAATTCTCGGATTGCCTGGCGAGTGCGAGTGAGCGTTTGCACGGAGCAATACCTCAAGTCCATTTGTGGGAAGCGGCGCTGCCATCCCATGGCAAGCGCGGTAGCCTTTCAACACTAAGCCATACCCTGGATCTGCGCAAAGTTATTGGATCCATTTTTGTCAGATTGTATGAAAAACCAGGGGAAATCCCTGACCTGAAAAACCAGGACGCACACTTCTTGCGCTGATTGCCACTCCCCCCGCTAACCTTGCCCAAGCCGCAGGAAGCGGCCCTTTTCAGCGACAACGGAGCGTCCATGTCACTTGCCCTCGTCCACAGCCGCGCCCAGGTAGGCGTGCAGGCACCGGCGGTCAGCGTCGAAACCCACCTGGCCAACGGGCTCCCCCACCTCACCCTGGTCGGCCTGCCCGAAACCACGGTCAAGGAAAGCAAAGACCGGGTACGCAGTGCCATCGTCAACTCAGGCCTGGACTACCCGGCAAGGCGCATCACCCAGAACCTGGCGCCCGCCGACCTGCCCAAGGATGGCGGGCGCTATGACCTGGCCATTGCCCTGGGCATTCTGGCCGCCAGTGGCCAGGTCCCGGTGGCCACCCTCTGCGACATCGAGTGCCTGGGCGAGCTGGCGCTGTCCGGGCAACTGCGCCCTGTGCAGGGCGTGTTGCCGGCGGCGCTGGCGGCAAGGGATGCGGGTCGGGCATTGGTGGTACCACGCGAAAACGCCGAAGAAGCCAGCCTTGCAGGTGGGCTGGTGGTGTATGCCATCGGGCACCTGCTGGAACTGGTCGCCCACCTGAACGGCCAGGTACCGTTAGCGCCCTATGCCGCCAATGGCCTGGTATTGAACAGCCGGCCCTACCCCGACCTCAGCGAGGTACAGGGCCAGGTGGCGGCCAAGCGTGCCTTGCTGCTGGCCGCAGCCGGGGCGCACAACCTGTTGTTCACCGGCCCGCCCGGCACTGGCAAGACCTTGCTCGCCAGCCGCTTGCCAGGGCTGTTGCCGCCGCTGGACGAGCGCGAGGCGCTGGAGGTGGCGGCCATTCAGTCGGTCAGCGGCCATGCGCCGCTGAACAGCTGGCCACAGCGCCCTTTCCGCCACCCGCACCACTCGGCCTCAGGCCCTGCACTGGTGGGCGGCAGCAGCCGGCCACAGCCGGGCGAAATCACCCTGGCTCATCATGGTGTGCTGTTTCTCGATGAGTTGCCGGAATTCGAGCGGCGCGTGCTGGAAGTACTGCGCGAACCGCTCGAGTCCGGCGAGATCGTGATTGCCAGGGCGCGGGACAAAGTGCGCTTCCCGGCGCGTTTTCAGCTGGTGGCGGCGATGAACCCTTGCCCTTGCGGCTACCTCGGCGACCCGAGCGGCCGCTGCCGCTGCAGCACCGACCAGGTCCAGCGTTATCGCAACAAGCTGTCGGGGCCGCTGCTGGACCGCATTGACCTGCACCTGACCGTGGCGCGCGAAACCACCACGCTGAACAACCAACCCAGCGGCGAAACCAGCGCCGCAGTCGCCAAGCGGGTGGCCGAGGCGCGCGACCTGCAGCAACGTCGGCAAGGGTGCGCCAATGCGTTTCTCGACCTCAACGGTTTGCGCAGCCATTGCCTGCTGGAGGCGGCCGACCAGGCTTGGCTGGAGACTGCCTGCGAGCGATTGAACTTGTCGTTGCGCGCTGCCCATCGGCTGCTGAAAGTGGCGCGCACGCTGGCGGACCTGGAGGGCGTGGCGTCGATTGCCCGGGGGCATCTGGGCGAGGCGTTGCAGTATCGGCCTGGGAGCTGACAGGGGCGTGGGTTTTGGGGGCCGCTTTGCGGCCCATCGCGACGCAAGGCCGCTCCTACAGGTCGGTCATTGCGGCCTGTACCGCCGCCAGCAACGCCTCTTCGGAAAACGGTTTGGCCAGGTAGGCGACCGCCCCCTGGCGCAGCGACGCTTCTAGCGTCGTATCATCCCAATGCGCCGACATGCAGATCACCGGCAAACGCCAGCCCAGGTGTGCCAGCTCACGCAGCACTTCCAGCCCAGTCAGCCCGGGCATCCTCAGATCGAGCAACGCGCACCCGGCGTCACACGCCAGCGTCGAGGCCAGAAACTCTTCACCCGACCCGAACAGCAGTGCGCCAAAGCCTGTCGCCCGCAGCAGGTTGGCCAGGCTTTTACGTACAGACGTATCGTCATCGACGATGCACACCCACACCCTGTCGTTTGCCCCCTGTGGCTTCATGCGGCGCCCTGGCCCTCGACACGCGCCTCTAGCACGTTGTGCATGGCCACCAGTTCGACCAGCGAGCGGGACTGCAACTTGTTCATGATGTTCTTCTTGTGCACCTTGGTCGTCACCTCGCTGGTGCCGATCTCCTTGGCAATCTGTTTGTGCGACAACCCGCTGACCACCAGCGCGAACACCTGGCGCTCGCGTTGCGTGAGCCGCCCGTACTTTTCCCGAACCTGCCGAGCATGCCGCCACGTGCGCCCGGCCGCCAGCGCGCGGGCACGCAGTGCCGTCAGCAATGCCAGCAACTGCGCTTCATCAAAAGGCTTGGTCAGAAACTCCACCGCACCTGCACGCATGGCCTGAACAGTCATGGGGATGGTGCCGTGGCCGGTCATGAACACGACCGGCCATGGCAGGTCGAGCCGACGTAATATCGCCTGCAGCTCCAGCCCACTGGCCTCAGGCAGGTTCATGTCCAGCAACAAGCAGGCACAGGGCACGTGCGAATCGGCTTCAAGCAGCGCCTCAGCCGAGGCGTACAGCCGATGCAAAATGCCGTGCGAGCGCAACAGCCGGCCCAGGGCATTGAGCACCGAAGGGTCGTCATCTACCACCAGCACGGGCACGGCCGAGCAGTCACCCGCTGCGTCAGCGGTATCGAGGTCGACAGGTCGCAACGCGCGCCCAATGTCCTTCGCCGGTAGGTCGAGCGCGACTTCAGCCGCCAGCCGATAGCCCCGGCGAGGCACGGTCTGGATCAGGCCGCGGTCGCCAAACGCCTTGCGCAACAGAGAGATCTGCACCTGCAGGTTGTTGTCCTCGACCACGGTGCCGGCCCAGACCTGGCTGAACAGCTCGTCCTTGCCGACCACCCGGCCTTTGGCGCGAATCAGCGTCGCCAGCACTTCGAAGGCGCGCCCGCCCAACGTAATCGGCTTGCCGTCGAGAAACGCTTCTCGTCGCTCCAGCGACACCTGGGCATTGCCAAATCGGATCATGGTCGTCTCGAATCTCACGGGTCCGGGCGGTTGCGCAGCCCCATGCAATCTAGGCCACCGTCCACATTCATACAATTATCCCGAGGGATAGGTCGGCCCTTGGACTATACAAGCACCCGCCTCAGCCGAGGGGGCGATAACGGTCAAGATGGTTCCCGTTCCTGCCAAGCCGTCTGGCCCGGGCATGCGCACGGTGCTCGCTGCGTATACTCGCGCCCTTGGATGTCGTTAGCAGGGGGTGCTTGATGCTCGATGAACGCCTCGCTTGCAGGCCCATCGATTATGACCCGTCGATCGACGAGGGCTGGTTGAACCGGTGCGACATCACGCGCCTGGGGCAGGAAGGTGATCTGACCTACTTCCGCCTGCGTGACCCCGGCACTGGTCAGTCGTGGCTCGCCGTACGCGCGCCCCTTGAGTCGCCTGCTGCCTGCCAGCACCTGGAGCGCGCTTATCGTCTGCGCCTCGACCCACAGTGGGCGGTGATCCCCTCGGCCTATCTGCGTTCGGCCGAAGGGCCGCTGCTGGTTTATCCGGCGGGCCGCTCGGTCGCCGACCTGATTGCCCAAGGCCCCGCAGCGCTCCCCAGCTTCCTCGACATCGCCGTCAACGCCGCCTCGGCACTGGCGCTGGCACACGAAAGCAATGTTCTGCACGGTGCCTTGCAGCCCGCGCACATCTGCGTGCAACACGCGCATCGGGTCAGGCTTGGCTGTTTCAGCGCCGATGTGCCGGCGTTGATCAGCGAACCAGGCACCCCCCTCGGCACCTGGAGCTACCTGGCACCGGAACAGATCTGCCCACACGGCTCCAGCTGCGATCAACGCAGCGATATCTATGCGCTCGGCGCCATCCTGTACCAGCTGTTGCTGGGCGAGCTGCCGCTGGCCGGGCGCGACAAACCGCACTGGCGCCAGCTGCATGCCGGCGTTCAACCGCGGGCGGCCATCGACGTCGACAACCGGGTACCGCAGCCGCTCAGCCGCATCCTCGCCAAGGCCCTGGCCAAAGAGCCCGATGCCCGCTACCAGACTGCCCGCGCGCTGGCGGTCGACCTTGGCCATTGTCAGCGGCAGTGGCGTGCGGGCCAGGCCATCGCAGATTTCCAACCCGGCAGCGCCGACCCCCTTTCCCCCAGCCACGACCGCCTCTATGGCCGCTCTGCCGAGCAGAAGGTCATCACCCTGCTGCTCAAGGCACTGCGCCGGGACAGCACATCCCAGGCCCTGTTCATCAAAGGCGCCACGGGCATGGGCAAGTCGAGCCTGGTTCAGGCGGCACTCAAGGGCAGCGCCGAGGGATACTGGGCCAGCGGCACGTGCAACAGCCTGGAGCGAGCGGTGCCCTACGGGCCCTGGATCGAAATCCTCGGGTCACTGACCACCCAACTGCTGGCCAAGAACAGTGGTGACCTGGAGCTGCTACGCCGTGAAATTCTGCGGCGTATCAAAGGCCGTGGCCGGCTGCTCGGCAAGTTGGCCCCGGACCTCAAGCTGGTGATCGGCCCCACGGCCGAGCTCCCCGACAAACCCACGCGGCTGGCACTGCAAAAAGAACTGCGCGCCGTGGTCGAGTTCCTGCAGGTGTTCAGCCGCCCCGGGCGCCCATTGGCACTGTTTTTCGATGACATGCAATGGGCCGACGACGCCACGCTGCACCTGCTGGACGAACTGCTTGAGCAAGCGCCCGGCAACCTGCTGCTGATTTTTGCCCGGCGCAGCGACGCAGCACCCGACAGCAAGCCCTGTGTGCCCCCTGTGTCCATCCGCAGCACCACGCTCGACCTTCGCCCCCTTACTGTCGGCGCGGTGATGGAGATGATCGGCGAACGCTACCACGCCGCACCTGAGGCCGCGCTGCAACTCGCCGAGCTGGTGCACGCCAAGACCGCTGGCAACCCGTTCTTCATTCACCAGATCCTCGGGGCGATGGTCGAGGACCGCTTGTTCACCTTCGACACCCAGACCATGCGCTGGTCCTGGTCACTGTCGGCGGTGGCGCAACACCGCTATGCCGACAACGTCGCCGACCTGATGGTCCATCGCCTGGCGCGCCTGCCCTCGGCCCAGCGCGATGTGCTGCGCGTGGCCAGCGCGGCGGGTGGCCGATGCGATGAGCCACTGCTGCGCAGCATGCTGCCACTGCCCGCCACGCACCTGGCCGAACAGCTCAAAGCCTTGATTGCCGCAGGTTTCCTGCTGCCGGGGCAAAAGGGCCTGAGGTTTTCCCATGATCGCGTACTGCAAGCCGCCTACGCACTCACGCCCTCACGAGAGCGGCCGGCCTTGCATGCGCACATTGCCCACGCCATGCGCAAAGCCTGGCAGGCGACGCTGCACGAGGCCGTGTTCGAGATCGCCAACCAAGTACAACGGGCCAGCCCGCGTGCATTCGAGGCCTGCGACTGCGAGGTGTTTGTGCTGCTACTGCAAGAAGCTGCGCTGAGGGCGCGTGACAGCGCCGCCTACGAGCAGACGGCCGGCTACCTGCATGCCGCCGACGAACTGTTGCGCCTGAGCGTTGCACCTGGCACCCAGGCAACCCATGCGCTTGCCATCGCCTGCCTGGCGGCGGAGTGCGACATGCAATTGTCGCGGATGCCGCAGGCCGAAGCCCGCATCCGCGAATGCCACCTGCGTGCGCAATCGGCTTTGGACAAGGCGCGTGTCTGCAAGCTTGAGGCCCGCTTACATACCCTGCGCTCGGATTACCCGACGGCCATCGCCTGCGCCATCAGTGGCCTTGAGCTGCTGGGCGTCACGCTGGTACAGGGTTCCAACCCCGATCTGGTCGAGGCCGCCTATGGCCGCGTGCATGCCCTGATCGAAGACAAGGGTCAGCACTGCCTGGAGTCGCTGCCCAAAACCGACTCGGAAGAAGTGGCCGTGGCGATCGCGTTGCTGGCGACGCTGTCGTCATCGTTTTTCGTCAAGGACGATATCTGTTTTCTGCACCTTGCCAAGATCATGGAGCTGTCGTTGCTGCACGGCGTGGCCCCTGGCAGCACCTATGGCCTGGCCTGGTTCGGTGTGATGGCTGCCGAACGCTTTGGCGCCTACCACGATGGCCATGCCTACTGCCTGGCGGCGCTCAAGCTGATCGAACGGCACGCTTTCGAGGCGGACCTGACCAGCGCCCTGCTTGCCCTGGACCAGGTCAGCGCCTGGACCGCCCCCATGGAGTACGCCCGACGCACAGCACTGGAGGCGCTCGACTCGACGCGCCTGAGCGGCGACCTGGCGATGGCCTGCTATGCCCGCAATCACCTGGTTTCCGACTCGCTGTTCATGGGCCACCATTTGCAGGAAGTCGGCGGCGAAGTGGCGCAAGGTTTGCTCACCGTTCGCGGCTACGGCTACAGCGATGTCGAACATATCCTCCTGGCCCAGCAGGCATTCGTCGCCGCCATGATCGGCAGCGGCGGCAGGAGCGGCCTTGCCTCGCGGTCGGCGTGCGAAGCGCCTGCCGACGCCACCGTGCACGCCATAAAATCCTGTACAACACTGTTCTTCAAGCACCTCTTCACTGGCATGTCGGCCTTCTACCTGGGCGACATCAAACAGGCCGTACGCCAACTCGCCAGTGCCGGCAGCCATGCCTGGGCCGCCCCCGCCCACATCAACCTGGCCGACTACCATCTGTTCTGCGGCCTGACCCTGGGCAGCCCAGAGGCCCCCGGCACCGCGATGGGCAAATTGGCCGCACTGCACGAACTGCGCGAACGCTTCGCGGCATGGTCGGGCTTCAACCCGGTCACCTTCCGCAGCAAGCTGCTGCTGATCGAGGGTGTGATTGCCAAGCTCAGCGGCGACGGCCTGGCCGCCATCCGCTGCTTCGACCAGGCCCAGATCGCAGCTACGGCCGCCGGGTTCATCCATGAGCAGGCCCTCGCCCACGAGCAACTGGCCGAAGTATGCATCCCCAGCGGGTTGATCTCCGGTGCCAACCTGCACCTGCGTATAGCCCGCGACTGCTTCCACATCTGGGGCGCCACGGGCAAGGTACGCCAGCTCGAAACCCTGCACCCCTTCCTGCGCACTCAGCCCGTGCAGGAGACCTACCGCTCTGCCAGCCAGGCCCGGCTGGACTTGGAAGTCGGCCTCGAGGCCGCGCGCGCATTGTCCGAAGAAGTGCTGCTGGAGGGCCTGATCGAAACCCTGATGGGGCACCTGACCCAGCACTCCGGTGCCGATCACGGCGCCTTGCTGATCGTCAGCGGCGCCGAGTTCCAGATGGCTGCGCTGGCCTACATCGACGACGCCGGTTTACAAGTGCGCATGGACAACTGCCAGAAGTTCATGACCCAGGCCCCGCTGTCGATCATCAACGCCACCCTGCGCACCAAGAAGCCACTGGTGCTCAACGATGCCCAGTGCGACTGCCCGGAAGCCTTCCGCCAGGAACTGCACGCGCGCAACGCCCGCTCGGTGCTGTGCCTTCCGCTGCTGCTGCAAGGCGTGCTTATCGGCCTGGTCTACCTGGAAAACCGCTTGGTGCCCAATTTGTTTGGCAGGCAGCGCCTGGCCATGCTCGAGATCCTCGCTTCGCAGGCTGCAGTATCGCTGCAAACCGCCAAGTTCTATACCCGCCTGGCCGAAGACAATAAAAGCCGTGCGCAGATGGAAGCCGAGCTGCGCCGCTCACGGGCAGAGCTTGCGCGCAGTGCGCACCTGCAGGTGATGAACGAGTTGTCGGCCTCTATCGCCCACGAGATCAGCCAGCCGCTGCTGGGTATCGCCGCCAATGCCTCGGCCAGCCTTCGCTGGCTGAAACGCGACCAGCCCGACCTGCAGGAAGCCATCGATGGCCTGGAGGATATCCGCAGAGACAGCGAGCGCGCGGCCAACATCGTTCGCGCGCTGCGTTCGCTGGCCAAACAGTCGCCGATGCAGTGCAAGGCGGTGAAGCTTGATGCGCTGATCCTGGAAGTGGTGCGCCTGACGTCCTCGGAAGCCTTGAAATGCGGCGTGAACGTGCAAACCCGGTTGCAAGCGGCGACGAGCATGATGGCTGACCCGGTACAGTTGCAGCAGTTGATCTACAACTTGCTCACTAACGCTCTGGAAGCACTGGCGGGGTTTCGCAACGACGGCGTATTGCGGATCACCTGTGCCGTTGTCGAGGACGAGGTGGAGATCTGTGTCGACGACAATGGGCCGGGCATTGCGCCAGAGGAACTGGAGCGCGTGTTTGGCGCCTTCTACACCACCAAGAGCGGTGGGCTGGGAATGGGGCTGGCGATATGCAGCTCGGTGATTCAAGCCCATGGCGGACAGCTGCAGGCGCAGGCGTCAGAGCTGGGCGGGTGCAGGATTCGGGTAACTGTGCCGATTCGGGCAGGCGATTGAAGCCTGTGTAGCCTGGTGCAGCCTTTTCGCGGGTAAGTCGGATCGCCGCACCGCCGCGAAGAGGCCCGAGCAGGCTTACATCAACGCGCGCTCAACACCGCATAACTGTTCATCAGGTTGCGGTAGTTGGGGATTCGCTGGGACAGCAGATTACCCAGCCCTTCGATATCGTTGCGCCAGTCGCGGTGCAGCTCACAGGCCACCGAGAACCAGTTCATCATCTGCGCGCCTGCCTGGGTCATACGCACCCACGCAGCCTGCTGTACGGTCTCGTTGAAGGTACCGGACGCGTCGGTGACCACGAACACTTCAAAGCCTTCGGCCAGCGCCGACAAGGTCGGGAATGCCACGCACACGTCAGTCACCACACCGGCGATGATCAGTTGCTTGCGGCCTGTCGCCTTGATCGCCTTGACGAAGTCTTCGTTGTCCCATGCGTTGATCTGGCCTGGGCGGGCAATGTACGGCGCGTCCGGGAACATCTCTTTCAGCTCGGGTACCAGTGGGCCGTTCGGGCCTTGCTCGAAGCTGGTGGTGAGGATGGTCGGCAGGCCGAAGAACTTGGCCAGGTCGCCCAGGGCCAGTACGTTGTTCTTGAACTCGTTGGGTGAGAAGTCCTGTACCAGCGAGATCAGGCCGGTCTGGTGATCGACCAGCAGCACCACGGCGTCGTCTTTGTTCAGGCGCTTGTAATCGGGTTGGCTCATGGGGTTTCTCCTTGGATGATTTGGGCTTGGAAAACGGGGGCGGTACTATCCGGAGGTGGTATACCAACGGATAAACATGGTTTAAGAATGAGCGCCGGATGCGGCGTTCTGGCTGGTCCGCCGCCATGCCTTGGGCGGCTGGCCGACCAGGCGGCTGAACGCCCGGGTGAAATGTGACTGGTCGCAGAAACCACATTCGAGGCTGACATGGGTGATCGGCACCTCGGTGACCAGCAACCGCTTGGCCTTCTCCATGCGCGCCAGCAGGCGCCAGGCCTGGGGCGACAAGCCGGTGTTGACCTTGAACGCGCGAGAAAAGTGGCTGCGGGTGAGGTTGCACAGGCCAGCGATCTCGATGATCGACAAGGGGCTGTGCAGCATCAGTTCCTTGGCCTGGCGCAGGCGTGCAGGGGTCAGCGCGCCCGGGGCCTGTGAGGTACTGCAGATCGTCAGAGGGCTCATGGCGACTCTCCTGTTCAATGAGGAAAGTCTCGCCCCGAGGACATGACAAAGTCCTGAGCCAAACCTGAATAGTTCTTAATTGTGCATTGCTGGCCCTGGCCGCTATACCGATACCTTAAGATGCGCGCCTGTTCAGCTTCACGCCGCCAGTGGCGGCCCGTACTAAAGGCGAAAGTGGTATGCAGGAAAATCGCGCTCACCGCACCGTGGCGATGGTGCTGTTCAATGATGTGCTGTTGCTGGATGTCACCGGCCCCATGGATGCCTTTGCCATTGCCAACCGCTTCTTGCCCGCGGAGCGGCAATACCGGCTGATCACGTTGGCCGAAGGGGATGGAGTGGTACGCAGCTCATGCGGGCTGAGGGTCATCGCCGACCTGCGCCTTGAGGCGCTGCCGGAAGCCGTCGACCTGTTGCTGGTACCCGGAGGCCCAGGCGCCTACGACGTTGCGCTGCCGGGGCTCGAGCACTGGCTGACGCAGGCCGTGCGTGGGGCCAAGCGTTTCGGCGCGATCTGCACTGGCGTGTTCTTGCTGGGCCGGGCGGGGCTGCTTGGCGGTTATCGCTGTACCACCCACTGGAACTACGTCGAGCGGCTGGCGCGGGCCTTCCCTGAGGCGAAAGTCGAGACCGAACAGATCTATGTGATCGACCGCTGCCTGATCACCTCGGGCGGGATCACGGCAGGTATCGACCTGGCCCTGGCCGTAGTTGCCGAAGACCATGGCAAGGCACTGGCGCTGGAAGTGGCCAAAGTGCTGCTGGTCGCGCGCCATCGCCAGGGCGGGCAGACACCTTACGGGCCGTTGCTGGCGGCCGTGCCGCGCGACGACTCGCCGACCGCGCGGGTGCAGGCCTATATCGTCGACCATATCGACCAGCCGTTTACCGTGCGCAAGATGGCCGACCTGGTGGCGATGAGCAGCCGCAATTTTGCCCGGACCTTCCAGCGCGAGGTCGGCATCACCCCGCTGCAGTACCTGCAGAATGCGCGTATCGATCAGGCACGCAAAGTGCTCGAGGGCAGCGACCTGCCGTTGAAGGTGGTGGCGGCACAGTGTGGGTTTGGCAGTGATCGGCATATGCGCAAGGTGTTTTGCGAGCGCATCGGCATGACACCAGCGCAGTACCGGGCGCAGTTTGGTGGCGGCTGACCGATACACGTGTGGAGGATCATCACTGTCCCGCCTGGCGAGACAATGTTTCTCCTTCCAGCCAGATTGTCTAACACTCCCTCCACCTCCAGAATTGTCCGCCACACTGTTCTAACGCTGCCCCGGCAGCTCATGGAGTTCGAGCCAATGCCACACGAAGGCAGCCTTCTGCAAACCGCGGTGATCTTCCTCTTCGCCACCGTCCTTGCCGTCCCCTTGGCCAAGCGCCTGCAACTGGGCGCGGTGATCGGCTACCTGCTGGCTGGCGTGGCCATCGGCCCGCAGGCGCTGGGGCTGATCCGCGATACCGAGAGCGTCGCGCACATTTCTGAACTGGGCGTTGTTCTGCTGCTGTTCATCATCGGCCTGGAGCTGTCACCCAAACGCTTGTGGCTGATGCGCAAGTCAGTGTTCGGCGTGGGGGCTGCGCAGGTGTTGCTGACCGGTGCGGTGATCGGCGCCATCGCCCTGTTCGGCTTTGCCCAGTCATTGCCGGCGGCCCTGGTGCTGGGCCTGGGCCTGGCGCTGTCATCGACCGCCCTCGGCCTGCAGAGCCTGGCCGAAAGCAAGCAGCTGAACGCGCCGCACGGTCGCCTCGCGTTCGCCATTCTGCTGTTTCAGGACATCGCGGCCATCCCGCTGATCGCCCTGGTCCCGCTGCTGGCCGCCAGCGGTCCGGATACCAGTCACGGTGACAGCCTCGAACATGCACTGAAGGTATTCGCCAGTATCGCCGTGGTCATCGTCGGCGGCCGTTACCTGCTGCGCCCGGTGTTTCGCATCGTCGCCCGTACCGGCCTGCCGGAGGTTTCCACCGCCACCGCGCTGCTGGTGGTGATCGGTACCGCCTGGCTGATGGAAGAGGCCGGCATTTCCATGGCCCTGGGCGCCTTCCTCGCCGGCCTGTTGCTGGCCGACTCGGAGTACCGCCACGAGCTGGAGTCGCAGATCGAACCGTTCAAGGGGCTGCTGCTGGGGCTGTTCTTCATCAGTGTCGGCATGGGCGCCAACCTGAGCCTGCTGCTGGAAATGCCGCTGGTGCTGTTGGGCCTGACCCTGCTGCTGATCGCGGTCAAGCTGACCTTGCTGATCGTGGTCGGCCGGCTGGCGGGTGGCCTCAACAGCGCCAGCGCCCTGCGCCTGGGGATGGTGCTGGCGGCGGGTGGCGAGTTCGCCTTCGTGGTGTTCAAGCTGGGCAAGGACCAGGGCTTGTTCGACACCCAGACCTACGACCTGCTGATGATGACCATCACCCTGTCGATGGCCCTCACCCCCCTGCTGATGCTCGGCTGCGCCCGCGCCCTCAAGCGCCCGCAGCCGCAGCGTGAAGTGCCGGAGCAGTACAAGCAGATCCAGACCGACGCCCCGCGTGTGGTCATCGTCGGCATGGGCCGCATGGGGCAGATCGTCTCGCGCATCCTGCGCGCGCAGAAGATCCCCTTCATAGCCTTGGAAACCTCGGTGGACGCTATCGAGATGACCCGCATGTTCGAGCAGGCTCCAGTGTTCTACGGCGACCCCTTGCGCGCCGAGGTGCTGCATGCGGCCAAGGTGGGCGAGGCCGAGTACTTCGTCATCACCACCGACGACCCGGACGTCACCACCCGCACGGCGGAGCGGGTCAAGCGCCTGTACCCGCACCTGAAAGTGCTGGCCCGCGCGCGTAACCGCCAGCATGTGCACAAGCTGATCGATGTAGGCGCCGAGCCGATTCGCGAGACGTTCTATTCGAGCTTGGAGATGACCCGCCGTGCGCTGGTGGGGTTAGGGTTGAGTGATGAACAAGCGGCGGATCGCATCGCCCGGTTTACCCAACACGACGAAGAAGTGCTGGTAGCCCAAGGGCAGGTACGCGATGACCGGGCCAAGGTGATGCAGACAGCCAAGGAAGCGCGGGTGGAACTGGAGCGGTTGTTTGATTCGGATGCGGATTGAGTTTCAAGCAAATACCAGCCGCGCAATCTGCGGGTGCTCACGGTGCGCGGCCTGCCACAGATCGTAGGCGGCCTGCTCGGCAAGATACTGCCGAGCATCGCCGAGGCCCGCCAGTTCAAGACGGTACGCCAGATCAGCGGATATAGCGGCACGCCCATTGAGCACGGTGGACAGCTGCCCCCGCGAATAACCGAGGTGACGCGCCAGTCCCGAGACACTCATGCCAATTGCAGGCAAAACGTCTTCTCGCAAAGACTCACCGGGATGGGGTGGATCGTACATAGGCATGGCGTTCTCTCTCCTAGTGGTAGTCCAGATAATCGACAAGCTCTACATCGGTACCAACGAAGCGGAACACCAGTCGCCAGTTGCCCGAAACGTTCACCGCCCAGAAGCCATCCAGCTTGCCCCGCAGCAAATGCAGGCGGTATCCAGGACGATCCAGGTTGGAAGGCGTTTGCGCCACCTCGAGCGAGGCAAGTAGCCGTCGTAAACGAGCAACATGATCGGCGCGTACTCCTGATGTGTCTCGTCGCTGATAAAGCAGCCTCAGGCCCTTGTGCCTGAAACTCTTGATCATTGAATTTTGAGTGTAAGGTCACGCCTTACACATTTCAAGTTGGATATAGAAAGGCGCATCCAAGCTCTCCTGAAGCATTTCCGGATTGATCAGTCTGTTCTCAGAGATTTGATTTAGCGCGGTGTTGCCGTCCGCGATCTATGTGGGAGGTTTCCCAAAGTCTTTCAGCCAGAGCTCGGGCTGCATGGCAAGATACCCTTCAAACTCATCACCTTTGCTGCGTTAAACTGCGAAACTGCCCTTACCGTTCCACCCGGAGAACGATCATTGGAAGACCTCAACTCCCTCTACTACTTCACCCAGGTAGTGGAGCACGGCGGTTTCGCCCCGGCAGGTCGCGCGCTGGACATGCCCAAGTCCAAGCTCAGCCGGCGTATCGCAGACCTTGAAGAGCGTCTTGGCGTACGCCTGCTGCACCGCACCAGCCGGCATTGCTCGCTGACCGAAATCGGCCAGGCCTACTACAACCGTTGCCTGGCCATGCGCGTGGAGGCCGAGGGCGCGGCGGAGATCATCGAACGCAACCGCAGCGAGCCTCGCGGGCTGGTGCGCATCAGCTGCCCGACCACCCTGCTCAACTCCTGGGTCGGGCCGATGCTGACGCGCTACATGCTCAAGTACCCGCAGGTAGAGCTGTTCATCGAAAGTACCAACCGCCGCGTCGACCTGCTGCATGAAGGCTTCGACGTGGCGCTGCGCGTGCGCTTTCCGCCGCTGGAAAACACCGACATGGTGATGAAGGTGCTGAGCAACAGTACCCAGTGCCTGGTCGGCCAGCCGCAATACCGGGAGCAACTGCCCAAGGGCTTCGACCCGCAGATGCTCGGCCAGCTGCCCAGCGTGCACTGGGGCAGCGCCCAACGTGAGTACCAGTGGGAGCTGTTCCAAGGGGAAGACCAAAGCCACAGCATCGTGATCCCGCACACACCGCGCATGGTCACCGACGACCTGTTTGCCTTGCGCCATTTCGTGGTGGCCGGTGTGGGCATTGCGCACCTGCCCCGGGTAGCCGTGCGCGAGGACCTGGCCGAGGGCCGGCTGGTGGAGCTGTTGCCGGGCTGGCACCCGCGCTGCGGCATCGTGCATGCGATCTTCCCGTCGCGGCGCGGCTTGCTGCCGTCGGTGCGGTCGCTGATCGATCACCTGGCCGAGGAGTTCGCCATCAGCGACATGGCCTGAATCTGTACTGCCCTTTCGCGGGTTTACCCGCGAAAGCACACCTTTACAAGACCCTCGCCTGCGCTTGCTCCACAGTCCTGGATCATCCATCCCGGAGCCCCCATGATCCGCGCCACTCACGGCCCCGGCCGCGCCCTGCTCGCCACCCTCGCCCTCTGCCCCGCGCTCAGCCAGGCAGAAGAACCCGGCTGGTCGCTGCTCAGCCGCAACTACTTCCTGCACAGCGACTTCCGCTCGCCTTCCGGCAGCGGCCAGAACTACCGTCAGGAATGGGCGCAAGGCTTCATCGGTGAAATCCGCTCGGGGTTCACCGAAGGCGCTGTGGGTGTCGGCATCGATGCCCATGGCTTTCTCGGCCTCAAGCTCGACGGTGGCCGCGGCCATGCCGGTACCGGGCTGCTGCCGCGTGACAGCGATGGCCGTGCCGAGTCCGACTATTCCAGCGCCGGCGCCGCCATCAAGCTGCGCCTGGGCAATACCCTGCTGCGCTATGGCGAGATGACCGTCGAGACACCCGTGTTCGATACCGGCGACAAACGCCTGCACCCCGAATACGCCACCGGCTGGTTGCTGGAGAACACCGCCCTGCCCGGCTGGCGCCTGGAGGCCGGACGCTTCACCGCGTTCAACAACCAGGACAACAGCTCGACCCACGACGATTTCACAGGCTACGGCGCCACCACCCATGGCCGCGCCATCAGCCTGGCCGGCGCCACGTTCGCAGCCGATGGCCCGTTCGGCGGCGCGCTGTACGCCAGCCAACTGCAAGACACCTGGCGCCAGGCCTACCTCAATCTCAACCTGGCCGAAGGCAGTTGGCGCCTGGACGGCAACCTCTACAAGAGCCGTGATACCGGCAACGCCAGCGCCGGCGCCATCGACACCCTTGCCTTCAGCTTGGCGGGCAAGTACAGCTTCGGTGCCCAGGCCCTGACCCTCGCCTACCAGAAGGTCGAAGGCGACACCCCCTTCGACTTCGTAGCTGGCGACTCGATCTACCTGGCCAACTCGATCAAGTACGCCGACTTCAACGGCCCGGGCGAGCGCTCATGGCAGCTGCGCTATGACCTCGACTTCGCCACCCTTGGCATGCCCGGCCTGAGCCTGATGGGCCGCTACGTCAGTGGCCGCGGGGTCGACGGCACGCATGCCCCGGCAAGCGGCGCCTACGCGGCGCAACAGGGCCAGGGCGGGCGCCACTGGGAACGCGATATCGACCTCAGGTATGTGGTGCAGTCCGGCGTCGCCAAAGACCTCAGCCTGGCGCTTTCCCACGTCAGCCATCGCGCCAACCAAGCCCAGGCGGGCGACGATATCGACCGCCTCTACCTGATCATCGAATACCCACTCAAAGGCAGCTTCTGAACTGAGCCGATAATTCACTCAAGCAAAAAAAGGGGCCTCTGCAGGCCCCTTCTTCACATCAACTCAGAACGCGAAGCACGAACAACCCAGCGCCCCCCAGAACCCTTGGAAATCGTTCACCGGCACGCTGGAATGCCGCGCCTTTTCATGGCTGTGCGCATGCACCCCACACGGGCCGCTGCACTGGTGCACCGCTGCGGCCAGCGATGGCGTACCCACCCGCCAGTGCCCCGGCACCTTGGCCACCGGCGACCATTCCGGCAGTACTGGCACCTGCGGCGGGCCGAGCCTGTCGAACTCGCCGGCGCCGAACACGACCTTGCCATCGACGAGGGTCAGCACCGACTCGATGCCCTTGATCGCCTCTTCATCGACACTGAAGAAGTCCAGCGACAACGCCGCCAGGTCGGCCAACTGGCCCACCTTGATCTGGCCTTTCTTGCCCTGCTCGCTGGAGAACCAGGCGCTGCCCTGAGTGAACAACTGCAGCGCGGTGTCGCGGCTCAGGCCTTCCGGGTACAGCGCCATGCCGCCAACGGTCTTGCCGCTGACCAACCAATACAGCGAAGTCCACGGGTTGTAGCTGGAGACGCGGGTTGCGTCGGTACCGGCCCCAACCGGCACACCCATGTCGAGCATGCGCTGGATCGGCGGTGTCTTTTCGGCTGCCTTGGCACCGTAGCGGTCGACGAAGTATTCACCCTGGAAGGCCATACGGTCCTGGATGGCGATGCCCCCGCCCAGGGCGCGCACGCGCTCGATGTTTTCCGGGGTGATGGTTTCGGCATGGTCGAAGAACCACGGCAGGCCGTTGAACGGAATGTCCCGGTTAACCTTTTCGAACACATCGAGCATGCGCGTGATCGATTCGTTGTAAGTAGCGTGCAGGCGGAACGGCCAGCGCTGCTCGACCAGGTGGCGCACCACCGGCTCCAGCTCTTCTTCCATGGTTTGCGGCAAGTCCGGCCGCGGCTCAAGGAAGTCCTCGAAGTCGGCGGCGGAGAACACCAGCATCTCGCCCGCGCCGTTATGGCGCAGGAAGTCCGTGCCGCTGTGCAGCTTCACGCTCGACGTCCACTTCTTGAAGTCGTCGAGTTCTTCCTTGGGCTTCTGGGTAAACAGGTTGTAGGCGATGCGCACGGTCAACTGGCCTTTGTCAGCCAGCTCCTGGATCACCGAATAGTCGTCGGGGAAGTTCTGGTAGCCACCCCCGGCGTCGATGGCGCTGGTCAGGCCCAGGCGGTTGAGCTCACGCATGAACTGGCGGGTCGAGTTGACCTGGTATTCCAGCGGCAGCTTCGGCCCCTTGGCCAGGGTGGCGTAGAGGATCATCGCGTTAGGGCGGGCAATGAGCATGCCGGTCGGCTCGCCGAATTTGTTGCGCTGGATCTCGCCACCTGGCGGGTTCGGCGTGTCCTTGGTGTAGCCCACGGCCTTGAGCGCAGCGCGGTTGAGCAGTGCGCGGTCGTACAGGTGCAGCAGGAACACCGGGGTATCGGGCGCGGCCTGGTTGATTTCTTCCAGGGTCGGCATGCGCTTTTCAGCGAACTGGAATTCGTTCCAGCCACCGACCACACGCACCCACTGCGGGGTTGGGGTACGGGCGGCCTGGTCTTTGAGCATGCGCAGGGCGTCGGCTACCGACGGTACGCCTTCCCAACGCAGCTCCAGGTTGTAGTTCAGGCCACCACGGATCAAGTGCAGGTGGGAGTCGTTCAGGCCTGGGATAACGGTACGCTGCTTGAGGTCGATGATCTGCGTGGCAGCGCTTTTGTGGGCCATGGCGTCGGCGTCACTGCCGACGGCAATGAAGCGGCCGTCCTTGATGGCAACGGCGGTGGCGGTGGGCTTCTCACGGTCAACGGTGTGCAGTTTGCCGTTGAACAGGATGAGGTCGGCGGTCATGGAGCCTCCTTGGGTGGATGCATGGGCGGAACCGGCGGAGCCGGCGAAGGGCAATGCGGACCAGAGCGCGCCAGCAGCACCGAGCACGGTGCTGGTGGCGAGGAACTGGCGACGGCTCTTGTCGTTGGGGTCCTGGGACATGGTCTTCTCCGTCTGGGTGCGGCGGCGGCAAGCGCAACTGCGGAGCATGCCGGTTCGTGCCTGGCCAAGGCTTGGATGGATGTGCGGTGGGTGGGTGAAGGTTAGCCTTGATCAGCTTTTGTGCAGCGGCCGGCCTCGGCGCGAGGCGGCCGCTGGATTTTCACCGGTTCAAGAACGCCAGCAGGTCTTCGTTCAACTGCTGCGTATGCGTCACGGCAAAGCCATGCGGCGCGCCTTCATACACCTTCAACTCGGCCCCACGAATCAACTCGGCAGCCTTCTTGCCGGTGGTCTCGAACGGCACGATCTGGTCCGCGTCACCGTGGATAACCAAGGTAGGCACCTCGATCTTGGCCATGTCGGGGCGGAAGTCGGTCTCGGAAAACGCGCTCACGCAATCCAGCGTGCCCTTGATCGAGGCCAACAGCGCGATGTTCAGGGTTTGCGTCAGCACGCCCTGGGACACTTGCTGGCCCTGGTTCAAACCATAGAACGGCGTGGCGAAATCAGCGATGAACTGCGCCCGGTCCGCACGCAGCCCTGCCTGAATACCTGCGAACACCGATGCATCGACCCCTTCAGGGTTGTCATCACGCTTGCCGAACACCGGCGTCACCGCGCCCAGCAGCACTAGCCCGGCAACTCGCTCGTTGCCATGGCGGGCGATATAACGGCTGACATCGCCGCCGCCCATGGAGAACCCCACCAGGGTCACTTCACGCAGGTCGAGGTGCTCGATCAACTGGGCGATGTCATCGGCAAAGGTATCGTAGTCATAACCGTTCCACGGTTGGCTCGACCGGCCGAAGCCACGGCGGTCGAACGCGATGGCGCGGTAGCCGCGGCTGGCCAGGAACTCCATCTGCGCGTCCCACATGTCGGCATCCAGCGGCCAACCGTGGCTGAACAGCACGGGCTTGCCGCTGCCCCAGTCCTTGAAATAGAGCGAAGTGCCGTCGCGGGTTACGAGTGTGCTCATGTCGGTATCTCCTTGAAAGCCTTTTGGGGTGGGGGGTGGAGCTGGCTCAGCCACGCAGCCAGTTGGCGCAGCGGTGGGTTACCCACGGCATGATGTAGAACACCACGGGCAGGATGACGAACAGGTTGACGATCAGGTTGCCGGTGATCGGGCCGCCCAGCTGCGGGACGCGGGCGAACAACGGCGCCAGCAGTTGCGGGATGATCATGGTCATCGGGCAGATCACCAGGTAGGTCAGCAGTGCCTGCTTCCAGCGCGGCGGTTGCTTCGCGGTGGTGCTCGGCGGGGTGAACCAGAACTCCGGGTCGTCGTGGACCTGGGTGTTGTCACCCTCCTCCAGCAACGGCAGCACCTGGCTGACCAGCGTCTGGCGCTCGGTGGAGTTGACCCAGGCCTGCAACAGGCTGGCGTCGCTGAAGCGCACCACGGTGGTGAAGTGGCGGCCACCGTCTTCCGGGCGGATCACGTTGACATCGAGGTGGCCGGGTTGGCGGCGTGCGGCGCTGACCGTGTGCTTGAGCCACGCTTCGTAGCCTGCCAATGCTTCGGCACGAACCTTGTGCTGGATGACCAGGGTAACCACGTTGCGGTTGTCTTGGAGTGCGGTGTTCATCGGCGTTCCTTGGGATGAGCTGGCCCGCATCCACTGTGCAACGGCGAACGGGCGGAAGATTGCATGGGTGTGCTGCCCTTGCCGGGCACCGACTGGCGGTGCCCGGGGGCGTGGCGGGTTACTTGCCGGCGTTGAAGGCGTTGTAGCTGCTCATCAGGTTGCGGTAGTCCGGGATGTGGTTGGAGCACAGCGCCGCCAGGCCTTCGACATCGTTGCGCCAGTCGCGGTGCAGCTCACAGGCCACGCCGAACCAGGTCATCAGTTGCGCACCGGCACGGCTCATGCGGTCATGGGCGGCGTCGCGGGTCATGGCGTTGAAGGTGCCGGAAGCATCGGTCACCACGAAAACCTCGAATTCTTCTTCCAGGGCCGCCAGTGCCGGGAAGGCTACGCACACCTCAGTCACGACACCGGCGATGATCAGTTGCTTCTTGCCGGTGGCCTTCACGGCCTTGACGAAGTCTTCGTTGTCCCAGGCGTTGATCTGGCCTGGGCGGGCGATGTAGGGCGCGTCCGGGAACAGCGCTTTCAGCTCGGGTACCAGCGGGCCGTTGGGGCCTTGCTCGAAGCTGGTGGTGAGGATGGTTGGCAGGTTGAAGAACTTGGCCAGGTCGGCCAGGGCCAGCACGTTGTTCTTGAAGGCGTCCGGCTCGATGTCACGCACCAGGGACAGCAGGCCAGCCTGGTGGTCGACCAGCAGCACGGCAGCGTCGTCTTTGTTCAGGCGGTTGTATTTGAATGGGGTCATGGTCGTTGCTCCTAAGGGTTTTGATCTTCAGTGATTTGGGTGTTTCGCGTTGATGGGAGAAGATTAAAACCATCACCTTTGGAGCGGTAGATAGCTGTTTTTGGCTTTAGCGTTCTATTCTGTGAACGATTAGTTGGCAATGGATTTGCTGGCTTGTTTGCTTAGCGGCCTCAGCATTCTGAAATGCCAGCAATGTCCTACTGCGATGTCAGTCATTACCTGCGAAACCGCGTCGCATCGGGAAATCCCCTACGAACTGTGTCGATTCCCTTCTGATTGTTCGCGCTCTACCCGCTCCCTAGGCTTGTCGAGCCCTATCGCTTCAGCCCTCCGCTTGTCACCAGGTACCTCCTTGACCGTCACTACCCCACCCGCAAAAATCACTGAGAAAGGGTGTCAGCGCACTTGGCTGGATATGGGGCTACCCGATCTCAGGTCACTTCACCGTGAGATGCGTGCTCAAGCTATCGAGGAGATTGCTGCAGCGGACTCCCATGACGATGCTATCGAACTGGTCGCTCAGCACTTCGGCTTGAGCGACTCACCTATCGCCTTTGTGGTTCTCAAGACGCCCTTGGGAGGTGTTCAGGTTCGGCGCAGCTGTATCTGTCACATCGTCGAAAAAAGGCAGGATGCCCGGGAACGTTATGTCCAAGTAGCCTTGGATACCTTGACCGGGCCGTTTGAAGTGTGGAGTGTCGCCTATACCAACGACACACATAGATTGGCATTTATCGGGGTCTATGAGACCAAGCGACAGATGCTGGTGATCGTGACGCTCGAGAGCGGAAAAATGCTGTGGAATTTTATGCAGTGCGACGCGAAAGCGTTGAACAAGCATCGCCATGGCGAGCTGCTCTTCAAACGCTATGCGTTTCTGCCGAACAAAGAAAAGGGCCACTGTAACCAGTAGCCCTGAAAGAGGTGCTTGATATTCATATACACACCCTCAAGCCGGGGTGTGGAGGTCTCACCCTGCGCTGATGATTCAGCCATCGACGGGGTTCCTACGCCAGTTACTGCCGCTGAATGGCAACTGGTTTCGCGCTCAGGTAAAACGCTACCACAGTCCTTGGACAAGTCAACAGGCGACCAGGGTGAGCGCAGCCGGACAACATTGCCTGGCGAACCAACCTGCTCTATTACTACCCACAGCCCTCCCCTCATCCCGAGACCACCATGCTGGCCTTTATCCAGTCTTCCCCGTTGCTGCTCGGCTGCGCCCTGATTCTGCTCGACCTCGTGCTCTGGCAACTGATCCCCCTCCAGCGCCGGGCCTGGCGTATCGGCGCGCGGCTGGTGATCTTCCTGCTGTTCAGCTCGGTGCTGCTGGCCGCCGGCATGAGCCCGTTGCAACCACCGCCATGGCCCGAGGATGTGTCGCGCAACCTGATGGCCACGGTGCTGACGATCGGCTGGTGGCTGTTCGGCGCGCGCACGGTGACGGTGGTGTTCGGCCTGCTGCTGGTGGCGCGCGGCAGCCATGGCGGGCGGTTGCTGCAGGATGTGCTGGGGGCGCTGATATTCCTGGCGGCGGTGGTGGCGGCGGCAGGCTACGTAATGCAGCTGCCGGTGAAGGGGCTGCTGGCCACCTCCGGGGTGATGGCCATCGTTATCGGCCTGGCATTGCAAAGCACCTTGGCCGATGTGTTCAGCGGCATCGTGCTGAACACCACACGGCCCTATCAGATCGGCGATGCGATCTCCATCGATGGCACCGAAGGCAAGGTACTGGACATCGACTGGCGCGCCACCCGCCTGCTGACCGGGTCCGGCAGCCTGGCGGTGATCCCCAACTCGGTCGCGGCCAAGGCCAAGCTGCTCAACCACAGCCGCCCGGCCGATGTGCACGGTGTATCGATCAGCGTGGTGGTGCCGGCCAAGGTGCGGCCGAAGCGGGTATTCGATGCGCTGGAAAAGGCCTTGCAGGGCACCCGCGCGATACTGGCCTCGCCCAAGCCGAAAGTCACGGTGAAGGCCTCGAGCCTGGAATCGGTGGAATACGAGGCCAGTGGTTTCATTGCCGACATGGGCGGCAAGACCGAAGCGCGCAATCAGCTGTTCGACCTGGCCCACCGGCACCTTGAGGCCAGTGGCGTGATGTGGAACGTCGACCTGGCCATGCCGCCACGCAGCCGCCAGCGCGAAGTACTGGACGAGGTGCGGGTGTTCCGCTCGCTGAGCGATGACGAACGCGATGCGCTGAGCCAGCGCATGACCGCGGTAGAGTACCTGGCCGACCAGGTGATCCTGGGGGTGGGCGAACGCTCGGAGCATCTGTTGGTGATTGGCAGCGGCGTGGTTTCGGCGTCGGTCCGCGACGGCGACAAGTTGCTGGAGGCTGGGCGCATGGGGCCTGGGGAGGTACTGGGAATCGAGGGCATCCTCGACGAGGACGACGGCTTCGCTGAATTCCGCACGCTGACCAGCTGCGTGCTTTACCGCATCGACAAGGAACAGGTGAAGAGCTGCCTGGTGCAGCGCGGCGAGGTACAGACGGCGTTGAGCAAGTTGCAGCGGTTCCGGCGCCAGAGCCGGGAGTCGCTACTGCTGCAGAAGCCGACCCTGATCAAGAAGGGCGGCTTCCTCAGCTGGTTGCACAAATGACCTGGGGCCCCTGAATTGGCGCTGATTGTAGGAGCGGCCTTGCGTCGCGAAAGGGTCGCGCAGCGGCCCCAGCGATTTTTGCTGCGCCATAGAACTTGGGGCCGCTGCGCAGCCCTTTCGCGACGCAAGGCCGCTCCTACAGAACCGTAGCAGTACCTTACAGCACCACTCTCAAACACTGCCCCGCGTGGTACAGCGAGAACCCGGACTCATAGAACGCCGTGCGCAACGACGGCGCACTCACCCCGGTCATCGGCGAGAACGGAATCGGCAAGCTGTCCGCCTCACCCTTGAGCAGGAACTCGGCAAACGCCCGGCCGATCACGGTCCCGGTGGTGTTGCCGCGCCCGTTGTAACCGGTCACCGCGACCAACCCAGGCGCCGGCTCGAACAGCCGCATCAGGTGGTCGGGGGTGAAATCGATGCAGCCAGTCCAGTGCATCTCCCACTCGACCTTGCCCAGCTCCGGGTAGTAATGGCTCTGGATCCGGTCCGCCCAACTGCGCACGAACCAGGCTGGCTTGTTGTCGACCCGGCCCAGGCTGCCAAGCAGCAGGCGGCCCTGCTCGTCACGGCGGATGCTACTGAGCACAGTGCGGGTGTCCCAGGAGCCTTGGCCATGCGGCAGCACCTTGTCGGCGGCGGCGCCCTGCAGCGGCTTGGACGCCACCTGGTAGTAGTAACCGCGGAAGAACTGCTTCTGCAGGTTGCTCCAGTCGCCTTCAGTGTAGGCACCGGTGGACATCACCACCTTGTCGGCGCGCACCGAGCCGCGCGCGGTCTTCACTCGCCAGCCATCACCCTCGCGCTCCAGGCCCTCGACGGACGACTGCTGGAACACTTTGCCACCCAAGCGCGAGACCGCAGCGGCCAGGCCTTGGGTGTAACCCATGGGGTTGATGGTGCCGGCGCGGCGGTCGAGCAGCGCGGCGGAAATTTTGTTGGTACCGCAGTATTCCTGGCATTGGGCGCCGGTCAGCAGCTCCACATCAGCCCCTCGCCGGCGCCACTGTTCATGGCGGGCTTCGAGGTCGGCGATGCCGGTGGCGTTGTGCGCCATGTGCAGCGTGCCTTTGTGCTGGGCCTGGCAGTCGATGCCAAGGCGCTCGATCATGGCGAAGACCTCGCCGGGTGCCTCGCCGAGCACCTTGTTCAAGCGGCTGCCCTGCTTCTGGCCGAGGGTCGCCTCGACATCGTCGGGGCGGATCCAGGTGCCCGCGTTGACCAGGCCGACGTTACGTCCGGAGCCTCCGTGGCCGATCTGCCAAGCCTCCAGCAGAATCACCGACTTGCCCTGCTCCAGCAGGTGGATGGCTGCGGACAGGCCGGTGATGCCGCCACCGATGACACAGACATCGGCCTTGTGCTCACCGGCCAGGGCCTGGGCGGCGACGGTGGGTTTGCTGACGAATTCCCACAAGCATTGTTGACGCAGTTCGGACATGGCCGGCTCCAGCAGGGTTGTTCTTATTGCGGGTGCATCTCGTGTTTTGGCGCCGCTTTGCGGCCCATTCGCAGGCAAGCCCGCTCCCACAGAGATCGCGTTGTGTGCATGATTTCTGTGGGAGCGGGCTTGCCCCGCGAACCGGGGGCATCGCCCCCGGCCATGCAGCATCAGTCGAACACGATACCCTGCGCCAGCGGCAGCTCGCGCGAGTAGTTGACGGTGTTGGTCTGGCGACGCATGTAGCCTTTCCAGGCATCCGAACCGGACTCACGGCCACCGCCGGTCTCCTTCTCGCCACCAAACGCACCGCCGATCTCGGCGCCGCTGGTGCCGATGTTGACGTTGGCGATGCCGCAGTCGCTGCCCGAGGCACTCTGGAAGCGCTCAGCTTCACGGATGTCGGTGGTGAAGATGCACGAGGACAGGCCCTGTGGCACTTCGTTGTTCAGGCGCAGGGCCTCTTCGAAGTCGTCGTAGGCCAGCACGTACAGGATCGGCGCGAAGGTTTCGTGGCGCACTACGTCGCTCTGGGCCGGCATCTCGGCGATGGCCGGGGATACGTAGTAGGCATTCGGGTACTGGTCAGCCAGCTGACGCTCGCCGCCAAACACCTGGCCGCCTTCGTCGCGGGCCTTGGCCAGCGCGCCCTGCATGGCATCGAACGACAGCTTGTCGATCAGCGGGCCCACCAGGTTGTCCTTGCGTGGGTCACCGATACGCACCTTGGCGTAGGCGGCTTTGACGCGGGCAACCACTTCATCCTTGATCGAACGGTGCACGATCAGGCGGCGCAAGGTGGTGCAACGCTGGCCGGCAGTGCCGACGGCCGAGAACAGGATGCCACGCACGGCCAGGTCCAGGTCCGCGCTCGGTGCCAGGATCATGGCGTTGTTGCCACCCAGTTCGAGGATGCTGCGGCCAAAGCGGGCAGCGACACGTGGGCCGACTTCACGGCCCATGCGGGTACTGCCGGTAGCGCTGACCAGCGGCACACGCGGGTCGTCGACCATGGCTTCGCCCGCTTCACGGCCACCGATGACCAGTTGCGCCAGGCCAGCCGGTGCATCGCCAAAGGCTTTCAGGGCTTTTTCGAACAGCGCCTGGCAGGCCAGGGCGGTCAGTGGGGTCTTTTCCGACGGCTTCCACACCACCGAGTTACCGGCCACCAGGGCCAGTGCGGTGTTCCAGGCCCAGACGGCCACCGGGAAGTTGAAGGCGCTGATCACGCCAACCACGCCCAGCGGGTGCCAGCTTTCACGCATGTGGTGGCCCGGGCGCTCGGAGGCGATGGTCAGGCCGTACAGTTGACGCGACAGGCCGACGGCGAAGTCGCAGATGTCGATCATTTCCTGGACTTCGCCCAGGCCTTCCTGGGTAATCTTGCCGGCTTCGATCGAAACCAGCTCGCCGAGGTCGGCCTTGTGCTCACGCAGCACTTCGCCGAACAGGCGGACCAGCTCGCCACGGCGTGGGGCCGGTACGCTGCGCCAGGCTTCGAAGGCGCTGTGGGCCTGATCGATGCGGGCGATGGTCTCGGCCTTGCCGAGCAGCTTCACCGAGGCGATCTGGCTGCCGTCGATCGGCGTGTGAACAGGGTAGTCGCCCTGGGTGTAAGCCTCGGCGGCAACGCCAAGACGCTCGAGCAATCCAGCAACCATTGGTGCATCTCCTACATCGGTGATGGGGTGGAAAAATGATGTGGATCAGTATTAATCCGATCACACCAGTGCAACAAACGACCTTTATTCCGCATATCATTCCGTCAGGTAATGATTTGAGCCGCAGAGACCGCTATGTCCAAACGCCTGGTGCCCTCCATGACCGCCCTGCAGTGCTTTGAAGCCGCAGCCCGTCATTTAAGCTTCACCCGTGCCGCCGAAGAGCTGCACCTGACCCAGAGCGCGGTCAGCAAGCAGGTGGCGCAGCTCGAAGACATGCTGCGCCACCACCTGTTTCTGCGCATTCGCCGCCGCCTGCAACTGACGCCAGCCGGCAGCCTGTACCTGGCCGAGGTCAACAAGATCCTCACCCAGGTCGACATCTCCAGCCGCTACGTCCTGACCTATGGCGAGCAGACCGAGATATTGAAGGTAGCCACTCAACCGAGTTTTGGCGTGCGTTGGTTGATCCCTCACCTCAAGGGGTTTGGCAAACGCCACAGCAATATCCACCTGGACATCCGCAACGAGATGGAGCCGTTCGCCTTGCTGCAAGGCTCGGCGGACGTGGTGTTCTTCTATGGGCAGGGCACCTGGCCGGGGGCGACCTGCATAGAGCTGTTCCGCGAAGAGGTGGTACCGGTATGCGCGCCGGAGCTTTTGGCCGGGCGGGCGCTGGCCGATGCGGGAGAGTTGGCCGAACTGGTGCTGCTGCAGAGCACATCGCGGCCGGAAGCGTGGCATGAGTGGTTTCTCGAACTGGGGCTGCACAGTGTCAGCAGCTACCACGGGCCGCGGTTCGATACCTTCTACATGGCCTTGAGCGCCGCGCAGGCGGGGTGTGGGGTGGCGTTGGTGCCGCAGTACCTAGTGGCCAAGGAATTGAATGAAGGGAGCCTGGTCATTCCGTGGAATCATGCGATGTGCAGTACTGGGGCGCATTACCTGGCGTATGCCGAGCATGCAGCGGAAGTGCCCAAGGTGCGGGCGTTGGTGGAGTGGGTGCGCGAGCAGTTGCAGCGCTGAGCGTGCCGGGGCCGCTTTGCGGCCCTTAGGTCGATCAAAAAAGGAATGACACACCCACTTTTTTTCGCTTGTGAGCCATGTGCATTCCCAGCTTTCATGTAAGCGTCCGAACCTAACCAGGAAGCTAGCGATGCCCGCCCACGATTTCGTCAGCCCAGACAGCATCCGCGCGCAGTTCTCTGCCGCCATGTCGCTCATGTACAAACAGGAAGTGCCGCTGTATGGCACGTTGCTGGAGCTGGTGAGCGAAATCAACCAGCAGGTCATGGCCCAGCAACCCAAAGTGGCCGAAGCGCTGCGCTGGACCGGCGAAATCGAACGCCTGGACCAGGAGCGCCACGGCGCCATCCGTGTCGGCACCGCCGAAGAGCTGGCCACCATCGCCAAACTGTTCGCAGTGATGGGCATGGAGCCCGTCGGCTACTACGACCTCAGCTCGGCGGGCGTACCGGTGCACTCCACGGCATTTCGCGCCGTGCACGAGCAATCGCTGCATGTCAGCCCGTTCCGCGTGTTCACCTCGCTGCTGCGCCTGGAACTGATCGACAACCCACAGCTGCGTGAGCTGGCGCAGGGCATCCTGGCCAAACGCGAGATCTTCACCCCGCGCGTGCTTGAACTGATCGAGCAGTGCGAACGTGACGGCGGCCTGAGCGCGGCCGACGCCGAAGCCTTCGTCCAGGAAGCGTTGCACACCTTCCGCTGGCACCACGACGCCACGGTAACCGCCGAGCAGTACCAGCAACTGCACGACCAGCACCGTTTGATCGCCGATGTGGTTGCCTTCAAAGGCCCGCACATCAACCACCTCACCCCGCGCACCCTGGACATCGACGCGATCCAGGTCGGCATGCCGGCCAAGGGCATCCCGCCAAAAGCCGTGGTCGAAGGCCCGCCCACCCGTCGTCACCCGATCCTGCTGCGCCAGACCAGCTTCAAGGCACTGCAGGAGAAGGTCGCCTTCTGTGACCAGCAAGGCAGCGAGGGCAGCCACACCGCACGTTTCGGAGAGATCGAACAGCGCGGTGCGGCGCTGACGCCGAAGGGCCGCCAGCTTTACGACACGTTGCTTGATGCCACGCGCGCGGCCTTGGGCGGTGCCCCCGCCGAAGCCAATGCCGAGCGTTACAAGGCACTGTTGAGCCAGACCTTCGCGGAATTCCCGGATGACCTGGCGCAGATGCGCGAGCAAGGCCTGGCCTACTTCCGTTACTTTGCCACCGAAAAAGGCCTGGCCGCACGCGATCAGCGCGAGCGCCCGACCACCCTGCAGGGGCTGATCGAGGCAGGGCATGTGCACTACGAGGCGCTGGTGTATGAAGACTTCCTGCCGGTGAGCGCGGCAGGGATCTTCCAGTCCAACCTGGGCGATGATGCGCAGGCAGACTACGGCAGCAACGCTAACCGTGAGGCCTTCGAGGCCGCACTGGGGCTGAAGGTGCAGGATGAACTGGCCTTGTATGCGCAAAGCGAGCGCCGCTCGTTGCAGGCCTGTGCGCAGGCGTTGAACCTGGGCTCGATGTAAGGCTCAGGGGTGCATTGGGTCGCGCTGCGGCCCAATCGCCGGCAGGATTTCCACCTTCGGCAGGTCCATGGCCGCCACCTCGTCGTGCAGAAACGCGCTCAACCGCCGCAGCCGCTCGCCGCCCGGCCGGGTACGCGGCCACACCAGGTAATAGTCCATGCCGCTGGGTACCGCCGTCGGCCAGGGCAGGCTCAGGCGCCTCTGCGCCACATCCTCGGCCACCATCAGCAAATCGCCCATCGATATCCCATAGCCACGCGCCGCCGCGATCATGCCCAACTCCAGGGTGTCGAACACCTGGCCGCCCTTGAGCGAGACCTTGTCGCCAAGCCCCATGCGCTGCAGCCACTCTCGCCAGTCGCGCTTGTCCACCGTCGGGTGCAACAACTCGAAGCAGGCCAGCCGATGCTCGTCCCACGGTGCGTCGTCGAGCAGGTCCGGGGCGCCCACTGGGATCAGCAGTTCGGGAAACAACCGGCGCACCTCCCAATGAGCAGGGAACACGCCATCGCTGAGCAACACTGCGCAATCGAAAGGCTCCTGGTTGAAATCGACATGGTCGACGTCCATCCAGGCACTGGTCAGTTGCACTTCATTACCCGGCTGCAGGTGACGAAAGCGGCTCAGGCGCGCCAGCAACCAGCGCATGGTCAGGGTAGAGGGCGCTTTCATGCGCAGGATGTCATCTTCACCGCGCAAGGTATCGCACGCCCGCTCCAGCGCAGTGAAGCCTTCGCGCACGCCGGGCAGCAATAGCCTTGCCGCTTCGGTCAGTTGCAGGCTGCGGCCGCTGCGCACGAACAAGCGGCAGGCGAAGTGCTGCTCAAGGGTGCGTATATGGCGGCTGACAGCACTCTGGGTAATGGACAGCTCTTCGCCGGCGCGGGTGAAGGAGCTCAGCCGGGCAGCGGCTTCGAATGCGCGCAAGGCATACAACGGAGGGAGCTGACGAGACATGAGGCACCTGCCATACGGGGCTGTGAAACCGATCGACCGCAGCATATACCTATGAGTCAGACTCATGCCAATGATCGCTTTTATCCTTTTGTGCAAAGTTGACCAAAGCCTCAGACTCGCCCCTTGCTCACAGAATCAGGAAGAAGGACTACTCACATGCATGTAGCGCCCACCACCGAACTCAAGGCTTTGCTGCGCCTGGCCGGGCCGCTGATCGCCTCGCAGTTGGCGCACATGCTGATGGTGCTGACCGACACCCTGATGATGGCCCGCATCAGCCCACAAGCACTGGCCGGCGGTGGCCTGGGCGCTGCCAGCTACTCGTTCGTGTCGATTTTCTGCCTGGGCGTGATCGCCGCCGTCGGCACGCTGGTGGCCATCCGCAAGGGCGCCAACGACATCGAAGGCGTCACCCGCCTGGCCCAGAACGGCTTGTGGCTGGCCTGGGGCCTGGCGCTGGTCGCGGCGCTGGCGCTGTGGAACCTGGAGCCGGTATTGCTGATGTTCGGCCAGCAGCCGGACAACGTCGCCTCGGCAGCCGAGTTTCTCACCCTGCTGCCGCTGGCCCTGCCCAGCTACCTGACCTTCATGGCCTTGCGCGGGTTCACCAGCGCCCTCGGCCGCTCGACGCCGGTGATGGTCATCAGCGTGATTGGCACGGTGCTCAACTACCTGCTCAACGTCGCGATGATCGAAGGCATGTTCGGCCTGCCCAAGCTGGGCCTGATGGGCATCGGCCTGGTCACTGCGGTGGTGTCGATGGGCATGGCCATTGCCCTGGCGCTGTACATCCGCTGGCATTCGGCCTATGCCGCCTACCCACTGCGCAAGGGCCTGTCGCGCCCTTCGCTGCCGGCCCTGCGCGAGTTGTGGCGGTTGGGCCTGCCGATTGGCGGCACGTACATGGTCGAGGTCGGCCTGTTTGCCTTTGCCGCGCTGTGCATGGGCGTGCTCGGCAGCACGGAGCTGGCGGCGCATCAGATCGCGCTGCAGATCGTTTCGACGGCGTTCATGGTGCCGACCGGGCTGTCCTATGCCGTGACCATGCGCGTGGGCTTGTACTACGGCGGCGGCAACCTGCTCGCCGCCCGCAGCGCAGGCCGGGTGGGCATCGGTTTCGGCGGGATGATCATGTTCGCCTTCGCCGCGCTGTTCTGGCTGTTGCCGGATGCCTTGGTGGGGTTGTTCATCGACCGCGACGACCCGGCGTTCGCGGCCATCTACCACTTGGCCGTGCAACTGGTGATGGTGGCGGCGTGGTTCGAACTGTTCGATGGCATGCAGACCATCGCCATGGGCTCGATCCGTGGTTTGAAGGATGCCAAGACCACCTTCCTGATCGGGCTGTGCTGCTATTGGCTAGTGGGCGCACCCAGCGCCTGGCTGTTCGCCTTCAACCTGGGTGGCGGCGCGGTCGGGATCTGGTGGGGGCTGGCGCTGGGGCTGGCCTGCGCGGCAGTGGCGCTGACCTTTGGCTTTGAATGGCGGATGAAGCGGTTGCTGCGCAAGGCCGGGGCTGGCAGCCAGGCAGCGGTGTCGGCCTGAATGCCCGGGGGGGCGCGTTGCCCTCCCCGGCTATTTCACACGCTGACCAGGTGCGGCTTGCCACCTTCCTGCAAAAACGCCATCAACTCCCCTACCGGCAGCGGCTTGCTGACCAGAAACCCCTGCACCTGGTCACAGCCGAACTCACGCAGCAAGGCCATCTGTGCCTCGCTCTCGACCCCCTCGGCCACCACCTCAAGGTTGAGGTTGTGCGCCAGGTTGATCATCGCGTGCACCAGCTTGCGGTTCTCTTCGCGCATTTCCATTTCGGCAACAAAGCTGCGATCGACCTTGAGCAACGCGATCGGCAGGCTGTTCAGGTGCACGAACGATGAGAACCCCGTGCCGAAATCATCCAGGGAAAACCGCACGCCCAGGCGCCCCAGGGCATCCATGGTCTGGCGTACCAGCTCGTTGCGACGCATGACCGCCGTCTCGGTCAGCTCGAACTCCAGCCAGCGGGCATCGACCCCGTGTTCGATGATCAACCGGCTCAGGGTCGTCAGTAGCTGGCTGTCCTGAAACTGGCGAAAGCTCAGGTTCACTGCCATGTGCAACGGCGCCAGGCCATGCTCGCACAGCGCCTGCATGTCACGCAGCGCGCGCGATATCACCCAGTAGCCCAGCGGCACGATCAGCCCGCTCTGCTCGGCCAGCGGCACGAACTCGCTGGGCGGCAACAGGCCGCGTTCGGCATGGCGCCAGCGCACCAACGCCTCCAGGCCGACAATACGCCCATCGGCCAGGTTCAGCCGTGGCTGGTAGTGCAGCTCCAGCTCGTCACGGCGCAGGGCCCGGCGCAGCTCGCTTTCCAGGTCGGCAAGGCTGCGGGCGTTGCAGTTGATGCGTTCATTGAAGACATGAAAGGTACAGCCTTGGCTGCCCTTGGCCTGGCGCATGGCGATATGCGCATGCCACATCAGGGGGTCGGCACCGCTCTGCGCGCGGGCATGCGCCAGGCCCAGGCTGCAGCCGAGCAGCAGGCTTTCGCCGTCGATCCAGTAGGGCTCGGCCAAGGCCTCGATGATGCGTTCGGCCATCCACTCGGCCCGGTTCGGGTCACGGCGGGTATCGATCAGCAGGGCGAATTCGTCGCTGCCCAGTCGCGCCACCAGGTCACCGGCCTCCAGTTGCTGCTTGAGCCGCAGCACCACCTGCAGGATAAGGCGGTCGCCGCTCTGGTGGCCAAGGGCGTCGTTGACGTGGCGGAAGTTGTCCAGGTCGAGGTGGCCGAGGGCCAGGCCACGGCCATCACCTTCTGCCAGGCGCGCCGTCAGCAAGGCCTGAAACCCCTGGCGGTTGGCGATGCCGGTCAGTGGGTCCTGCTCGGCCAGGCGTTGCAAGGTGGCCACTAGCACGCCGCGCTCGCGCACATGGCGCAGCGAGCGGCGCAAGGTATCAGCATTGAGATGGTCGCGCACCAGCCAGTCGCTGACCCCGCCGGGCGCCACCTCCGGCTCGTGATCGAGCAGCACGATGGTGGGCAGTTCGCAGCGCCCAGGGGCAGGCTGCAGGGCCGGTGTGGCCAGGACCACGGCCTGGCGGTCATGGCTGAACAGGCTGTCGACCGACTCCCAGTCAGGTGCGGTCAACAACACTGCGCTGCCGCCAAGGGCCTGCAGGCACTCACGCAACAGCACGGCCCATTCCGGCTCATCAGCCAACAGCAGCAAACGCAGAGGTTCGACAGGCGTGGACAAGCGGGCTCCTTAGGGCTTGGACGGGGCAGCGGCAGAGGCCAGGTATGCTACTGTATTAATGAAAATGATTTCCATTTTTAGACACGTACACCCCGACGCATTTTGTCGTGCATCCTGCGCGAAACCAGCCCAACCGGCAAATACGATTTTTTCAATGAATAGCATGAGCCTGACTAATGCTTATGCGCAGACAAAAGTCTGACTCAGACGTCAGACGGTCGCGCCATAACCGGCCCATGCCTGTTAGAATGCGCGGCTATTTTCTGGCGACCCCCGGTTTCTAGCATGTCCCGACTCAATCCCCGGCAACAGGAAGCCCGAGACTACGTTGGCGGCCCTCTTTTGGTGCTCGCCGGTGCAGGTTCCGGCAAGACCAGCGTGATCACGCGCAAGATTGCCCACCTCATCCAGAACTGCGGCATCCGTGCCCAGTACATCGTGGCGATGACCTTCACCAACAAGGCCGCACGCGAGATGAAAGAGCGGGTCGCCACCCTGCTGCGGCCGGGGGAAGGCCGCGGCCTGACCGTGTGCACCTTCCACAACCTGGGCTTGAACATCATCCGCAAGGAGCATGAGCGCCTGGGCTACAAGCCTGGTTTTTCGATCTTCGACGAGTCCGACATCAAGGCACTGCTGTCGGACATCATGCAGAAAGAGTATTCCGGCGACGACGGCATCGACGAGATCAAGAACATGATCGGTGCCTGGAAGAACGACTTGATCCTCCCCCCCGAGGCCCTGGAAAAGGCTCGCAACCCGCGCGAGCAGACCGCCGCCATCGTCTATACCCACTACCAGCGCACGCTCAAGGCGTTCAACGCGGTGGACTTCGACGACCTGATCCTGCAGCCGGTCAAGCTGTTCCAGGAACACCCCGAGGTGCTGGAGCGCTGGCAGAACCGCGTGCGCTACCTGCTGGTCGACGAATACCAGGACACCAACGCCAGCCAGTACCTGCTGGTGAAAATGCTGATCGGCATGCGCAACCAGTTCACCGTGGTCGGCGACGACGACCAGTCGATCTACGCCTGGCGCGGTGCGCGGCCCGAGAACCTGATGCTGCTCAAGGAGGACTACCCCTCCCTTAAAATCGTCATGCTGGAGCAGAACTACCGCTCCACCAGCCGCATCCTGCGCTGCGCCAACGTGCTGATCGCCAACAACCCGCACGCGTTCGAAAAGCAGCTGTGGAGCGAGATGGGCGTGGGCGACGAGATCCGTGTGATCCGTTGCAAGAACGAGGAAGCCGAGGCCGAGCGGGTGGCCATGGAAATCCTCACCCTGCACCTGCGCACCAACCGCCCGTACAGCGACTTCGCCATCCTCTACCGCGGCAACTACCAGGCCAAGCTGATCGAGCTCAAGCTGCAGCACCACCAGGTGCCGTATCGCCTGTCCGGCGGCAACAGCTTCTTCGGCCGCCAGGAGGTCAAGGACCTCATGGCCTACCTGCGCCTGCTGGTGAACCCCGACGACGACAACGCCTACCTGCGGGTCATCAACGTGCCGCGCCGGGAAATCGGCTCCACGACCCTGGAAAAGCTCGGTAACTATTCGACCGAACGCGGTATCTCGATGTACGCCGCCAGCGAGGAGATGGGCCTGGGCGAGCACCTGGACGCCCGTTACACCGAGCGCCTGCAGCGCTTCAAGCATTGGCTGGACGGTGTGCGCCACAAGGTGGCGCTGGACGACCCGATCGCCGCGCTGCACGAAATGATCCGCGACATCGACTACGAGAACTGGATCCGCCAGCAAACCGCCAGCGACAAGGCGGCGGAGTTCCGTATCAGCAACGTCTGGTTCCTGGTCGAAGCGCTGAAAAACACCCTCGAGAAGGACGAAGAGGGTGACATGACCATCGAGGACGCCATCGGCAAGCTGGTGCTGCGCGACATGCTCGAGCGCCAGCAGGAAGAGGAAGAAAACGCCGAAGGCGTGCAGATGATGACCCTGCATGCCTCCAAGGGGCTGGAATTCCCTTACGTGTTCATCATGGGCATGGAAGAAGAGATCCTCCCGCACCGCTCCAGCATCGAAGCCGACACCATCGAAGAAGAACGCCGCCTGGCCTACGTGGGCATCACCCGCGCGCGCCAGACCCTGGCCTTCACCTTTGCGGCCAAGCGCAAGCAGTACGGCGAGATCATCGACTGCACACCGAGCCGGTTCCTCGACGAACTGCCGCCGGACGACCTGGCCTGGGAAGGCCTGGACGATGCGCCAGTCGAAGTCAAAGCTGCGCGTGGCAACAACGCACTGGCCGATATTCGGGCGATGCTCAAACGCTGATCAACCCTTACTCTTTAACCGTTGCCGCTGTTGCGGCCACCTTTGCTACATCGAGGAAAACCACAGTGGAAGCACTGCATCAGAAGATTCGCGAAGAAGGCATCGTGCTTTCCGATCAGGTTCTCAAAGTCGACGCGTTTCTCAACCACCAGATCGACCCTGCACTGATGCAGCTGATCGGTGACGAGTTCGCCCGCCTGTTCGCCGACGCCGGCGTGACCAAGATCGTCACCATCGAAGCCTCGGGCATTGCCCCGGCAGTGATGACGGGCCTGAAGCTGGGCGTGCCGGTGATCTTTGCGCGCAAGCACCAGTCGCTGACCCTGACCGAGAACCTGCTGACTGCCTCGGTGTACTCCTTCACCAAGCAGACCGAGAACACCGTGGCCATCTCGCCGCGTCATCTCAACAGCAGCGACCGCGTGCTGGTGATCGATGACTTCCTGGCCAACGGCAAGGCGTCGCAGGCACTGATCTCGATTATCAAGCAAGCTGGCGCCACGGTGGCCGGGCTGGGTATCGTCATCGAGAAGTCGTTCCAGGGCGGCCGTGCCGAGCTGGACAGCCAGGGCTACCGCGTTGAATCGCTGGCGCGGGTGAAGTCGCTGGCAGGTGGTGTGGTCAGCTTCATCGAGTGATCGCCGTTGGGGCCGCTCCTATAGGTGAAGCAGATCGCGCGAGCCTGCAGGAGCGGCCTTGCGTCGCAAAAGGGCCGCTCTGCGGCCCCGACAATTATCGGGTCGCCGCCAAACCCGCCAGCAATAACCGCTGATAGATTTCTTCCTTCAGCCCTTGGGGATCCCCCAACCCCATGCGCGCCAACTGCGCCGCATACCCCTCCGGCCCCGGCGCATCCAGCGCTGCCTTGCCCAGCCCCAGTACCTCGCTCAACCTGAACTTGCTCTTCAGCCAGTTCAACGCCCGCAGCAAGTCACGCTCTTCGGCCGTGAAATCGGTGCCCAGCGGATACTCCGGAAACAGCCCTGCATGGCGCGCCCGGATGGCCTCAAGGCGCTCTGGCGTGTTGTCGGTAAAGCGTGCTTCCAGCTGGAAATCCCTGGCCAACTTGCCGGCCTTCTTGGCCTGTTCGATCAGCTCGCCCTGGAACCTCGAATCACTGACCGCCAACAACCGCGCAATCACTTCACTGTCGGTCTGCCCGCGCAGGTCGGCGATGCCGTACTCGGTCACCACGATATCGCGCAGGTGCCTGGGGATGGTGCAGTGGCCGTAGGCCCACAGCAGGTTCGAGCTGACCTCGCCCGCCGCCTCGCGCCAGCTACGTAACAGCAGTATCGATCGCCCGCCCTCCAGCGCGTGGCCTTGGGCGACGAAGTTGTACTGCCCGCCCACGCCGCTGAGCACACGGCCATCCTCCAGCTGGTCGGCCACCCCCGCGCCCAGCAGGGTCATGGTGAATACCGTATTGATGAACCGCGCATCCCGGCGCTGGCGGCGCTTCAGTTCTTCCTGGCCATACAGCTCATTGATGAAGCTGATACGCGTCATGGCAAACCGTGCGCGCTGCTCCAGCGGCATGTCCCGCAAGCGTTGGTAGAACGCCCGTGGGCCGAGGAAAAACCCGCCATGCACCAGTACGCCCTGCTCGTCTGCCGGACGCCGCACCACGCCCGCCTCAGCCAGCGCCAGCAGGCCGTTGACGAACATTTCACTGCATCCGTAGAGGCCTTGGGCGAAGGCATCCAGCCCCCCTTCCCGCTGGATCAGGGTTTGCCAAGGGGCAACATCCAGTTCATCCATCAATGCCCGATAGCCCGCATTGTCGCCCTGGCGCGCTAACAGCGCAGCGGCCACGGCATCGCCCATGGCGCCGATGCCTATCTGCAAGGTGCCGCCATCACGCACCAGGGTGCTGGCGTGCAGGCCGATGCAATGGTCCTGGGTGGTGACCGGCATGTTCGGCGTGGAGAACAGCCGGCGTTGCTCCACCTCATCGATCAGCAGGTCGAATGCGTCGATGCTCAGCTCCGAGTCACCCGGCATGTAGGGCAGCTCGGCATGCACCTGGCCCAGCATGAGAATGGTTTCACCGGCCGCGCGGCGCTTGGCGATCATCGGCAGCAGGTCGAGGGTGATGTCGGGGTTACAGGCCAAGCTCAGGTGCACGGGCTTTTCTGGCGTGGCGGCCACCAGCTGGGCAATCAGGTTAAGGCCCTTGGCGTTGATGTCGCGGGCGGCGTGGCTGTAGTTGCTGCTGACGTAGTCCTGCTGGGCGCTCTCGCTGTGCAGCAGGCTGCCGGGCTGCATGAAGAACTGCTCGACGCGGATGTTCGGCGGCAGTTGGTCGTTGCGCAAGTCGGCGAGGTAGGTGAGGTCTTCGTAATCGGCGAACACACGCTCGATGAAGGGCTCGAGGAAGCGCCGCTGCAAGCCGTCGCCCAAGGGTGGACGGCCAAGGGACAAGGCGGTGTAGATCGTCAGCTGGCGCTCGGGCAGTTCGCGCACTCGGGCGTACAGCGCATTGACGAAGGCGTTGGGTTTGCCAAGGCCCAGCGGCAGGCCCATGTGAATGTGGGCCGGCAGGCGCGACAGCGCCTGGTCGACTGCCTGATCGATGGAGCAGAGGTGCATCTTGGCCTCCTGAGTCTTCCATGGGGTCAGGGGTTGGACATGGGGTTCAGCGGGTTGGTTGCCGGCACTGACTGCAATCGAGTAGGAGGCGGGTTCACACCCGCCGTCCTCTCACACCACCGTGCGTACGGTTCCGTACACGGCGGTTCAGGTTATGCGGCTAAGCCGGTTGATCGTATCCAGTAT